>CAWUKV010000082.1:0-22036 GCA_963923025.1 uncultured bacterium
AAGCGGCGGCCTGACCTGCCGGGTTAACCAAATGAAGCTGGCGGTCGTCTCGTTCTACATCGGCCTGTAGTAGCTGGCCCAGAACCCAGTCTGCGGTGGCGGTGCGGCGAGCTGTCAGTAGTTCTAACCCCTGAATGCCGAGCATGGGATTTGTCTGAGCTTGGGTTGCGATCGCGCCTACCCCGGCCCGCGCGTGGGGTACCAACGCGCCAACGGCCAAATGCTTCGTCGCAACCGCAACCCCTGTCATGCCCGTCAGTGCGTCCCAGGCCACAATCGAAAATGTCATGAAGTGATGTCTTAAATACGTTTTTCAACAAAAATTTGTTTCAAATTTTAGCGAGATAAAAGTCACGAAACTGTTGCAAAAGTAACCTTCTGGCCGACTTTCGACCTAAGTAGGCAGCGGCTGAACATTACGGTATGTGTCTATTTTTTGTATAAGTAATTACAGAATTGCCCATAGACCTGCAGCCTTCTCGGTAGGATCGACCCCAGTGGTCAACCCCCAGAGCGTTCAATGTGCGGCATTGCAGGAATCATGCACCACGAGGCCTCGCGCCCCGTTGATCCAGAGGTGCTGGTAGCAATGGCGGCGATACAGCACCATCGAGGCCCAGATGGTTTTGGTTGGGAGCGGCTGGCGGGCGTGGGCTTTTCCCATGCACGGCTATCGATCATCGACCTGAACCCGACGCGGGGGCAGCAACCGTTTATCTCCCAGGACGGGCGCTACCTGATCGCCCACAATGGCGAGTTTTACGACTACAAGCGCCTGCGGGCTGACCTAACCTCTAGGGGGCACCAGTTTGTTACCAAGAGCGATACGGAGCTGGTGCTACATCTGAGCGATCGCTTTGGGCTGCTGGATGCTCTGCCGCACCTGCGAGGGGAGTTTGCGTTTGCCCTGTACGAGCGAGAGCATGAACGGCTGACATTGGTGCGCGATCGCTTTGGCGTAAAGCCGCTGTACTGGACGATGACTGCCGAGGGGCTGGTCTTTGGCTCTGAAGTCAAAGTGTTATTCGCCCATCCAGCAGTGAAGCGGCAGTTCTCTGCGGCGGGGCTGTACCACCAGCTGATGCAGACCATGGTGCCGGGAACCACTTGTTTTGAGGGCGTTCACGCGGTGGAGCCGGGGCAGATGGTGATCTGCGAGCGACAGGCAGGTCGGTTGCGAGTGAGAACCCACACCTATTGGGATCTCGACTTTCCCCAGCGGGGAGCGCGTCCCACGTTGAACGAAAAAGACGAGCGGGCCTATATTGAAACGCTGCGGCAACACTTTGTTGAAGCTATTCAGCTGCGGCTAGAGGCCGATGTGCCGGTGGCCTGTTATCTCTCGGGCGGTATCGATTCCTGTTCCATTCTTGGTGTTGCCGCTGCGTGCCAGCAGTCGCCGGTTAAGGCTTTTACCATCGGCTTTGACGACGGAGATTATGACGAGACCCATATTGCCAAAGAGATGGCCGCTGCCGTTGGGGCGGATCAGGAGATTTTACCCGTAGGCGGTGCTGACCTTTACCGCCACTTTGCCCGCACCATCTGGCATACCGAGCGCAGTATCTACAACACCTTTACTGTGGCCAAACTGTTGATGAGTGCCCACGTCCACCGGGCAGGGTACAAAGTTGTTGTCACTGGCGAGGGCTCAGACGAGCTGTTTGCAGGCTACCCCCAGCTGCGACTCGATATGATTTTGCACGGCATGGACCAGGCCACCGATGCCGAACGGGTAGAGCTGGAACAGTGGTTGCAGGAGAGTAATCAGCTGTTTAAGGGAAATCTGCTGGCCCAGAAACGCCTGAATGACCCAGCACTGACCGAGCGCGTTGGGTTCACCCCCAGCTGTCTGCAGTCCTGGCTCTCGACAGCGAACCAAGTGATGCCGCTGCTGCACCCCGATTACCGAGCGGCCCTAGCGGGCTACAACCCCGGCGCTGCCATTGCTAATACACTAAATCCTGAACAGCTGGCCGGGCGTCATCCGTTAGACAAAGCCCAGTACGTCTGGGTCAAGACCCAGTTTGAGTCTCAGGTATTGGGCTGGGCGGGAGACCGGGTAGACATGGCGAATTCTCTCGAAGCCCGCCCAGCGTTTCTCGATCATCCCCTGGTGGAGTTTGCGGTGACGGTGCCGCCCGCGCTCCGATTTCGCGATCGCAAAGACAAGTACATCCTGCGAGAAACGATGCGAGAACTGCTGCCCGAAACGCTGTACAACCGGCAAAAGTTCGCCTTTATGGCCCCGCCTGCCCACACGGATACTGCCAAGCAAGCAGCAATGATGGACCTAGCGCGGGAGTACCTGTCGGAGGGTGCGATCGCAACCGCCCAACTCCTTGATTTTAATGCGGTCAGCCGCCTCTTTGAGCGTTATCACGACTCAACCACGCCTGTTGCTACCCAGGTTCAGCTCGACGCCGTCATTAACCACCTGCTCAGCGTACAGATTCTCCATGAGCACTTTATCGACGCCGACGTACCCAAAGTGGCCCAAGAACAAGCTCAAAACCTGAACTGGCACGCCAAGGAACTTGCTTTGCGTTGAGCGGGTTGTCACAAGCCGTCGAGCGCTACTTCTTCTCAGGGAAGCGGTCAATCTTTGCGGTGCCGTAGAAGATCAGCTCTTTGTTGCGAAGACGGACCTTGTCTACTCGAAGCTGGGTGCCGTCGAGGGCAAACTTGTCTAAGTCCAACAAAGAGTTGACGTGGTCAATGATGGCTTCGCCTAGCTCGTTGGCGAGGATGTCGTCTTCGTCGTTGAAGCAGACGTTGACGAACTGAATTTTTTTGCGCTCTTGAATGTCTAGGTCGGCGGTGAGGTCGATATCACGGAAGGGGGCAAAGGTACCGGCGCGGGCCTGGGTTTTGAGCCGAATCGACTTATCGTCATTCAGCGTCATCTCGGTGTTTTGAAAGAGGATTTCTTTGCCGTCGATTTCGAGCTGCTGGAGCTTGCTGACGACGAAGGGCGTATTGAAGGAGGTGGTGAGGTCTTCCTCGGTGAGGACGACGCGCATGGAGGCTTGGGTAGGCTGTCGCAGATTGACCTTACCCCGGAAAATGGCCCCAAAGTCGAGAGATACGGCCTGAACATACAGCTCCATTGACTGGATGCGGAGGCCGTTGTACATGAGCATATCGTTGCCGATGAAGTCGAACCCATCGACGCTGCCCTGCATAAGTTTCGAGACGGGTTCAGCTCGTACCGTTGCTTCTAACTTACCAGTACGCTTAAACAGCGCTGCGATCGCGGCGCTGACGGCTTTACTGACCAATTGGTCACCGCCTGGACCCGTCATTGGAAAGTTACCCAATACCAAAGATGTCATTCCCTATCGGTTTATGCGCCACAACTATTATGGCTCCATTTTAAGAATTGTAACGGACAGTTGGGATACCATTCGCTTATACCTGCGATTGAACCTATCTAGGGTTGCTAATTGGTACTGTCCGTTCCCCACTATATCTCTGGATGGGGCGTGAGGACGCCTCCATCAGTGGGAAGCTTAATAAGTTGCCGGGCGACTTGGTGAGTATTTATGCTCATCAAGTATAGCCGAGTGCCTCACTCAAACACCACCGTTCGATTCCCGTAGACTAATGTTCGGTTCTGTAGATGTAGGCGCACGGCGCGGGCCAGCACCATGCGTTCCAGGTCCTTGCCCTTGCGAATCAGGTCTTTCACGCCATCGCGGTGGCTGATGCGGACGATGTCCTGCTCGATGATGGGGCCGGCGTCCAAATCGGGAGTGACGTAGTGGCCGGTGGCTCCGATGATTTTGACGCCGCGTTCGAAGGCGCGCTGGTAGGGGTTTGCGCCCATAAAGGCGGGCAGGAAGGAATGGTGGATGTTAATGACGGTAGGGAAGACGTCTAGGAAGCTGGGGCTGAGTACCTGCATGTACTTTGCCAGGACCACTAAGTCGATTTTGTGGCGGCTGAGCAGTTCGAGCTGAGCCTGCTCCTGCTGGGATTTGGTATCGGAGGTGATGGGCAGGTGATGGTAGTCGATGCCGAACTGCTCGGCGATAGGCCGCAGCTTGTCGTGGTTGCTAATGATCAGGGGGATGTCAGCAGAGAACTCCCCGGCTCGGTGCCGCCAAAGTAGGTCGAGCAGGCAGTGGTCCTGCTTGCTGACCCAGATGGCGAGTTTTGGCACGGTATCAGAGAAATGGAGCCGCCAAGTCGCGTTTAGGGGAGCTGCGATCGCGCCAAAGGCCGGACCCACTAACTCTCGACCGAGCTGAAACCCCTCTAGCTGCCATTCAATTCTGGACAAAAACAGCCCCGCTGCCTCATCCCGGTGCTGGTCGGCATGGACGATATTGCCCCCGTAGGTGTAGATAAAGTTCGCCAGCTTTGCCACCAGCCCTTTCTGATCTGGGCAAGAAATCAAAAGCGTCGCCGTCGGAGAAGTCATGCTGATATTGGGGGAGAACCGTAAGGTGGGTTAAAGCGAAGCGTAACCCACTGCCCGAAACCGTTTCAAACCCCAATTATTCTTCGCCAGCCTCGTTTTCTGCACCATCAGTCTCAGGAGCTTCGCCATCGACAGATGCCTCATCGCCTGCCCCCTCATCCTCTGCCCCCTCCTCCGTCGTCGCAATCCACTCCTCTACCGGACGCTCAATGCCGTTGGTAATCCCACCCGAAACCACATAAACTTTCTCGCCGTTGTCCACCTGCACATAGCGGTTATCGCCGCTAAAGTCTGTCCCGCCGATCTTTACCGTGTGGGTGGTCTCGTCCGCCAGCACCAGCTCAATCGTTGCGTTCGGATCGTCCAATCCGTACTGGACTAGCTGCTCTGCTGTCGCCGTCAGGGTTTGCAGGCTGGGGTCGGTGGTGAGAATGTTGAGTAGGTAAGCGACCGCTGCGGGTTCGGCCAGGGTTTCCTCCGGTTCAACCATCCGCCAGCTGACTTCGATGTCGGGGTTGTCCAGGTTTTGCGCAAATGCCAGGGTTTCGTCGTTGCGCTCTAGGGTGAGCTGTTCGACGTCGGTTTCCTCGAAGGTGAAGAGGCGGTCGCCCCCCTCGGTGTCTTCTGACCGAGGACCGTCGCTGTATTGGGTTTCGTAGACGACTACGCCAAAGGTAAGAACAACGGCGCTGATCAGCAGAGTGAGGGTACTTTTTTGTAATTTCATGGGGTTTATCGATGTCCCTGTGAGGGAGCGGGCGTCGGGTTCAGCAGATGTTGGCGCATTGCAGAGTGGGCTGGTGAGGTGTAACCCGATCTACGGGGTTGACCTATCGCCGCCGCCACCAAGTGACGCCTGCTCCGACAATTCCTGCTGCGGGGACGACCAGCCCAGCCAAAACTAAAACCAGAACCTGCTGCTGTGGGGTCATGACGATGCGGCGGTTAGTCGGATCTTTGGGGCGAATCGATAGGGTGGGGCTGTCGATTTTGCTGAGCCAGGTAACGGCGTTGAGGAAGACATCGCCATTGAGCTGCTGGTCAAATAGGCCATCGGTGGCAAAGGCGGCGTTGCCGATGACGACCAGACGGGATTCTTCCGAGCGCGGGGCGGTTTCGGGTTCTGCCGAAGTGTCTTCTGCCGGGGCTGCTGCATCGTCTGGGGTCTCGTCCGCTGGTGCGGAGTCTTCTTCGTCTGTGATTTCTGCCGTGGGTTCTTCTGCTGTGGGTTCTTTGGGCGGACTGCTGACGGGTGCGATCGCAGGCTTATCCAACGCCACACCAATGTTGAACGGCCCACCGGGTGAGGCCTGAGTATCAATATCCAGTTCACCCGTTTCTGATACCGGCTCAGCAAACGACTGCGGGTCGGTAATCAGCAGCGGCGCAGCCCGGACGCCGGGTCTCTCTTCGACCTGAACCGGACGCGCCAGCGGGTAAAACGAACGCCCACCGTTGAACTCGTCGGTAATGGGGTGTGGGCCATATTCAGTTACGAGCGGTGCAGCCGGTCCTAGTCCGACGATTTGCCCGCGATTGGACGTATCGACAATCATCCTGTCATCCAAGGTGATGCCCCAGGTCGACAGCAGCGGCTCCAGCCCCGTTTCCACCTCCGGGTCCACCAGCAGAAACACGCTGCCGCCCGCTGTCAGATAGTCCTCTACGAGTGCCTGCTCTGGCTCAAACAGGGCTTCCTGGGGTCCGGCAATAATCAGCGCGGCAGTGTCGCTAGGAATCGCCTGGGTATTAGCCAGATCCAGCGCTTCAACCGTGAAATTCTCATCTTCTAGCGCTAGGGCCGCTTGGGCAAAGCCGGTGGCGCTACCGTCAATGGCGTACTCCCCATGCCCCTGCAATAAGTATACCGTTGCAGCATTCTCCGCACCCAACTGGGCTAGTCGGTGGGTCAAATCCCGATCCGACAGGCGCTCTTGGCCCAGCTGCTGCACAAAAATTTCGTTGTCGCCCACTTGCAAATACACTTCGCCGGGGGCAGAGACGCCGAACTGCTGGGCGAGTTGGGGCTCTTGGAAGGGGTTAACCGTTTCGTAGGTAATGTCAGCGTTGAAGCGCTGGTAGCTCTCTAGCAGCTTTTGGTCTGTTGGGTTCAGCACCTCGTCGAACACATATATCGTCACCGGCTGGGCCAGGTTCTTTGCCACCACCTGAGACTCTGGAGCCAGGGTAAACAGCTGATTTTCTGTCAGGTCTAGCCGCTGGTCGTAGCGTGCCCCCACAAAATTCACCAGACTCAGGATGAGCAATACCGAGAGGGTGGCGATGACCGCATTGGTCCCACTTTGGGTTGAGCGGCTGCGCCAGAACTGTCCCCAGGCATAGCCCCCCAGCAACAAACTTGCCAGCATAAATAGAATGCCGACGATGATAAGCACTAGCGGCAGCGTATCCCAGCCGTTGAGCAGACCGACGACTAGGCCAGCCGTTGCTGTGGCGATACCGGGCCAAATCAGGTAGCGCAGATAGCGCCGTTGAGAAATCTGCATGGCTACACCCCGCTAGACAGAAGGACTTTTCGCTGTTTGACTGTGGCCCTCACCCTAAATCCCTCTCCCCACGGAAGAGGGACTTTGAACGGCGTGGACAACGCTAGAAAGTTGATCAAAACGCCTCCCCTAGCTGCGCTGAAAGCGCAACGCTTCAATTGATTGAGCCGTCAGAAACAGCCCCAGCACTATGTAGGTCAAAAACAGCACCACACCGCTGCTGTCAAAAATGCCTTGGATGAAATCGTCGTAGTGGTTCAACACCGACAGGTGGGACAGTGCTGCCCCGGCAGGACCGGGTACCGCTTCGCCCAAGCCCTCCAGCACCCACAGCACCAGCATCAGGCCAAAGGTCATCATCGCAGCCAGTACGGTGCTGGCCGTGAGAGAAGAGATGAACATGCCCAGCGAGAGAATGCTGGCCGCTAACAGCACCAGTCCCAAATGCCCGATAAGCAGCGGAGCCAGCCCAAACGGTGGGTCTGCGGCACTGGTGAGAATCAGCTGGTAAATCAGCACGGGCACCAGCATGAAGGTAAAGAAGGTGACCACGCCCAGCAACTTGCCCAGGGCTACGGCCCAGTTAGTGACGGGTGATGTTGCCAGCAGCTCCAGCGTGCCCTGCTTGCGTTCCTCGGTGTACAGGCCCATGGACAGCATCGGCAGCACAAACATCGACAGGGAACCAAGTACGCCGAGGAAGCCACGTACTAGTTCGTAGGCCATGTCGATGGGCGGTGCGGGCACCTGCCCCTGATCGATCACCGCCTGCTGAAAGAGAAGCCCTTGAGGACCAAACACCAGTAGCGACAGGAGAACGCCCGCTAGCAGCCAGAACACGGTGGCCACGCCATAGGCCAGGGGTGACCCGAAGTAGCTCTGTAGCTCACGCCGATAGATTGCCAGTACGTTGCTGAAAATGGTTTTAACGCTAGTCATCTTGGGCCTCCGATTCAGTAGCGGCGGGGTCAGAAGATTTTTCCTCAGCCTCTGGCGCAGCTTCAGGCACAGCAGCCGGTGGGTTGGTTTGAGCCACGCTTTCGGTGGCAGAACGGGTATCGGATTTCTTGGCTTTGTCACCCACTAGCGTTTTTACCTTAATCGCGGGCTTCTTCTTCGCTTCGGTCCCGGTTTTGATATCAGCAGTGGTGGTATCAGCGGTCGTTGCATCGGACATGGTGAGGTTAATAAAGACATCCTCTAAGCTGACGCGGTTGCGGGTGAGTTCGTAAAGTTCTAGCTCGGCGTTGACCAGGGCGGCAGCGATCGCACCCCCCGGATCGCTGCCCTTTGCTGCCACCACCTGCAATCGGTGATGCCCCTCCGCCACATCTTCTGCCGCTGCCAGCTCCACCGACTCCACCAGATCCAGCTCTGCTAGCACCGTTTTTGCCTTCTCCACATCGCCTTGTACTTCGATGGCATAGCCCAGTTGCCCAGCAATCTGGGCTTGCAGGTTCTCTGGGGTGTCCGTGGCGACGATGCGGCCTCGGTTGATAATGGCAACGCGATCGCACGTCGCGCTCACTTCCGGCAAAATGTGGGTCGATAAAATGATCGTGTGCTGCCCGGCCAGCTTCTTGATCAGGTTGCGCACGTCAATAATCTGGCGCGGGTCTAGCCCCACTGTCGGCTCGTCCAAAATGATCACCGGCGGGTCATGCACAATCGCCTGGGCAATGCCCACCCGCTGCCGAAACCCTTTTGACAACTTGCGAATCAGCACCTTACGCTTCTCGCCCAGGTTACATCGCTGAATCGCAGAGTCTATCTGCACCTCTCGCTTCCCTGCAGGCACGCCCTTAATTCGCGCGACGAAGTAGAGGAACCCCTCCACCGTCATCTCGGGATACAGCGGCGGATTTTCTGGCAGGTAGCCGATCCGCTGCCGCACCGCTAGCGAATCCGTGTGTACCTCACAGCCCGCCACCTGTGCCGTCCCACTCGTCGCAGGCAGGTACCCCGACAGGATGCGCATCGTCGTTGTCTTACCCGCCCCGTTCGGTCCTAGAAAACCCAGGATTTCCCCTGGCTCTACCCGAAACGACACATCTTGAATAGCCACCGTTGGCCCGTAATTTTTGCTGAGTCCCTCAACTTCAATCATGGCGCTGGTCTGTATATCGACTGACCATTGTGCCACCGACAGGGTAAATTGAGGGCATTCACCGCTTTTTTACAGCTATTCGTGAGCGACTTACCCGATAAAGCCAAGTCAAAACCCGACAAAAAATCGGCTCAGAAGTCCGCCAAAAAGACGGTCGAGACCGACACTGTTCCCATGCCCCAGGGGCCGGGTGCAGGCGTCACCTTTCTCTACTATTTCGTCGGTACCGCCTTCGTCAGCGCATTCTTGGCACACCAGGCCCTGCACGTCCCCTTTTCCTCCGGCATTCCTAACCAGCTCGGCAGCATCGTCGGTCTGTTCGGCGGCCTGATTGGCACCTACTTCAACGCCAATAAAACCCTTGAACTCCCCCTGCGTGGGCAAAAAGTCCTGCTAAACCGACTCACGCCCATTCTGGATGAGATGGGCTATAGCCCCATCGACCGCCCCGACCTAGAAAACACCCAAGTCTTCGCCCGCGAGGGCAGCCGTGGCGCATTCTCCGGCAAAATCTACGTCACGTTCCTCGGCAAGACCGCCGTTGTGAATAGTAGAGCCGTCCATATCAGGGCGTTGGCAAAGCGAATAAAATCCTAGCCCCGACCCTCTATGGCTAAAAAACAAAAATTCCCCTACCTCGTCGGCTCCAAATGGACCGCGAACCAAAAGCATTCCGGCTGGCGACACTTTCAAGTTACCAACCGCAAGAACCAAGGCAACCTCGTCTTCGCCGAACTCGTCGCCGCCTGCGACCCCACCGTTCGCTTCTGGCTCAACGCCAAGTTACTGAAAAACCGAGCCCTCTGGACCGCCGGATGGCAACCGTTGAATTAGAGATAGAAAATCCCCCTTCAGTCAGAACCACCCTCTAAAACCCACCTAACGCTTAAGTTACAGACATTCACACTCCTTCACACCCCGACATTCTCCCACCACTAAATATGAGAAACAGCGTTAAGATTAGTGTAACGAAATCCCTGTAGCCACGTATACCAACCCGTGCCCGACTCCAACACCCCCGAACCCGCCCTGATCAAAGCCGTACTAGAACCCCTCCTAGATGACTTTCAGTACTGGTTCGACCGTTCCATTACCCTGCTCAAATCCGAAGACATTGCGTCTTTGAACAGTGAAGAGCAGCAAAATCTGCTAGAAAGAGTACAGCAGGCGCAACAGCAGGTGAGTGCGGTTAGGTCCCTCTCGTCTGCGACCGGCAACCAAACCGGAGTCGATATGCCATTGATGATGACCTGGCATCAGCTCGTCCAAGAATGTTGGGGTGTTGCTGCCCGGCACCGTCGGCAAACTTCAGGTCAAACTACCCCACCCGCTCAGTAGGTCACTAAAATACGGGTTATCTCAAACGCGAACGACCCAAGCTAGGCAACCGCGCTCCTCCTCAAATATGTTGCACTTACTTTACATTTTTGCCTTTACCGTGCTGGCAGTCCTTGCCGTCGCTAACCTGGTTCGCAACCTGATCAGCCTTGGCATTGAAGCACGCCGCCCCGGCAGCGCCGCCCCAAGTGGCATGCCCACTGCCCGTGCCAGTCGGCCCATCCCCCATCCCGAACTACTGGATGATGATGGCAACGTCTCTGACGAGCCACTGCTGGTAATGCGTTCTATCTCGATCAAGGACGCCCGCGAACAGCTCGATGCAATTTTCGAAGCGTCCGGTGGTGCCACAGTAGATGAGACCCAGGAAGACTAGGTAAACCGGTCGAAATTCCTTCAAAGCTGGCAAGAAGCAACTGTCTATCAATAGTTTCGTTAAGGCCACTGTAGTGATGATGCAAATCAACGCAGCGGTCTTTTTCCATTGGCATATCCATAGCCCCAATGGTGCAATGTAAAGGAGCTGTCCAGCTATCGTTCCAACTGTGATTGCCAATCGTGGCTACTGTGGTCGGCAGATTGGTTAATAGCCTGCTCCAAGTTGGGAATGTGCCCAGAACACCCAGAAGTTGATGACACAGGCCGTGGTGGTTCCTGGTGCAAAGCCTACATTTGTATCCCTGGGCATTTACAGCTGATTCCCAAACACCAATACAAAACATGGTCCGCTAATCAACCCCGTCACTGCTGCTGCAATCACAACGCCCTTGAAAAATCCCTGATGTCCCCGTCGCTTTGCCCGCAGTGCAATGGGAATCACATAGGGCAGCTGATACAGCGCAATGCCTGTGAATGCAAAGGCGATGGCTCCTAGCCCCCAATTCTGCCGCTGTTGAAAGTTATCTTCTGACACCAGGACGTTAACAAGTGCCGAACCGCCGAAGAGCACTACAAAAAAGGCCACAATGTGAAGCCCAATGATGATGGCAGCCCCTAACGCAGCGCCCGTAGCCTGGTTAGCATCTGACAGTTGGTTGCGCGGCATGACAGTGTTGCGAGAGCGCGACGCTAGCACTGTACTGCTATTGTGACGCAATTATGCGCTATGGCAGTCGTTGATCTGCTTCATCCTGCCAGCGTAGTTAGTGAATATCTTCGTTGATACTATTGCATGCGTCGAGTTGCTAAGGATAGTTATTGGCGTTGACGTTCTTGACACGGTCGCCCCTCGACGCAGTCGAATGCTTTAACCAATCCTTTGACTGCTATAGGCTGTAGCGCTACGTCATCTGCTGTTTGAGTGCGGATGTGCAAGGTCCCAATCGCGCACTACTGGCTCGTCGTTTTCCTCTACAAAGCAGCCCGTCCTCCATAAAAGCTACCCCCAGTCTGTGATGGGCAAAGAACCCAGATCGTTGAAGACAGAGAAGGCGATATGACTTATGCGGCTGAGGCTGTATCTTCTAGGGGTTGGCCTTCAGGTTGAAGCGTGGTCTCGACGGTCTTAAGCTGCTTAGAAAGCCACTCTGAAAATAAATCAGCCAAAATCTTCTGACGTAGTTTGTTATCTAAGCTAGGGCGAACGATTTCTTCTACTCGAATAAGATGAGTATGCTGAGATGTTTTGATAGGTTTAAGAATTTCTGGTGGTTGGGCCGTAAAAATTACGCTGGCGATTTCGGGGACGAGTTGCGTTCGGTTCCAAAATCCCTGGTATCCGCCTCTCCTTTGGTGCTCTCTGTCCCGGCAGTAACGGTTAACAACTTCGCCAAATGTCAATTCTGACTCTTGAAGACTGTAGTAAACCTCCATGGCCAAGCCATAATCGTCAAATATGACCTCGTAAAAGGCTACCCGGCTATAGTCTAAGTAGTTTTGGCCAAAGGTTAAATCTACTTTGTCAGCAAACAGATGCTGGGCCAGCTTTCCAGAGAGAACTGTCATGCGGGCCATCGTTTCAAAGTCTTCCAGCGACAAGTAATGTTTTTTCAACCAACGCCAGGTGTCGTCTGTACTCAGCAGTTGATGGCGAATTCTCAAACTGTCAGACGCTTTCTGCAATTCTTCGGCGGTAGCCGTCAGGCCCATATTCTGAGCAGTCTCCTCAATTAGCTGGCGCTTAGCTAAGGCTTCAACCAGCGTTGGCACTTCACGCAGCAGTCGGACCTGCTGTAGGAGATCTGCCTCAGAAAAGAACATTGGACAACCACGATAGGGGAACGACTGCAGGCTAGAGGCTCATGCCATCTGCCTTAAGCTGCTTAAACGGATCTAGGACAAAATCAATCAGCCGACGCTGACGCACAATTACTTCTGCCGTTGCGGCCTGCCCAGGAGAGAAGATAATCTGTTCGGTACCCTGAGAGATAAATTCCTTTTCAAGTGCTATATCTACCTGGTAAACCTGCTTCTGACGGCCATCCGGCAACTGCTGTACTTGGGAATCAGGAGAAATATAAGCTACTCGTCCCGGCACAATACCGTACTGTTGAAAGGGGTAGGCATCAAACTTAACCTTGGCGGGTAACCCCACAGTCAAGAAGCCCGTTTGCCGACTTTCCATTGTTGTTCTAAGAACAAGTGGCGCATTCTCCGGTGCCAGCTGCGCCAGATTTTGACTGGCTGGGACAACGGCCCCTGGATTTTTTTGGGGTAGCTGAAATACAGTTCCACTAACTGGGGCCGTAACGATATGCTGCTGCTGCTGATAGTGTAGCGACGCAATCAATGCTTCAGTTTGGCTAACCTGCGTACGGACATCTGCGATTTGGGCGTCTAGCTCCTGTAACTGCTTTTGACTTTGGGTTGCCGCTAGCTTGCCTTCCTTGAGAATACGCTCGTGGGTACTTTGCTGTTTCTGTATTTCCGTGCGGGTTTTGGCAAGCTCTGTACGGCTCTGTTCTAGCTGACGCTGATTTTCAATTAAGGTTCGCTCCGCTTCTTCTCGCTGTAAAGAAGACACAACACCCTCGGCTTCGAGACGGCGCAACCGCGATACCTGATCGTGGTCTTTGGATAAGAGGGCATTACTAGAGTCAATGGCGGCCTGATCGAAGGTAAGCTGCTGCTGCGCCTGTCGCAGCTGAGCCTGTTGTTCTCCGACTTGGGCCTGGTATTGCTGTTCTTGCAGGCGGATGGAAACCGCTATTTGATTTTTACCTAACTCGAGTTGAGTCAGGCGATTTTTCAGTCCCTCTAACTGTTGTTCTGCCTGCTCTAGTTCTGCTATTATCCGGTCAGTTTCAAACTCAATCAGCGGTTGGCCTTTCGTAACCGTTTGTCCCTCTTGCACGTGAACAGTTTCAATAGTTCCCATGATGGGAGCATCGAGCTGAATGGTCCGCCCCTTAGGCTCTAACTTACCTGTCGCTGTACTCACTTCGTCTACCTTGCAGATCATCGCCCAGGGTACGGCGACTACAGTAAACAGGGCCATGGCATACAGAACGCTTCGCGACCAAACCCGAGGTAGCGTATTGAGAATTTCACGGGTTGAGTGAGTCCACTCTTCCTGCTTAGCCGTATTGAGTGTTGTTCTATTAGAATCTGTTATTAGTAGATCATCTTGGGGATGTTTGTCGATAGAGTAATCCGATGTCAGTTTTCTGTCTTCTCGAAGATGGGTCGAACGGCCTGAAGGAGAAAAATACGGCATATCAGAGTTTTCCTGCACACAGAATTGAAACAACGAGCGGACTCTACAGCTTGATAGCGTTCAGGATTAGCGGTTTTCTTGGGAAGGGAGCATGAGTTTTAACCGATACATGAGTTAAGCCGCCGTAAGCTGCTGCTGATTGAGATAGAAATAAATACCTCGACGATCCATCAGTTCAGCGTGGGTGCCGTGTTCAATGACTACGCCCTGATCCAGCACCAAGATTAGATCGGCATTCTGCACAGTTGATAGCCGATGGGCAATAATCAGCGTCGTTCGACCTTCAGTCATTTCAGCTAGATTATTTTGGATAATTCGTTCTGATTCCGTATCCAGATTGCTGGTTGCTTCATCAAAAATCAGCAGGCGTGGATCGGCCAATAGCGCCCGCGCGATCGCAACCCGCTGTCGCTGCCCTCCCGACAGGAGTCCCCCTCCTTCTCCAATTTCAGTTTCGTACTGGAGGGGAAGCGCCTCGATAAAGCGATCAGCCCCTGCCAATCGAGCCGCTTCAATAACCTTTTCCAACGGTGCTTGGGGTTGCGCCAGGGCAATATTTGCTCGAATCGTCCCACCAAACAAAAAGGTATTTTGATCAACCACGCCAATTTGCTGGCGCAGAGACTGCTTTAGAACTGAGTTAATATTGCAGCCGTCAATGTAGATATTGCCTTCAGTAGGCGCGTAGAGCCCCAATAGTAGCTTGCTAAGTGTCGTCTTGCCTGAACCGCTACGGCCTACCAACGCAACGACTTGGCCTGGCTGGACTTCAAAATTGAGGTTAGTGAGCACGTTCGTATCGGCTTCAGGGTTGTAGCGAAACGTCACGTTTTCAAACCGAATCTGTCCTCGAACGCGAGGCAAGCTGGGCAGTACCACCCGCTGAGAGTCTTCCTCAGGTGGCGTGTTAATGACATCGTTGATTCGCTCCATGGCAATCAACACTTCTTGGAAGTCATGCCATAACGAAATCAACCGTCGAAATGGGCTAATGACATTTCCCAACAGCATATTAAAGGCAATCAGCTGACCAATTGTGAGCTGCTCATGGATGACAAGCCAGATACCAAATAGGAACAGTCCCTGATTGACGACTCCCTCAACTAGGCCACTGGCCAGCTTAATCTGTTCGTTCAGAATCTTACCTGAAAATTTTGTTTTAATATATCGGCCGAACAGATCTTCCCAGCGCCACCGAACCGTTCTCTCAACGCCCATTGCCTTGACCGTTCCCATGCCGTTGAGAGCTTCAATCAGATAGCTGCGTTCGGTTGCTTTGGCATTGAAGATTTCCCGCGAAATACGTTGAACGATGGGGGTTGTCGCTAGCGTAATCAGCGAGATCAGCGGAATGGAAATCAGGGCTAGCTGGGCCAGCTGGGCGTTATACCAGAACATCAGGGTGACGTAGACAAACACCATGATGAGGTCTAACACTGTGGTAATGGCATCACCGGATAAAAAGGCCCGAATAGTTTTGTTCTCTTGAATGCGGGAGGTAATGTCACCCACAAAACGGGTATCAAAGTAGTTTAACGGTAGACGAAAGGTATGGCCGATAAACCCTACCGCTAGGGAAAGATCGATACGGTTTGCTGTGTGATAGAGCAAATAGCGCCGTAGACTGCGCATGAGCATCGGAAACAGGGTAAACAGAATCAGCCCTGAACCAATCGCGGCCAGGCTAGTCGCGCTACGCTGCACAATCACCCGGTCTAACAGCACCTGCGTTAGCAGCGGCGTCACGAGCCCAAAGAGTTGAATCAGTAGAGAGGCCAGAAATATTTCCAGGAGAACCCGCCAATGGGGCTTGACCAATTCCCAAAATTTCCAGGGGTTATTGTTGGCCTCGGGTACATGGTAAAAGTTCGCTGTGGGTTCTAACAATAGTGCATAGCCATTCCAGCCCTCTAGGAATTCTTGGGGTGTTAGCGATCGTATGCCGACCTCTGGATCGCCTAGAATCACATGCTTACGAGAAATCTTATAAACCACCACATAGTGATTACCTTGCCAGTGTGCGATCGTAGGCAGCGTTTGAGCCGTCAGCCCCGGCAAGGTTGCCTTCACCGGACGAGTGGCAAAGCCGATAGACTCTGCACTATTGATCAGACCTCGCAGCGTCACTCCGCTACGGTCCACATTCGCTGCTGTCCGCAAATGCTGAACGCTAAACCGCTTGCCCCAGTAACGGCCAATCATCACCAGGCAGGCAACGCCACAATCCATGACGCTTTGCTGACGCATAAAGGGGTAGCGCCCAACTAAATGTTGCCACCACTGGCCCACACGGACGGACGGGTAGGGAAAAAAGGCTTGGGCCACTTGAGGCGATCGCTTTTTGGAACGGATGGGGACAATTTTTTGCGATCGCACCTGGCGCTTGACAATTGACTTGCTTGGTACCGATACAACCTCTGCTGAGTCAATCGGTTGAGCGAGGGGGGCTGATACTGTCCGCGTAGCGACAAGTAAATGCAGTTGTTTCCCCAACTCCGGTGCATAGATAGCAAGGGTTTCAATGTCTCCAGGGGAGAGGACGAACAGCTCTGTCGATAAACTGGCTCTCCATCCTCCAGTAGGGAGCTGTGTTGGGAAATAAAGCTGACCAGGTAGCAGGCGCTGCTCTTCCGCGTTAACCAATTCCCCCCGGTGGAGTATCCATAACGACTGATTCAATAGTGCCTCTGGAACAGGCTCGTCTGCTCGAATCAGATAAGGGTCGAGTAGGGAAATCACCGTGAACAGAGTCGGACGAGGGAGCGTCTTAAAGGCGGGAATCTGCCGACAGAGAAAGAACATATTCCGCAACACAGCTTGGCGGTTCAACCGAGCCTGCAAATCTGGATAGGACTCAATAATCAGATGTATGCAGTCCAAACTGAGAATAGCCACGCGCAACTGATGTGATGCGCGGGCAGAATAGACCTGGAAGCCATGATCTAGAAAGAGCGTGAGTTCTCCAAAAGCTGATCCCGCTGACAACGTTAGCGCTAAATTATCGTCACTGTCTAGCAGCCTAACTTTGCCGGATAAGACCACCAGGATCCCTGGAGCTGCTGTATCAGCCCGCCAGAACTGCTCACCGACATCCGGCTCTAAAATGCGAACACGATCTAGGACTGAAGCTAGTTTCAATCGTGATAGATTTTCTCCGAGTGCGGCTGAGAGAGAAGCGATTAGAGTCTGGTGTGTCATGGGCGCATACCTCGTTTATTCTGATTCCGATTGAGTCCAGTCTCCATCACGACATCCATCTCCCAGAAAAAGTCAGGCGTTGCGGATGGCACAACGTCGTTTGGTACAATGTCGTTAATCAGAATCTCGGGCTTTTGTTTCCCGGCTGTATGGCCACTTTTGAGGCGAATATCTAGGTCATCGGGTAATTGATTAGTGGCTCCCGCCGCCGACAACCGAGTCGATAGTCCAAGCTTTTTGAGCAACCGGTTGACATGTCTGGCACTAATATCGACGCCAGTCTCTTGAGCCAGATGCAGCTTGAGCTTATGAGCTGTCCAACGTCGAAAGGAGTAACCCCAAATCTTAGGACTCGTGCTAACCAAGACCCGTAATCGTTTGAGATAATATTCCGTAACAACTCGAGGACGTCCCACAGGGTTTGATTCATCGAGGTGTCCTAGCGTATTTAGGGGTGAGTTCATGGCAGATGTCACTAAGTTGCGTCATCAGCTAGTTGTTGATCAGGGCTCAACTGCCCAATCAACTAATATTGCTGCCAGTAACAACGATTACCAGCGCTCAGACTTTGTTCCTTCTTCTTACTGAATCTGAACTAAGCGTTGCCGTCTTCGTTTGATTGCCGATTAATTTAGGGTGAACTTGCCGGTTTTACTTCATATTTGTTTATAACAAGCACTCAACATGATTAAGTTCCAAAAACCAACGTCGAAACCAAGATAAACTAAGCGGCAAGCTCAATGCATCTGCTATCCCACCCGAGACGTCAGAGCTGCTTCCTAACCCGCTAAAGAGCGAATGTTCAATTACCTTCTGTCTCAGTTCTTATCCTAAATCACCCACGCTAGAGAGAGGGAGTGGCCCGGTTCTTAAACTATAAGTGACAGCCCCTTCTCCCATGGAGAAAAGGGGCTAGGGGGATGTAGAGCTTGCTCTTCTCACGTAATATTAATCTGGCAGTCAAATAGGAGCTATCTCTTATGGAATGTCCTTATGACAGAAGCTTTCGACGATCTCGCTAGTGCGCTGTTTGATCGCCGGAGTAATAAATATGCTAAACCACGTCCAAGTTGAAACCTGTAGCTTTTCGCGTCGGAAAAACTCCAGTTCTGGACGTGGCCAAGGTTTAATTCAGCCGTATATACGTATCTTCTGAATCTGGATTAAGGTAAGGGGCTTCCAAAGAAATACCAGCTTGTTCAAATTCTTTCTCTACTACTGAGAGAATCTTCTTTTTTGATGTAATGCCCTGCTCATGGGCCCATAGAAAACCAGTCGCAACTAGCTGACATCTGTTTTGCCCAAAGGTGGCAGCACTTCCACGCTCAGGCTCTTCGGACTGAGGATCGGCCCAATCTGGAGATTCTGCCAAGGCTATACCTGGTGCCAACTGTTTTGTAAATACAGGAGTTGAGTCACTGAAAACCTGATTGAACTCTAGATATAGTCTTTGTAAAATAGAGTGAATGGGTTTGTAATCTTGCTTTCGAATGCATAGTGTAGCCGTATCACAACCTTTATACCCACTGGGGTGATACGGAACCTTAAACGTGAAAGGAATTCCACGCTGATTCAATGCAAAGGTCAAGTGTTGTAGAAGATCAAGAATTTTTTCTGCTGAGAGATTCCAATAAATTTCGATCGGATGATCGGCACGAGAAACTGTGCCGACGTTGCCAACAGCAACATAGAGATCAGGTTCTACTAAGTTCTTAGGTAGGCGAATTGAAACAGTATCACCAATGGCAGCAGACTGATCGGCAGGGGCTAGATAGTCCGAGCGATTGACATAAAGCTGAAGATCGTTCTTCTCAACAATAGTCAGACCGTCGGCAGTGGTTTGTATAATTTCCCAACCCGGATCAAAATATCCTTTACCCATATTATGGGAATGAAGCGCCTGATAGAAATCAACGTGCCTGCCATGAACTGTGTTGTTTTCTAGGATGGGTGAGTGGGTTGGGGCAGAAGCATTTATCGAATCTTGTTGAATGCCTTTGAAGTATACATCCGAGATGAAGTCTTTAAGCAGCCAGTTTAGATATTGTGTGGATAAGCTACTAGAAAATTGTTGAAGCTGGGATTGTAGCTCAGCGTCGGCTTCTATATTGCCATAGGCAATATGGTAGAAACGACCGTCAGAGTCATACTCAATTTCGCGGACGATCTGTTCTAAGGCCTCAAGGAATGAAGACATTGGTTAAGCACTTATGCGTTGAGGAGCGTTAACTAGCGTTGAAATTGGGATACCCAAAATGGCAGAGCCTGCCTGAACAGGATGACACAGTAACTGGTGAGCGATTTGAAGCGAACAAATATCGGTATTGTTAAAGGGCAGATGGTCTTCTAAACGGATGAGAATCTTGTTGATTAAGGTTAATCCTGCAAACTGTAGCGCGCGTTCTGGAAGCTGAGGGTTGCACTGCAAGATATGAGGAATCCCTAAAAGATAGGTATGAACCAATGCCGCAAGACTCGGTTGGAGTTTTTCTAACGGAGTTGAGGCCAGCCTTAGAGACTGTGTCAGGTCAAATACAGGACTAACGACCAAACTACGAAGCCATAGTTTAAGGTAATCAGCAATGATCATGCCTAAATCGTAGGCTGGATCTCCCCACTTATTTTTCTCCCAGTCAATCATGAAGATGGGAACCTCAGTGCATTGACTCTTATTAAGACCGATGGGAGCGGCGATATCTGGCTTGGGTATCAGCAAGTTACTAAACTTAAAGTCGTTGTGAATAAGACAGCATGGGGTCCATTGCTGCGATAAGGCTGAGATTGTTGTCCTCAAAATTTTATGCCGCTGAAACAGCTTAAAAAACTCAATGCCATCGGTGCAAAAAATACCAAAGACTTCAGGGTTTAATCGGTCAAGTCCGTTGAGAAAATGATATTTAGAGATTTCCCGGCCCTGGCGAGATAGTAACCCCTTACGAATGTAAGGGAGATAACGATTTTGGTTGGAGGTCAGTTGGTGTAACTGTGCTAGTGTTTGACCGATGGTAGCCGCAATTTCAACCGGAAAATCGTTTGAATTATCGTAAAAATCTGATAGATCACAATAGCCATCTAGAAAATGTGAGACTAGTATTGAGTTTTCTGGATCAAATAGCAAAATTTCCGGTACTTGTTGTCTCAATAGCTGTAATTCTGAAAAATCATTGAGTAGCTGCTGTATATTCCACTCGTTCCAAAACTCGCTGTGGGTTTCCCCCTTGGCATCGAAACGCTCTTGTTTAACTAAAAACTTTTTGCCTGTGACTAACGTGACAATCAGGTTGAAATTTTTGCAAGAGATTGAATCTACCGATTTAACGTGTTGTTCAGCAGTGGAGCAAACACCTTTCTCAGCCAAATACGTGCCGACATTGTCAGAATTTAAGCGAAAAATCATAACGCTAAGAACAAGATAGAACTGATCCAATACTTCATGTTTTAGGGGCTCGGGGGTTTTGAGTTTTATGCACAATAAAACTCAAAACCCTTTTTAATGACGACCAATAGCCTAAGGAAAACTAGTATACTTAAACTATTGAGCCAGCTCTCTAGCTAGGCTTTACCAGCCGACGGTGGTACTAGCAGTAGCAGTAGTAGTAGTAGCAATGCTTACCGCTGCCGCTCCGGCTCTTGGAGCCACTCTTGGATTTGCTCTTGCTGGACTTAGACTTACTAGATTTGGATCCGCTAGACTTGGAACCTCCCTTCTTGTACTTGCCGCCGCCAGTAATATTAAGCTCAGCCTCAGATATATCGCGCAGAGAATCTAAGTAGCTTTCAGAGCTAGAGAACAAGTCGCCGATAGTAATATTGGCCATGATGGATATTTCTCCTTGATTCAGAGTTTTGAGGCAAATGTTATGTGAATCACATTTGTCATCTTTAGGTTTAGTGATTTTTTTGGGCGAAGTCAAGCTTTCTGAGGAAGTTTTAGAGACATAAAAAAAGACATTATTACGTGTGAATGAGGATGCCTGAGGGGAGAGGGGGATAGGCTGGCTGTGTTCGGGAGCCACTTGTTCCTGGTTTCTAATAATTCCTTACGTTTAGCTGGGTAAAATCTGCCGAATGCTAACTTCACAGTATTTCTCTTTTGCAGTACATCGTTGTCTACCCTGCACTTCACTGATTCACGACGGCTTGTCTCAGTAATGTATCAATCTGATCTTGAATTACGACATGGTTGAATCTTTCTTGGGCTACAAGCTGCCCTTGCCGAGCAATGATCGCGGTCAAGCCAGCTTCAAAAGCACTGTTGGTTATGATTTCTGCCAACCTCTTAGAATCACCTGGCGGAAAGAGCCAGCCCGATCGCTCATGCTGAACAATTTCGGGGACCCCACCCGCCTCTGTCGCTACCACTGGACGACCACACAACATCCCCTCTACAATCACGCGACCAAAAGGCTCTGGCGCAATAGCAGTATGCGCAATAAGATTACATACTTTCATTAATGGCTGTATCGGTGACTGAAAGCCAAGAAAGCGAACACGATCGCAAAGTTTCAATCGTACTACCTGTTCTTGCAAGCCCTGGGCATAATCTTCTTCCCCAAACAATGCATCGCCTACAAAAATCGCTCCAATTTGCTGCGGACACAGGGCTAGGGCATCTAGCAGCACATGCTGTCCCTTCCAATGGGACAGTCGGCTAAAGTGCCCAACCCAAAACGGACAGGACAGCTCAGCCACTCGATAGCGAATTGATTGAAGTTGTGACATAGGACCTAAAAGAGATTTGCTCAAGTCTTTGATCATGGCAGTTTTGGATGATGGGGTTCCGCAATATCTTTAGCGTGAATGAA
>CAWUKV010000083.1:0-22009 GCA_963923025.1 uncultured bacterium
GGGCAATGACCTACGGCAGGATGATTGAGCCCAAGTATCGCTTCTGGAACCAAGATTTACGAATTAAAGTGACACAGCAGTCCATGTCACTGTTAGTGATTTACTTTGGCTTCAAGGCCGATGGCAACGAGGCTAGCAACCTGCGCCACCACAACATTATCCTCGGCCCTCGCTACGAGGAGCTGCTGAAGGACATCTTCAATCGTAAGGTGCTGGCGGAAGACTTCTCCCAGTATCTGCACATTCCCACACTGACCGATCCGTCTCTAGCACCTGAAGGCCACCACGCGGCCTACACGCTGGTGCCGGTGCCCCACAACGGTTCAGGGCTAAACTGGGACGAGATTGGCGACAAGTTGGTCAATACGGTGCTGACCTTCTTAGAGGAGCGCGGCTACTTGCCCAACCTGAAGGAGCGTCTGGTCTACCAGAGCTACATCACCCCAGATTACTTTCAGCACACGCTCAACGCCTACCTGGGCAATGCCTTTGGCCCAGAGCCTCGTCTGGTGCAGTCGGCCTTCTTCCGGCCCCACAACCGCAGTGAAGATATTGACGGGCTGTATATGGTGGGCGCAGGCGCTCAGCCCGGTGCTGGGACCCCCAGTGTAATGATGTCGGCCAAGATGACGGCGCGGCTGATGGCAGAAGACTATGAGGTGTCGCCTGAGGTGTTGTCTGCTGTGCCTGAAGGGCGTGAGGCTTCTTTGGTCTAGCTCTGGATTACGGATAAACGGGACGACCTACCCCAAAAATGTTAAGTGGCCTGCGCTACCGTTATGGAAGTACAGGCCATTTTCGATATGAACAGTCGAGCTTTGAAACGAATTTTGGTGGTGAGTCTGGCCGTAGGACTGATATTTGTCACCGGTTTGCTGCCGGTGCAGGCAGAGTCCTCTTTCTTAACGTCGCGAATTAACCAAATCGAGTCAAGGCTGTCGAGATTGGGATCACAGCTCAATCAGGTGCAGTCCCAGGTCAATCGGCTTGCGTGCGGAAGTGCTCCGGTGGCGCAACCGGTGCCGCAGTCTACGGTCAACGATCCATCCCTGGAAGCACAGTTTGATAATTTGGCCATATTGGCGATAGAGCTGCGCGATCGCATCATCGATCTAGAAACTCGGTTGGCTGACCTGGAGCCCGATGGGTAGCGCTGACTGTCCTTCTAGCGCTCGTTTTTCGCTGCCTATTGGACGTTTTGCAGATGGGTGCTAGCCGAGCGACCATACATTCGAGAGAAGAGCCCATCCTGCGCCAACAGCTGATGGACAGTGCCCTGCTCCACCAAACAGCCTCGATCCATCACTAGGACATGGTCAGCGTTGTAAATACTCGACAGGCGGTGGGCTACCACCACGACCGTTTGTGTTTTCCTCAAGGCAGCCAGCGTCTCTTGAATGAGGGTTTCGGCTAGGTTGTCTAGGGCGTTCGTTGCCTCGTCTAGGATGAGGAGCTGAGATGGGTTGACCAAGGCACGGGCCAGTGCCAAGCGCTGCCGCTGACCGCCAGATAGGCGAAAGCCACCTTCGCCGATGGGGGTGTCGTAGCCCTGGGGTAGGTCAAGAATAAAGTGATGGGCGTTGGCTTGTTTTGCCGCGTGGATAACGGCTGCCTCTGAAACTGGTGACGGGCTGCCATAGGCAATATTGTGACGGACCGAAGTATTAAACAGATAGATATTTTGAGAGACGAGAGAAAAGCACTGACGCCATTGGTCTATGTCGTATGTTTCTAAACGCTTCCCGGCTAGCAAAATCTCTCCTTTCGAAGGAGAGAATCGGCGGGTTAGTAGGCTGAGGACGGTTGATTTGCCTGCTCCAGAGGGTCCTACAACCGCAACGGTCTGACCAGGCTTGATGTGAAATGAGAGGTTGTTTAAGGTGACCGCGTCAGTCTGTCGGTATTGAAAGCTAACGTTTCTAAATTCGATGCCTTCTCCCAGGCTGTGAAGAGGATGGTTCCCAGATACTACAGCGCAGGATTCAGCCGCTGCCATAAGATCGGCAATGATTTGAACGGAAGCTGTAAGTGCGACAAGGTTAGATCGAGCGCCATCTAAAGCCTTGATAGGGGTGGCTAGTCGATAGAGCATGAACAGAAACGTCAAGAAAACAGAGACGTCTAACTGGCCTTGGAACGCCGCAACTAGCAAAGCCGTTAGCAGCACTGCAAACGCAAATTCTGACAGTGGGGAGACCGTTGCCATCCTTTGATCGAGTGTCATAAATGACGAGCAAACCGTGGCGGAAGCTCGGCTAAACTGTGCTTTTGCCCAGTCCTGTCGCCGCAGTTGTCGTAGCGTTTCTATCCCGCCAATCTGTTCGAATCCGAGACTAACAAAGTCAACGTTAGCCTGGGTCGCTTGCTGCCCAAGTTGTTTGATCTGACGAATAAGGTATTGAATACTGCCGGATATGCCTGCCAGCAGTACCAGACTTAGCAGTGTCAGCTGCCAGGATGTCAACAATAAAAAAATGGAGAATATCAGGATTGTGCACAGACTGATGCTCAGCGTAGCCAAGGCCGATAGGGCTTGAGTCGTTTGCCATGTTTCTTTGTCTAAGATACTCATCAGCCGCCCGGTATCTTGGGTCATTAGGAACTGAGCATCGGCACGCAGCAACTTTGCAAAAACGGTGGTTCGTAAGTAATGACTGATCTGCCAATTGAAGCGAGAGAAGAGGACAGCGTTGAGGTATAGCAAACCGTTCTTGCCCGTCAGCAGCAGTAAGATGCCAAGGGGGGCAATCCAGCGGATCTGCGCGTCGGGTATATGGCTAAACAGTAGCGACCATAGCGGTTTTAAGGGAATGTTACTGGTCGATAATGCCCCTTCTGTTAACAGATGGAATAGTGGAACAAAAAGGCTCAGTCCTAAGCCTTCAAACAGTGCCGTGATCACGCCAAATAGGACCACTGTTGGAATGGCGTAAGGGACTTGCCTGAGTAGCGGCTTGAGTGTGGCGATCGCTTGCCGCTCGCGGGAAAAAAGTATCATTCTTGCATTACTTGAGAGAACCCGGTGCGATCAGTGCGGTCTAAAAACGGACGCTTTTGATCGATTGACTGAACGAACGGCAGTAGACCTCTGCTGAATCTTGCAAAACCGAGCTGCTAAAAACTGTTCATACTGATGTCTGGGAAAACGCTGCTTGGCCTTAATCTGCTGTTCTGTCAACTGAGTTAGGTTCAAGGTCTTGTAGAAAGGATTCATTGTCCGATACCATTTGCCCACGCCCTGCTTGAAGCCGACCCATGCAGCGTGGTTGGACCAGAGCTTTGAACTGATAGGCTGTAGGCACAGCTTAAGCAAGCTGCCGATTGCGATCCGGTAGACAGTGCCTCGCATCAGCGGCATATAGTCGAGCTGTAGCGCTGTCTTTAAGCAGCGCAATGCCTGATGATGGTGCCCTGCCTGAGCACATTTCTGCGATAGGTAGCAGTCAAAATTACTTCGACTCCAGCGATAAACAGCCAGGTTCAGTGCAGGGTTACGTTCAGCTACGGCGGCCAGCACACGCTCTAGCCCTCGCCTCATTGGCTCAACGTTAGATGACATGCTGCCCTGGACTTGTCGATACCCCACCAGTAGCTGAGGGACAACACGCACCTCAAACTGTTCTGCTAGGCGCAGGTAGAGGTCCCAGTCTTCACACCCTTGGGCACCTTGCCGACGATGCGTCGGGTCATATCCGCCAATCGTTGTCAGGCATTCTTTTCGAATCAGTACGCAACTGGCATTGCCCGGTAAGTTGCGATAAACCAGCGGTAGCCAGTCCCTGCCCTGCCAAAGCTGACTTTGACAAGGCTTCATCAGTCGATCATTCTCGTCGATGAAGACAGACCAGGCGTACGCCATGCCCACCTTGGGCGATGTCATGGCATCGAGTAATGCTGCTAAATACTCAGGAAACCAGATGTCATCGGCATCTAGGGGGGCAATGAAGGCACCTTTAGCCAGTTGAATACCCCGGTTCCGTGCGGCGGCTACCCCGGCGTTACGTTGTTGAAGCAACCGAAATCGAGAGTCTTTTTTTAGATATGTTTCAACGATTTGAGGGGTATGGTCGGAAGATCCATCATCAACAATGAGAACTTCAAAATTTTGATAGGTCTGGGCAAGAACTGACTGAAGTGTTCGATCAATAAAAGAAGCTGCGTTGTACGCTGCAACAACTACTGAGATCAGCGGATCGGTCTTCATACGCGAATTTAGCGGCAAGCTTATCTATAGCGTTTCTCGCTTGACTTGACTCGTTCTATGCTGGCAAAAGCCCGTCAGAATAGCAGGTCAAGCGAGGCACAAGTTTCAATGCAATTGAAACTTGTGCCTCGGTCACGCTTTGCCTGAGTCTTCGGGGACGGCTGCCCTTAAGTGCGGATTGCGCTGTGACTCGCAGCCCAATCCAACCTTTATGGGGATTGCTGTACATAGCGTGACGCTGGGTATTATGTCATTAGGCTTCCCGTCCGCGCGTAACACCAACGACAGAAACGTCAGCCACACGGCGTAATTTCAGCAAGAACTTAACGCCATAAGACCCTATGCTGCACGGTCTCAATGCCGCTACAAGGCTGCTATGACTGGGGCGGCGGAGCAGCCCCTAGCCGAATCTCAGAACAAAATGATGCCAGCTCTGGCCCCTCTTTCGGCTTTACCATTTGCGTCCGCATGCGCAGATTATCGGTGATAAACCACCAGCGCTCCTGGCTACTGGCCTTGTCATCTTCTGTGGTCAGCGTCAGCACCTCCTGCTCAAACTGGTAGGTGCAGCGAGGGGTGGGGTCGCCCGAATAAAGAATTTGTCCGGTCGTATCTGACTCTGAGACAGGGACGATCAGCGTAGTGCGGATGCGCTGCTTGGCATTACCTTCTATCGTGCTCTTTTGGGCAATGCTGAGACCGCAAAGAGCTTTGGCTGGATCTAGCTTGGCCTGCACACACAGCTGGGTCACAGAATCATGCTCCGGTGCCAAGAAGTCAATCTCTAGTTCCGATTTCCCCGCCTTTGAGGTTTGTTCGGTGAGGTAGTGGGTGGTGCGTTGCGAGAACCACCGACCGGCCAGTTTTTCAAAAAAGTTAACAATATCGCTCATGCGAGTAACGTAGCGCCACAGTTCTTTAGCTAGCTTTAATTTTACGCGCCAGCGGTCATCTCGGACAGGGTATGAGAAGTAGACAGATGTGGCTTGGAACCTGGGTCGGCGCTAAACCAAGACACTGCCGATGATAAGCTTACGATCACGCTAAATGCGGCGCATATCGCTACGCTGCCCATCAACGACATTAACGTTCAAGAAACCCCAATGACCGGATCTAACTCGACGCCGTATTTGCTCAGAGCGACTCGTGGTGAAAAACTAGACCGTCCTCCTGTATGGATGATGCGTCAGGCAGGTCGATATATGAAGGTGTACCGCGACCTGCGCGAGAAATATCCGTCCTTTCGGGAGCGCTCGGAGAATGCTGACCTGGCGATTGAGATTTCGCTACAGCCTTGGCGGGCGTTTCGGCCTGATGGGGTGATTATGTTCTCCGACATTCTGACACCGCTGCCGGGTATGGGGATTCCCTTCGACATCGTTGAGAGCAAAGGCCCCGTCATCGATCCGCCCATCCGATCCAAAGAACAAATTGACCAGATGCGTCCCCTAGACCCGGACGAGTCGCTGCCGTTCATTCGCAAAATTCTCACTACCCTGCGGCAGGAAGTGGGCAATGACGCAGCGGTGCTGGGTTTTGTCGGTTCACCTTGGACGTTGGCGGCCTACGCCGTTGAGGGGAAAAGCTCTAAGAATTACTCCGTGATCAAGGGCATGGCTTTTTCCCAGCCGGAGCTGCTGCACCAGCTACTGAGCAACCTGGCGGACGGCATCACCACCTATGTGCGCCATCAGATTGACTGCGGGGCGCAGATGGTGCAGCTGTTTGACTCCTGGGCCGGTCAGCTGAGCCCGGTTGACTACCGCACCTTTGCTCTGCCCTACCAGCAGCGGGTAGTTCAGCAGGTGAAGCAGACCCACCCCGATACACCTCTGGTGCTTTACATCAGCGGCAGTGCAGGCGTGCTAGAGCTGATGGGCGAGTCGGGTGTAGACATTGTCAGCGTGGACTGGACGGTGGACATGGCTGAGGCCCGCAAGCGGTTAGGGCCGAACATGAAGGTGCAGGGCAATGTGGATCCTGGTGTGCTGTTTGGTTCGAAGGACTTTATTCGCGATCGCATCTTTGACACCGTGAAAAAAGCAGGCCCCACCGGACACATTCTCAACCTGGGTCATGGCATCCTTCCGGGTACGCCCGAGGAAAATGCGGCCCACTTCTTTGAGACTGCGAAGCAGCTAGACCAGCTGATGGCACCGGCTTAGAAGTTTACTGTGTGGGGCATTTCTGCACGGGAAGGCATTTTTCCCGGCAGGTGGAAGGATAGGATAGGACAGGCAGCTAAGCTGCCTGTGGAATTCTGCGGACTCTTGACCTTGGCTGACCTGTTTAACGAATCGCCCCCTAACGAATCGCCTCAACGCATTTTCATTACCGGCGCGAGTGGCTGCGTTGGACACTACGTGGTTGAAACGCTGATTGAGCAGACCCAGCACGAGCTGTTTTTGCTGATGCGCAGCCCGGCCAAGCTTAAGGTCGATATTCACCAGCGCCCCGGCGTTCACATCGTCGAAGGCAACTTGCTAAGTGTCGAGCCGCTGGCGGATTTGCTCTCGACCATCGATACGGCTATTTTGATTGCCACCTGCTGGGGTGGCGCGGACGAAATCTACAGAATCAACGTAGACGCCACGCTGCGAATTCTCGAACTGCTTGACCCAGACCGCTGCCGTCAGGTGATCTACTTCTCGACCGAGAGCATTCTGAATCGGGAGAACCAGCCCCTCAAAGAAGCGGGTGAGATTGGTACCGACTATATCCGCAGTAAGTATCAGTGCCACCAGAAACTGGATAGCACAGCGCTGGCACCCAAAATTACCACCATCTTCCCCACACTAGTCTTCGGCGGGGACGACAACAAGCCCTACTCCCATATTTCTGCGGGTCTACCCGACGTAAAAAAGTGGATCAAGCTGGCCCGGTTTTTGAAAGCGGACGGCAGCTTCCATTTCATTCACGCCAAAGACATTGCAACCGTCGTAGCTCATTTGGTAGACCACCCACCCCAGGATGACGAGTCCCGAGAGCTGGTGCTGGGGGTACCGGCGCTGACGGCTGACGAAGCGATTGAGCAGGTGAGTGATTATTTTGGCGATCGCATTTGGTTCCGCATACCCCTTTCAGCCGGTCTAACCGAACTCATTATCAATACGTTCAATATTCAAATGGCCGAGTGGGATCGCTTCTGCATTGGCTATCGCCACTTCACCCACCAAAATGTAGTGACGCCAGATCAGTTTGGCAGAGAAACGTACTGCCCCACCGTTGCTGATTTGTTTAGAGTCAGCGGTGTAGCAGGTAAGCAACAGTAGAGACGCGCAATGGTTCAGCTGCCCGTCAAACCCCTCACGTTAGAAGAATTCTTGGCGCTGCCCGGTGACGACACGGCGCTAGAACTGGTCGATGGCGTTGCAATTCCTAAAATGGCTCCCAAACGTTTCCGGTTTGATGTTTAGAGGGGGTGTCCAAAAGGGTCTGATCAAGCTGCTAGACCCGGTACTCAAACTCAAGGGACACTTCTACCCGGAGTGGGCCATAACGCTGAAGCACGAGGGCAAAAACTGGGTTCCCGTGCCTGACCTCACCTATGTTTCATTCGAGCGCTTGCCCGCAGATTGGCTAGAAGATGCCCCCTGTCCGGTCCCGGTAGACTTGGCTATTGAAATCGTCTCGCCTGACCAAACCTTTGGTGAAATGGCTGCAAAGGCCTCAGACTACATTACCGCTGGCGTGAGCATTGTTTGGGTTGTCGATCCAAAAGCGAGGACGATTACCGTCTTTACGGCCGACCGCCTGCCTGTCACCTACAAAGGCGATCAGTCTCCCTCTGTCAAAGGATTGCCGCAGCTTAGCTTCTCGGTTGCTGACGTGTTTATCGAGGCGGGCCTGCCGATTCAGGCTCAAGCGGAATAATTTTCTCGTTCCGTATCCATTTATTTCTCCGGCATCCACAAACCGCTAAACACGCTACACTGTTTAGCGCATCGGGGTAGTTCTGCTACCCATAACCTTCCGGGTTCACCCTGAACCCATGCGGAAGTGGGCACTGGCGGCCCACTTTTTTGTTTTTTTGGAGACCTGCATGACTCATCCGGTCATTCCTCAACTGATGGAATTGGCGGCCCCCGTGGCAAACAAGCTGGGGCTAGAGGTCGTGGATGCTGTGTTTCAGACCAACCACAGCCCACCGATCCTGCGCATTGACGTGCGTAACACCCAGGCCGACGATACCGGACTCGATGACTGCGAGCAGATGAGCGTGGCCCTGGGGGAGGCCATTGAAGATTCCGGGCTGCTGCCCGATGCCTACGTGCTGGAGGTCTCTAGCCCTGGCGTATCCGAAACGCTGGTCAACGACCGCGATTTTAGCGTGTTTCGCGGGTTTCCCGTCGAGGTGACCCTGACCGAACCGCACAAGGGCAAAAAGGTCTGGACTGGCAAGCTGGTCGAACGAACTGAAGAAAAGGTGCGGCTAAACCAAAAGGGACGAGCCATTGCCCTTCCCCGAGACCTGATCGACACGGTACAGCTGACCCAAGATTCTGACGACTGATACGTCAGGCCCACCTCACACATCAACAACTGAAGAAGACAACTGAAGAAAAGGAGCAACGTCTATGTCTGTGGTTGAACTGCCTGGTTTGCAGGACATGATCGACAACATTAGCCGTGAGCGAAACTTACCCAAACAGGCCGTACAAAATGCGCTCAGCGAAGCCCTACTGAAAGGCTATGAGCGCTATCGCCGTGCCCACCGCACCGACGGCACCCACTTTGACGAAGAATACTTTGATAACTTCTACGTCGAGCTAGACCCCGAGGAAGAAGGCTTCCGGGTACTGGCAAACAAAACCATCGTGGAAGGCTTTGAAAGCCATGCTCACTTTGTGGCCCTAGAGGAAGCTGAGGCCAAGGGGCAAGACCCGTCTGAGATGGTGCTGCCGAAGAAGTGGCTGGTGGACAACCCCGACCACGAGATTGCCCTACAGGACGTGCAGGAAGTGGCCCCCGAAGCCCAGCTCAACGACACGGTGGTTCTAGACGTCACCCCCGATCAGCAAACCTTTGGCCGTATGGCCGCGATCCAGACCAAGCAGGTGCTGGCGCAAAAGCTGCGGGACCAGCAGCGCCGCCTGATTCAGGAAGAGTTTCAGGACCTGGAAGGCACCATTTTGCAAGCCCGTGTACTGCGCTTTGAGCGGCAGTCGGTGATTATGGCGGTCAACAGCGGCGTCGGTCAGCCCGACGTCGAGGCAGAACTGCTGCGCCGGGACCAGCTGCCCAACGACAACTATCGTGCCAATGCCAGCTTCCGTGTGGTCCTCAAGAAAGTCTCTGAAGGTTCCCACCGGGGGCCGCAGCTGCTGGTGTCTCGAACCGATGCGGCCTTAGTGGTAGAGCTATTCTCCAATGAGGTGCCAGAGATTGAGGACGAGGTGGTCCGCATTGTGGCCGTGGCCCGCGAAGCCAACCCCTCCTCACGCTCCGTTGGACCTCGCACCAAGATTGCGGTGGACACGCTAGAGCGCGACGTGGACCCGGTTGGGGCCTGCATTGGCGCTCGGGGATCGCGCATTCAGGTCGTGGTCAATGAGCTACGCGGCGAGAAAATTGACGTGATTCGCTGGTCGCCGGACCCGGCGACCTACATCTCCAACGCCCTGAGCCCAGCTCGGGTGGACGAGGTGCGGCTAATGAACCCTGAAGAACGTCAGGCCCACGTACTGGTGCCAGAAGATCAGCTCAGTCTAGCCATTGGTAAAGAAGGGCAGAACGTGCGGCTGGCGGCGCGGCTCACCGGCTGGAAGATCGACATCAAAGATACGGCCAAGTACGACTACGACGAAGAGGACCGCAAGGTTCAAGAAGTGCTGGACGCCAAGCAGAAGGAGATTGACGAGATCGAAGCTGCGATCGCAGCCTACGCAGCGGCCCACGGTGGTGACCCCAACGAGGGTCTGCGCCCTGAGGAAGAAGAACTCTCCACCGGAGAAGCAGGCAGCTACGGCGGTGAAGGCTACGAGGAAGACGCTGCGGCAGTGGCCGACCCTGACGCTCCGGCCGTAGAGGGTCAAATTGACGGCGTGATTGCCGCAACCGAACGCCCAGACGAACACCCCACTCACCTGGAAGCCTCGGAAGCCATCCCAGAGGCCGCCGCCGATCTACCCCCCGAGATGAGCGCCGCCGAGATGACCGAAGCCAAGGTCACCGAGGATGAGCTGGCCGTCGAAACTGCCCTAGAGGAGGAGTAAATAGCCCAGAGGATATAAACGATGCCCCCCAACCACCGCTGCTGTATTAGCTGTCGTCGTCTCGCCCATCGATCCGAATTTCTGCGCATCGTGCGGCAACACCCCGACAGAACCATTACCATCGGCAGCGGTATGGGACGGTCGGCCTATCTGTGCTTAGCCCCTGACTGCATCCAGCTGGCACAGAAAAAGAACCGCCTGAGCCGGGCACTAAGAGCGCCGGTCCCCCCAGAGATCTATCAGCAAATCTATGAGCAACTGTCCCCATCTGCACCCAATTAAGTCCAGTCGCAGTCGAACACTCAACGGTGCGCTAGGATATAAGACCGGGACCATCTGCATACAGTGTGTAGAATGCCAACCCGTAGCGGGCAGCCTTCTACGGAAGCAAAGCCTCTCCAGCCATCTCCATGTCCAAGCTCTATGCCCAGGACATGATTAGAAACTGTGATGTCGTCTAGATAAGAGCAGTCATTTATGTAACAGCCAACCCGAAAAGAGGAAATAGTGGATGAACAACGGCCGGGTCAGGATATACGACTTATCCCGTGAACTAAACTTAGAAAACAAAGATATTCTGTCAATTTGTCAGCAGCTCAATATCGTTGCGAAGAGCCATAGCAGTACAATTACAGAAGAAGAGGCGCAGCAAATTCGTGCAAAAGCGCCGAAAGTTGCAAAAGGAAACGGCAGCATGCCAAAGCGGCCTCAAAAACCGATCAAAAAAGCCAACCGTAGCGAAGCTCCGCGCCCCAAGAAGCCGGAAAAGCCTCGTAAGCCGCAAATCCTAGCCGTTCGCCGTCAGTCTACGCCGACGGCAGCCCCACCCGAGCGTCCTCGTTCGCCTGAGCCAGCAGCGCCTCGTCCGACGTCGCCAGAACCCGTCGCTAGTGGCGGTGACGCCAGTCTGAATCAGCCACCGAGCCGTCCTGGAGCCGCACCGCCCGCGCCGCCTGCCCGTCCTACACGTCCGGTTAAGCCCGCTGCGGCCCGTACCGAACGTAGCGATGCTGAACGCGACGTAGCGGCAACGTTGGATTCTCCCCCGGCACGGCGACCCGTCCCCGAGGCAAGCCCACCCAAGCCCAAGCTGGCGCGCCCTGTGAGCCGCCAAACGGCGGAACGCCCAGTGGCTGCACCGGAAGCGCCAAAACGGCCGCAGATTGCCATCACCATTACCGACGACGTCAACGCCCGTAGCAGCAAGCCGTCGCTCAAGCCCAAGCCAGCGACGCCCGAGCTACGTCGGCCCCAGCCCAGTCGCCCGGCCACCTCAGATACAGAAACGTCGGATGACGGCGAAACCGGGGGTACACCAACGCCCGAGCTGCGTCGGCCTACGGCGCTGCGTGCGCCCAAGCGACGCCCGACTCGCAGTGCGCCCGAGGAAGTCGAGGAGATGCCACAAAAGGCCAAGTCTCCTGGCAAGAACAAGCGTCGTAGTCAGCCTCGCATCGACGACGATGACGACGATTTTGATCCGACTCAGGGCAACGGCGGCAACTCAGCGTCGCCGCAGGTTAGCCTGTCGCTGATGCGTCCGCCCAAGCCCAAATCGAGCAGTGGTGGCGGCAAAGCTCAGCCCAAGCCCGCAGCGGTCAAGAGCCGTCCGAGCCGAGGGGGCTCTCGCAACCAGCGCCGTGAGCGTCGCGAAGAGGCGGTACCCGAAAAGCCAGAAATGATCGTGCTAACGGGTGGCCTCAGCGTCCACGAGCTAGCGCAAAAGATCGCTGTGCCCGAGACAGAAATCATCAAATTCCTGTTCTTCAAGGGTATTGCTACCAACATCAACCAGACGCTGGATGTCCCCACCGCCCAAATGGTGGCTGAGGAGTTCGAGATTCTGGTCGAAACCGCAGAGGCAGAGTCGGAGGCCAAGAAGGTCACCGAAATGCTGGACGAGGACGACCTGGAGAATTTGTCCCTGCGTCCGCCGGTGGTTACGATCATGGGCCACGTCGACCACGGCAAGACGTCACTGCTAGACGCCATTCGTCAGGCCAAGGTGGCCCAAGGCGAAGCTGGGGGTATTACCCAGCACATCGGTGCCTACCACGTCGACGTCGAGCATGAAGACTCCACCCGCCAGGTTGTCTTCCTAGACACCCCGGGCCACGAAGCCTTCACGGCCATGCGGGCACGGGGTGCGCGGGTTACAGACATCGCTATTTTGGTGGTTGCCGCCGACGACGGTGTACGGCCGCAGACCATTGAGGCCATTAGCCACGCTAAGGCTGCTCAGGTGCCCATCGTCACCGCCATCAACAAAGTGGACAAAGAGACCGCTAACCCCGACCGGGTGAAGCAAGAGCTGATGGAGCACGGTCTAGTACCGGAAGAGTGGGGCGGCGAGAACATCATGGTTCCTGTCAGCGCCATTACCGGACAAAATCTGGACACGCTGCTGGAAATGATTATCTTGCAGGCGGAGGTCGAGGACCTGCACGCTAACCCGGACCGGTTGGCTAGAGGCACCGTGATTGAGGCCAACCTAGACAAGGCCCGGGGTCCGGTAGCAACGCTGCTGATTCAGAACGGCACGCTGCGCGTTGGCGATTCGCTGGTGGCTGGGTCCGTCTTTGGTAAAGTGCGCGCCATGATCGACGACCGAAGCGAGCGCGTTGACGCCGCTCTGCCGTCCTTTGCGGTCGAGGTACTGGGTCTGAGTGACGTGCCCCAGGCCGGTGAAGAGTTCGAAGTCTTTGCCGACGAGAAAGTGGCGCGGTCTACTGCTGACCGTCGGGCTTCTGAGCAGCGCCAGTCTCGCCTACAGCAGGCCATGGCCTCTCGTCGTGTCACCTTGAACTCGCTGTCTGCCCAAGCCCAAGAGGGCGACCTGAAGGAACTGAATCTGGTTCTGAAGGCCGACGTTCAAGGCTCCATTGAGGCAATTCTGGCCTCCTTGCAGCAGCTGCCGCAGAACGAGGTGCAAATCCGCGTACTGATGGCCGCACCGGGCGAAATCTCTGAGACAGACGTTGACCTGGCTGCTGCTAGTAACGCCGTCATCATCGGCTTCAACACCACCTTGGCCCCCGGTGCCCGCCAGTCGGCAGACCAGCTCGGGGTGGACATTCGCGACTACGACGTCATCTACAAGCTGCTAGAAGACATCGAAGGGGCGATGGAGGGTCTGCTTGAACCCGAACTGGTTGAGGAGGCACTGGGCGAAGTCGAAGTCCGAGCTGTCTTCCCCGTCCGCAAGGGCGCGGTGGCCGGTTGTTACGTCCTCTCTGGCAAGGTCACTCGCAACTGCCGCATTCGTGTAATGCGCGGCGGCGATCAGGTGTACGAGGGCAACCTCGACTCGCTAAAGCGGATGCGCGATGACGTCAAAGAAGTCAGCTTTGGCTTTGAATGCGGCATCGGCGTCGATAACTTCAGCGGCTGGAAAGAGAGCGATCGCATCCATGCCTTCAAGCTGGTGAGCAAGCGACGCACCCTAAGCGGCTAGAGCGTTTTCTTTGCTAAAATTTCCGATTCTGTGACGGTTGCCACGGTCGCAGAATCGGAGCTGCGTTATAACGGAAAAAGCAGATCATCGCAACTGCCATCGTGAGCGTTTGGTAACGTTACGGGGCAGACGCGAGACGCTGCACCTCCAGGAAAACCGCTAGAGGACTGTATGGCTACTACTTTATCGAACTCGTCTGAGGCCAGTGTCTGGTCGAGCCTGAAACGCGCGATCGCAAGCAGCTCCGGCTTTGAACGCTGGAAATCAGAATTGGCTCAAAATGAGCTGGACCGCACACCTTTAGATGACCTTGTGCGCCGATACCTACGAGAAACGCTAGAGACGCTGGCTTATTAGGCTATTTCTAGGTACCAAGCTACATTCGAACTAGACGATTTTGAATCGCAAAGCAAAAGGGGACTGACGTCAGTTGGTCCCCTTTTGCTTTGGTCCCGTTTGCTGCACGCGGGGTGGTGGGTAGCCATGCATCACAACCCGGTTTCCAAAACTGAAACTGTGACAAAAGCCGTCTTTAGCCTTGCCATACTCGGGTTATCAACACATTGGGATCAACCTCATGGCAAGGAAAACGGTTTGGTGGCGGAGCTGCGCTGCGAGTCTGGTGCTGGGGCTGTACGCCGTGACGGGCTGTGCAGCGGCACCCAACCTGACAGAAGCCGCAGGCGATATGGCAGCTCCGGCAGAAATTGCGATGGAAGCGCCCCAGTCTGCCAGCCCAGAATCTGTCGACGCCGACTCAACGTCCTTGCCGGTAGATCCTTCGGTGCCAGCGGGACGGCCTCAGCTGATCAAGCGGGCTAGCCTGACGCTAGAAGTTGAATCCGTAGACGAGCAGCTGGCAGAAATTTCTCGGCTGATCACAACCGAACAGGGCGATATTTTAGACCTGCAAGACCGGGAGCCGCATAGCAGCATCCGGACTGCCTTCATTCGCATTCGTGTTCCGCAAAACCGACTGGATGCGCTGATTACTAGGCTGACCGAGGTTGGCACGGTTGAAAGTCGCAGCGTCACCGCAGAGGATGTCTCAACTCAGCTGGTAGACTTGCAGGCGCGCGTCCGCAATTTGCGTAAGTCTGAAGAGGCGCTGCTAGAGATAATGGACCGCTCGGGCTCCATCGGCGACGTGCTAGAGGTGTCGCGAGAATTGAGCAACGTGCGCCAGCAGATTGAACAGCTGGACGCCCAGTACAAGAATTTACAGACTCAGGTGAGCTACTCCACGCTGGAGCTAACCCTACAGTCCCCCGCCTCCGCCATCTCTGACCAGCCCAAGCCTCTAGGGCGAACGCTGGGCAACACCTGGCAGTCTGCAACGCGGTCGGTGGGTGAACTTACCACAGGTCTGCTACAGCTAGGGCTGTGGCTGCTGGCCTATAGCCCGTATCTAGCGGTGGCCGCCATTGCTGCAACCCTGGGCTATCGTAGCCTGCGTCGGCCTCGGTCGGAGGGAACTGGTGGTAACTAAGCTGCCTGCTTGATGCTGTAGTACTGCTGGTACCAGGCCACGAAGCGCTCGATGCCAACAGACAGTGGGGTGCTGGGTCTGAAGCCAACGTCCGCCATCAGGTCGCTGACGTCGGCGTAGGTTTCTTCGACGTCGCCGGGCTGGATCGGCATCATGATCTTCTCGGCGGTCTTCCCCAACGCCGACTCAATTGTCTCGATGAAGTCCATTAAAGAGACGGGGCTATGGTTGCCGATGTTGTAGATCTTGTAGGGCGCTTCTGTCCGGAAAGCTGGGTCGTCAATGGGGGCAGGGGGCTGTGCCAAGACTCTGGTGACCCCTTCGACCACGTCATCAATGTAGGTAAAGTCGCGGCGCATTTTGCCGTGGTTGTAGACGTGGATAGGGCGGTCGTTTGCGATCGCATCGACAAACTTAAAGTAGGCCATATCGGGCCGTCCCCAAGGACCGTAAACGGTGAAAAACCGCAGCCCGGTTGTGGGCAGCTGATACAGATGGCTGTAGGAGTGGGCCATCAGCTCGTTGGCCTTTTTGGTGGCAGCGTAGAGCGATACCGGATGATCGACGCTATCTGCCGTGGCAAAGGGGACGTGGCGGTTCGCCCCGTACACAGAACTGGAGGATGCATACACCAGGTGGGACACCCCGCTCTGACGGCACCCTTCTAAGACGTGAATGAACCCGCTGAGGTTACTGTCGGCATAGGCGTAGGGATTTTTGAGGGAGTAGCGAACGCCCGCCTGGGCAGCCAAATGTACCACCCGGTCAAAGCGCTGGGTACTAAACAGCCGAGCCATACCCTCCCGGTCGGCCAGGTCTAGCTGCTCGAACTGAAAGTTAGGCTTGGTCTTGAGTTGGGCCAGACGACCCCGCTTAAGACCAACGTCGTAATAGTCGTTCAGGTTGTCGATACCATAGACCTGTTCCCCTTCTGCCAAGAGGCGCTGTGTCAAAAAGTAGCCGATGAATCCGGCAGCGCCAGTCACCAAAATACTCATTCAGTTCAATCCTCACAAAAGGCAAATAAGGGGACAAATACAAGGAAATAAGCGGAACCTATCCTCGTTTCATGGCAGCACTTGCCGAACATCCATAGGCGCTAATAGATGGGCGGTGAGCTTTCCCGCCACAACTGCAATATGCCCAGATCGCAGGGACGGGTTGCTACCGTTGGCTGTGACGACAACAGGCTACGGACCACCCTGCTAAAGGCTTTATGTTGCCGCTAGGTCAGAACACCAAATATGGCTAGCGCCATTTACGTTAGGACACTGAGTACAGCTATCTGGCTCAGCACATAACGAAATGGCCCCAAGCAAGGTCGGGGCAGCTTTGTCCTAACGGATCTGGTGGCTGCTTTACAACAGGCTGTTGAAGGCACAACCAGATAGCGAAATTTATCCGTGTTCAATCTAGGTTCAATCTAGTCCCCAATGTCAGCCAGGTGACCTAATTAGTCGGTAATTTCACCTGATTTTGAGCGAACAATTAAGTTCCGTTGATGTTTCTGGGTCTGTACGGGGTGCTAAGCGCGATCGCATTCCCGAATCGAGTCCGGCATTCCCTAGCCCGTCGTCCTATTGGCGAGACCGTCAATTAGGTGTGCTGACCTCAGCAGAATGCTCGGGAAATGGCGTTGATAAACGGCAGCAATGGCAACTGGAATTACGGTAAGAGAATCAACCCTTTCTTAATAGAAATTAGCGTGCGTTCAAATAAGTTTCAAAACACCTATGAGGTGTCAGTCACGGCTACGGTTACCCGCTGCCACCCCGTTACACGTGACAACCACACCAGGCTTTGAGCGCAAATAATAATTTTTCTTGTGCAGTAATTTACTTTGCCCGTTTGGGTTTCAGCATCGGTGCTAGGATTGCCAAATGCAGAAAAACAAGAGAACTAATAAGGAACGCTAATGAAAGAGTTTGATAAGTCGATATCCATTGACGGACGGGATATCCAACTTAAGGTGGGGCTGTTTGCGCCCCAGGCGGGCGGCTCAGTATTGATTCAATCGGGTGACACAGCGGTGCTGGTAACCGCCACCCAATCCACCGCTCGCGAAGGCATTGACTTTTTACCCCTGCTGGTCGACTACGAAGAGCGCCTCTACGCAGCAGGTCGAATCCCCGGCGGATTCCTCCGTCGAGAAGGACGCCCCCCAGAGCGGGCCACGCTGACGTCCCGACTGATTGACCGGCCCATGCGTCCCCTGTTTCCCGGCTGGATGCGAGATGACATCCAGATTGTGGCGACAACGGTTTCGATGGATGAGTCTGTTCCCCCCGATGTGTTAGCTGCAACAGGCGCGTCTGTTGCCGTGCAGCTGGCGAAAATTCCCTTCAACGGCCCTATGGCGGCGGTGCGGGTTGGTCTAGTTGGGGACGACTTTATAATTAATCCCACTTACAAAGAGATCGAAGACGGCGACCTGGATCTGGTGGTTGCTGGGTCCCCCGATGGCGTGATTATGGTTGAGGCCGGTGCCAACCAGCTGCCCGAGCAGGACATGATCGAAGCCATCGACTTCGGCTACGAGGTGGTGCAGGACCTGATCAAGGCCCAGAAAGAGATGATGGCCGAGCTGGGCGTCGACCCGGTAACGCTAGAGGCTCCGGAAACTGACCCAACCCTGGCCGACTTTATCAGTGAGAGAGCTGTCGATAAGATCAAAGATGTTCTAAAAGAGTTCGAGCTGTCAAAACCCGAACGGGACGAGAAGCTGGACGCCATCAAGGCCGACATCTCCGCTGAGATTGCTGAACTGCCCGAAGATAACGCGGTTAAAACTGCGGTCAGCGAGAACGGTAAAGCCTTTGGTAATGCCTACAAGTCGCTGACCAAAAAGCTGATGCGATCGCAGATCGTCAACGATAAGGTCCGCGTTGATGGTCGCAAGCTGGACGAGGTGCGACCGATTACCTCTCGCACTCACATCCTGCCCGACCGCGTCCACGGCAGTGCCCTGTTTAAGCGCGGCCTGACTCAGGTGATGTCCATTGCCACGCTGGGCACCCCCGGCGATGCGCAGATGATGGATGACCTGCATCCCGATGACGAAAAGCGTTACCTGCACCACTACAACTTCCCCCCCTACTCCGTCGGTGAGACCCGTCCCATGCGGTCCCCCGGTCGGCGGGAAGTGGGCCACGGTGCCCTAGCCGAGCGGGCACTAGTCCCCGTCCTGCCCGAAACCAGTGACTTTCCCTACGTGATTCGTGTGGTGTCTGAGGTCCTGTCCTCTAACGGGTCTACCTCAATGGGCTCGGTATGCGGCTCAACCCTGTCACTGATGGACGCAGGCGTGCCACTGGCCAAACCCGTCAGCGGTGCCGCTATGGGCCTGATTAAAGAAGGCGAAGAGGTCCGCATCCTCACGGACATTCAGGGGATTGAAGACTTCCTGGGCGACATGGACTTCAAGGTGGCCGGGACCGACACCGGCATTACCGCCCTGCAAATGGACATGAAAATCACGGGTCTGCCCATGTCCGTGATTGCTGATGCCATCAACCAGGCCAAGCCCGCCCGTCTGCACATTCTCTCGAAGATGCTGGAGGCGATCAGCGCCCCCAGAGAGCAGCTGTCGCCCTACGCGCCGCGTCTGCTCAGCTTCAAGATTAACCCCGAGCAAATCGGCGCGGTGATTGGCCCCGGCGGTAAGCAAATCAAGGCAATCACCGAGCAGACTGGCGCTAAAGTCGACATCGAAGATGACGGTACCGTCACGGTGTCCTCCCTTGATGGGGCCCAGGCCGAAGCCGCTCAGAAGATGATCGAGAACATCACCTACAAGCCCACCGCAGGCGACGTCTACGTCGGCAAGGTAACGCGGGTGATTCCCATCGGCGCGTTCGTCGAATACCGTCCTGGTCAAGAGGGAATGATTCACATCTCCCAGCTGGCCGACTATCGGGTAAACAAAGTCGAAGACGAAGTCAACGTCGGCGACGAAGTGCTGATCAAGATCAAAGAGATCGACAATCGCGGTCGAGTAAACCTGACCCGGTTGAACATTCACCCCGACGAAGCCGAAAAGGCACGGGCCGCAGCGGCAACCGCGTAGGGTATTCCGTAGGGGCACGGCGCGCCGTGCCCCACGGGACCCCCACATCCCCACCATTGTCAACATTGCACCCGGTTCCCCTTTATCGGTACGATGCAGGATGCCGTTTTAGGATTTGGGCCACGCCGTGCGACAAGTTGTGATTGCTGGTAACTGGAAAATGCACAAAACCCAGGCAGATAGTCTGGCGTTTTTGCAGGGGTTTTTGCCTCATCTCACGGAGACGCCCGACGCGCGGGAGGTTGTCCTCTGTGTTCCGTTTACCGCACTAACAGCACTATCAAGAAATTTACACGGCGCTCGGGTACGGATTGGCGCTCAGAATGTCCATTGGGAAACCAGCGGTGCCTACACGGGCGAAATATCGGGCGAGATGCTGACCGAGTTGGGCGTACGCTACGTGATTGTGGGGCACAGCGAGCGTCGACAGTACTTTGGCGATACGAACGAAACCGTTAACCAGCGGCTGCTAGCAGCACAGCAGGCAGGGCTCCGGCCGATTCTATGCGTGGGCGAAACCAAGGCTCAGCGGGACGCTGGTGAAGCCGAATCGCTAATCATCAGCCAAATTGAAGCGGGTTTGGCGGGGGTCGATCAGGATAACCTGGTCATTGCCTACGAGCCCATCTGGTCGATTGGCACCGGCGACACCTGCGCCTCAGAAGAAGCCAACCGGGTCATCGGTCTGATCCGTAAGCAGCTCAAGAATGCGGATGTGTCGATTCAGTACGGTGGGTCCGTCAAGCCGGGAAATGTGGATGAAATCATGGCCCAGCCCGAGATTGACGGGGCGTTAGTCGGCGGTGCAAGTCTGACCCCCGATAGTTTTGCCCGTATCGTGAACTACGAATCGCGGTGATCGGTGACGGTGGATAAGTGGTGGATAAGTAATGAGCCCCGATAGCCCTTGCTGGGGTTAGGTTGAACGCACGTGAAACCCAACCTACGGCTCGTTATGGTCGCTGTAGTGGGCGTGGACGTAGATGCGATCGCGCCCATGATTTTTCGCGTGGTACAGCGCTAGGTCAGCGGCTTCGACTAAGTCGTGTAGGCGATTGTCGCGGCTGGGGACGATGGTGGCAATGCCCAGCGTTACCGTCAGCCGATCGGACACGTCCGAGCCGTTGTGGGGGATGCTGAGCTGGTGGATCTGTTGATTGACGGCCTGGGCAACTTTGTAGGCCCCTCGGGTAGAGGTATTCGGCAGGATGATGGCAAACTCTTCGCCGCCGTAGCGGGCTACTAGGTCAGCCGGTCGACGGGAAGCCCGCACCATTGCTTGGGCCACCTGGCTCAGGCTGCGATCGCCCATGGGGTGCCCGTAGAGGTCGTTGTAGCGTTTGAAGTAGTCAATGTCGCAGAGGATGAGCGACAGCGGCTTTTGCTCGCGGGTGAGGCGCTGCCACTCTTTGGCCAAGTGACGGTCAAACTGACGCCGATTAGCCAGTTGGGTCAGGCTATCTGTGAGGGCCAGCGACTCTAACTCGGCATTGGCCTGCTGTAACTGCTCGTATAGCTGGCTCTGTTGGATCGCGATCGCAACTTCTTGACCTATCGTATGGGCAAACGCTAGCTGTGTCTGAGCCCAGACCCGATCTGGGTGGCGGTAGCCCAAGGCCAAGAACCCCCACACTTCTGTGCCCCATACGTCTGCTGTTGATGCCAGCGATGGCAGGTCGGTATCCAGCTGATTGGCAACCTGAGCTGGACGGTTAAAGGCGACCGGAACAAGCAGCCAGGTGCCTGGAAATTGGCTGAGCCAGGTCTGGTGTAGGGCAGCCTGATGCGCTTGTGCGGGGTGAATCAGCAACGGTTCTGGGGGCTGAAACTGCGCCAACAGCGGCAGCATCGATTCTGTCATGTACAGCTCAGCCAGGGGGCAGTCGTCAGGACAGTACTGGGTGACCTGTTGCCACAGTCTGGCGTGGGGATGGTATTTGACCAGCAGTGCCCAGTCCGTCTTCAGGAATGACCCCGTAGCTTCGACAGACGTTTGAAAGACTTTGTCCAGGCTAAGAAACTGTCGGATGGCCTGAACGGTCTGATTGAGCTGCTTTTGCTGTTCAATTTGGTGCAGCAGTTGCTGATTGACCTGCAAGCTCTGAAAATCTACCCCGTGGTCTGGGTGAGGGAGAGACCGCTCCAGCGTTTGCTCTAGCTGGGTCATGGCCGTTTGTACGTTTTGCCACACAAACGGTGTTGCATCCGTTTGGACCAGCGCACTTTCTAAAGAAGACAGCGCTTGCTGTAGCTGGGCTAGCTTCGCTCGGACCGAATCAATATTGGGGGAGGCGATAGTCATGTTCTGCCAGAACGGTCGAGCGCAGTAACAAATGATTGAAGAGACAGACCCTACGGTGCAGTCGCACGGGAAAAATGAGATTAAAACCTGCTAAACATGTGAGCTAGCACCAGATGTTTTGAATGGGCCAAGGCAAGACTTACAGAGACGTAGCGTTGCTTACCGCTGAACACTCAGTACGTAACCTGGGGCCGGTTGTCACACTTGAATTAATGCTGCCTATGGATATTAGTCGGGTCCGTTCCAAGGGGTGGGGCTAAGATCGTGCAGGGAAATCAC
>CAWUKV010000084.1:0-21929 GCA_963923025.1 uncultured bacterium
CAAACCCCAGCCCCCCAAACCGCAGCCCCCCAAACCCCAGCACCGCAAGCCCTGTCGGCAAAGGAGTTGGGCGTACCGGAGCGGTTGGCCAAGCATACCGTTCGCTATGCCGACTACCGCGACGTGGCCCGCGAGGCGCTGACGCCGATGATGCGGCACTATGCCGACATCAAAGACGAGTACCCCCATGCCCTACTGATGTACCGGGTGGGAGACTTTTTTGAGACCTTCTTTCAAGATGCCATCTCTATTGCCCGCGAGCTGGAGCTGGTGCTCACCAGTAAGGACGCCGGAGAGAACGTGGGCCGGGTGCCCCTGGCAGGGATTCCCCACCATGCCCTGGACCGCTACTGCACCCAGCTCGTCGAGAAGGGCTATGCCGTCGCCATCTGCGACCAAGTAGAGGACCCGGCTCAGGCCCGCGCTGAAAAGCGCATGGTGCGGCGCGAGGTGACGCGGGTGATTACCCCCGGCACGGTGCTAGAAGAGGGCATGCTCACCGCCAAACGCAACAACTTTTTGGCGGCGGTGGTGCTGGCGGGTGAGCATTGGGGGCTGGCCCACGCGGATGTGTCTACCGGGGAGTTTTTGACCACTCAGGCCACGGGGCTCGACGCCCTAGCCCAAGAGCTGATGCGGCTGCAGCCCGCCGAGGTGCTGGTGCCCACCAACGCGCCGGATTTGGGGGCGCTGCTGCGGCCCGGAGAGAAGACCGATGACTTACCCCAGTGCCTGCCGACGCAGTTTTGCTATACCTTGCGATCTCAAACCCCTTTCACCCAAACCGAAGCCCGCCAGCGCCTGCTGCAAAGCTTTCGCCTGCGGTCCCTGGAGGGGTTGGGCTGCGACAGCCTGCCCCTAGCCGTCCGCGCCGCAGGCGGCCTGTTGGAATACCTGGAAGACACCCAAAAAGAGACCCTGGCCCCGCTCCAGCCGCTGTCCACCTACCAAACAACAGAATTTCTCGTTCTCGACCACCAAACCCGCCGTAACCTAGAGATTACCCAAACCTGCCGAGACAGTATTTTCCACGGCTCGCTGCTATGGGCGCTAGATAAAACAACAACGGCCATGGGCAGCCGTGCCCTGCGCCGCTGGCTGCTCCAGCCGCTGTTAGATATCCCAGCTATCGAAGCCCGTCAAGCAACCATTGCCGAACTGGTGTCCAACGGGTCGCTGCGGCAACAGCTCCAAATTCTGTTAAAACAAATCTATGACCTGGAGCGGCTGGCAGGGCGGGCTGGGTCCGGCACCGCTAACGGGCGCGATCTGGTAGCCATGGCCGACTCCTTTGAGAAGCTGCCGGACCTAGCCGCGCTGATGGCCCATGCCCGGTCCCCCTACCTGACCAAACTCCAGTACGTACCGCCGGAACTCGAACAGCTGGGCCACAGGCTGCGAGAACACTTGGTCGAAACGCCGCCTCTGTACCTGACCGAGGGCGGGCTAATTCGTGAGGGCGTCAACGCCCACTTAGACGGCCTGCGAGACCAGGTGAGCGGCGACCAGCGCTGGATTGCCAGCCTAGAAACAACCGAACGGGAACGCACCGGCGTATCGAACCTAAAGGTGGGCTTCAACAAAGCCTTTGGCTACTACATCAGTATCTCTCGCGCCAAGAGTAGCCAAGCCCCCGACAACTACATTCGTAAACAGACCCTGACCAACGAAGAGCGCTACATCACCCCAGAACTCAAAGAGAGAGAAGCCAGAATTCTCAACGCCAAAGAAGAGATTCACCAGCTGGAATACGAGATTTTCTTGGCGCTGCGGGCGGAGGGCGCCGAACATGTGGAGCTGATTCGCCGGGTGGCGGTGGCGGTGGCGGCGGCGGACGTGCTGGCGGGGCTGTCGGAGGTGGCGATCTACCAGGACTACGCGCGGCCTGAAATGGTGGCAGATCGGCCCATTGCCATTGAGCTAGGACGGCATCCGGTGGTGGAACAGTCGTTGCCTGCCGGGTTCTTTGTGCCGAATTCGACCGGATTAGGAGACGGGGAGACAGGGAAAGGGAGAAAGGGTAAAGGGGAAAAGGGAGGACTCTCGCCGGACCTGATTATTTTGACGGGGCCGAACGCTAGCGGGAAGAGCTGCTACCTGCGGCAGGTGGGGCTGATACAGCTGATGGCACAGGTGGGAAGCTTTGTGCCCGCGAAGGGGGCCAGGTTGGGGGTGTGCGATCGCATCTTTACCCGCGTCGGTGCGGTGGACGATCTGGCCACAGGCCAGTCCACCTTCATGGTCGAAATGAACGAAACCGCCAACATTCTCAACCACGCCACGCCCCAGTCTCTAGTGCTGCTGGACGAAATTGGTCGCGGCACCGCCACCTTCGATGGGCTCTCCATTGCCTGGGCCGTAGCCGAACACCTGGCCACCGACATCCAGGCTCGTACCATCTTTGCTACCCACTACCACGAACTCAATGAGCTAGCCTCAATTTTGGCCAACGTCGCCAACTACCAGGTGACGGTAAAAGAGATGCCGGACCAGATTATCTTTTTGCACCAGGTACAGCCGGGTGGGGCCGACAAGTCCTACGGCATTGAAGCCGGACGGCTGGCGGGCCTGCCCCCGTCGGTCATCAGCCGCGCCCGGCAGGTGATGGGCCAGATTGAGCAGCACAGTAAGATTGCCGTGGGTCTACGGGAAGGGGGGCAGAAGCAGGAGACTCAGAAGGCACGATCTAAAACGGTCAAAGACCATGATGAGCAGCTGGGCTTCTTTGGTCAGTAGTCCGTTATCCACGTCTCACCCATGAGCAAGTTTTTCCCCTGCCCATACCTGCCCGATAACGTAGAGCTTACAGATGAGCGCGAAGGGCACATTATCCACTCTCATCCAGGGATTTTGCCAGACTACGAGGCGCAGCTTGCAGAAACGCTCCTATCACCGGATCAGGTTCGTCGTAGCACTCGCGATGAGACAGGGCTGTTGTTTTCGAAATGGTTTGATACTATCCGAACAGGGCGTCATTTGGTGGTCGTTACCGTGTACAGCGGTGCCCCGCCGAGGCATTGGATCATTACGGCTTACACCAGTCGTCGACTTACCGGAGGTAATCGATAATGCAGGACCAAATTCAGCTTCGCTACGATCGCATTGGAGACATCCTCTACATCGAGACGTGTACACCTCACGTAGACCAAGAATCAGAAGAAATTGGCGACGAGGTCATTGCGAGAACTAACCCCGAATCCGGTGCAGTAGAAAGCCTTGAAATCTTATTCTTTTCGAAGCGGCTGCTCTCAGGAGAAGTATTAAATTTGCCGCTACATGGAGATTTTCAACTGGTTTCGTAGACCTCGATGATTTCTCTGTTGGTACCTGTCCAACGGCACCGTTGAATGGGCTAGGGTAAATCAGTCGGGGCACACAGCATGTTACCAACCAGTTTACCCCACAGATGGGAAACATCGCCCGCCAAAAATCACCATCCCCGCATTTCCATCTCCGCCGCCTCAAACTGGGGCACGGCCCGGCTCCCACCCAACAATTCCGACAGCATTGCCGCCGGGGGTGCCGCATGGGGCCAGGCAAACGCATGCTTAAACGCCGCTGCCTGACAGGCCCGCAGTCCGTCAAATCCGATCACATCCTGCGTCAGCAAATTCTCAAACTCAAACGGCAGTCGCACGTTATGCAGTCCGGCGTTGTCGGTACAGATAGCGATATCAACCCCGGCGTCAAAGCAGCGGTCAAAGACCGTCTTCAGCTCGCTAATTTCGTCCAGCGTGCCCGTTTGCAGGTATGTGGTCGGACACACCTCCAAGCACTGGCCCCGCGCCGCCACCTCTTTGAGTAGCTCCGGATAGTGCAGCGGAATCTGAATGCCGTGACCGATGCGCATTAGGTAGGGCAGCAGCTCGGGGTAGCAGCCGTTTTTAGTTTCGTACAGGTGCCCGGTGGTCTTGATCCCTAAGGACTGGGCATAGGCATAGAGGCCCACCAGTTCGTCCAGTCGTTCGGCGTAGGCCCCATCGCCTCCGGCCAGGTCAATGGCACAGACGTACTCGGGGTACTCAGCAGCCAGATTCACAATGGCCCGGTTCACCTCGTTCGGCAAACGCGAGTGCATGCAGAGAATCTGCTTCGTTACCACCGGATACTCGCTCTGCTGGCTGGCCCGCCCGACGATCTCGACCACTTGTGCCATTTCATCAATGCGCTCGGTCTGGCTGAGGTGCTCTGGGGTACGGTAGTAGGGGGTGTAGCGCAGCTCTAGGTAGGCCAGATTTTCAAAGATGTACGCACCGCGAATCAGACGATAAATAAAATAAGGCAGCGCCTCTTTAGTCTGGACGCTCTCTACCAAGGTATGCAGCTCTAGATACTCCTCCAGAGATTCCTTGGGCTGCGTGTAGAACTGCTCAAACTGAGGATAGCCCTCAAACCGACCCGACAGGTCAGGACGGTTACGCTGAAAGTAGCGCCACAGAATACGGGGTACGACAGAACCGCCGAGGTGGCGGTGGAGTTCGGCATAGAGACTCATGAGCCCTCCAAAAGCATCGAGATAGGTTGAATGGTTCCTAGAAACGACGCCTGCGGGTACAGGCGTCGGATAAGTGTGAGATTTATGAAAGGAGTTAAAACGGCTGCCTAGAGTTGCGATAGAACCACAGCGTTCAGGCAATACCATCCTGAACCGGGTTGCTTAAAGGCCCGTTCAAAGGTGTAAAGCCTCTACTCACACGGCTCACACCCACGGCACCCATCACGACACTGAGCTCAAATACTCAGACCAGACAGCAATAGACACTAAAAGTTATTAACAGTTCTACACTAAATCCGTGAAATCTGCATTGGGGGAGGAGTGCAGATCTGCAGTGCCATTGAATGAGATTCTAACAAATCCGTTGGATGACCGGCGCGTGTCCATGGCTCCGGTGTGAGCATTTCTTGATGTCGCCCATCCGTGAAACGGCTATTGACACCCCTCACCTTTGCTACCGATAATGATCATTTGTTCAACTTTAGCTAGTAGGAACCCTTGGCAAACGTCGTTGTGATCGGTGCCCAGTGGGGCGATGAAGGTAAAGGCAAGATAACGGATCTGCTAAGCAAATCGGCAGATGTGGTAGTGCGCTACCAGGGTGGGGTCAACGCAGGCCACACCGTTGTCGCCAAGGATCAGACCTTTAAGCTACACCTCATTCCCTCAGGCATTCTATACCCCGAAACCGAATGTCTCATTGGGAGCGGTACCGTCATTGACCCCAAAGCGCTGATTGGAGAACTCGACAAGCTAGACGAGCTGAAGGTTTCTACTGACAACCTATTTATTTCCGAGACGGCCCACGTCACTATGCCTTACCATCGCATGATTGACGAGGCGGCAGAGGAGCGGCGCGGTAGCAAGAAAATCGGCACCACAAAGCGCGGCATTGGCCCCACCTACGCGGACAAGTCTGAGCGCACAGGTATCCGCATTCTTGACCTCATGAACCGGGAGACGCTGAAAGAGCAGCTAGAGTGGACCGTCAACTACAAGAACGTCGTCCTCGAAAAACTCTATGGTCTGCCACCGCTGGATCCGCAAGCCGTCTTTGACGAATACACCGAGTATGCCGAGCGCCTACGACCCCATATTGTCGATAGCTCACTGCTGATCTACAACGCCATTCAGGAACGCAAGAACGTGCTGTTTGAGGGGGCTCAGGGCACGCTGCTAGACCTAGACCACGGCACCTATCCCTACGTCACCTCGTCCAACCCCGTTGCGGGGGGTGCCTGCATTGGTTCAGGCGTGGGCCCAACCATGATTGACCGGGTGATTGGCGTGGCCAAGGCTTACACCACCCGCGTGGGCGAGGGTCCCTTCCCCACCGAATCCCTGGGACGAGCGGGGGAAATGTTGTGTGAGCGCGGTGCAGAATTCGGTACCACGACGGGGCGGCGGCGGCGCTGCGGTTGGTTTGATGCAGTAGTGGGTCGCTACGCTGTCCGTATTAATGGCTTAGACTGTCTGGCGATTACCAAGCTAGATGTGCTGGATACGCTGGATGAAATCAAGGTTTGCGTTGATTATCGCCTCAACGGCGAGCTCTGCCGGGATATGCCCGGCAGCGCCCAGCTGTTCGCCCAGTGCGAGCCCGTTTACGAAACGCTGCCCGGATGGAAGCAGTCCACCGCAGATTGTCGTAAACTGGAAGACCTGCCTAAGGAAGCTTTAGATTATTTAGAGTTTCTAGCCAAGCTGATGGAGGTACCCATTGCGATTGTGTCGCTGGGTGCTAGCCGAGATCAGACCATCATTGTCGAAGACCCCATCCACGGTCCTAAGCGGGCACTGCTGTACGAAAGCGACAGCGCATTTAAGGTCGCCTAGCGTCCAGTCCCTTGACCTCGGGGGCTTTAACCTCACCCGTTCAACCTATTTTTTGTCCTGTTACGCTGAGCAACTGTTATGGAATTGTCGATTGAATGTCAGAAGCGCGGTGAGGGCGAAAAGCCCAAGGCCCTCCGTCGTGACGGTGTGCTGCCCGCTGTCCTTTACGGTCACGACGGGACAAACTCCGTCGACCTCAAGGTCAACACCCGCGAAGCCGAAGCGCTACTCCGCAAAGCGGTAGTTAACAAAAGTGTAATCACCGTAGACGTGCCGGAAATCGCTTGGAACGGCAAGGTGATCCTGCGGGAGGTTCAGACCCACCCCTGGAAGAACGAGATCTATCATCTCAGCTTCTTCTCGATTGCGGACCAGGATGCGCTAGAGCTTACCATGCCGATTCATTACAGCGGCACTGCCAAGGGCGTGAAGGACGACGGCGGCATGCTGGATACCGTCATGACAGAGATGCAGATTAAGTGCGCGCCTGACAAGATTCCTCAAACGTTGGACGTCAACGTTTCTAGTCTAGGCATCGGTGACTCGTTGCACTTAGGACAAATCGTCATGCCAGAAGGGGTAACTGCCTTGGGTGACCCTGACCAGATGGTTGTCTCAGTTTTGGCACCGCGTAAGGCAGAGAGTGAAGCCGGTGGCGAAGAGGCCGCGTCCGCTGAACCTGAGGCAGCTGTGTAGCGCATTCGAGTCTACAACTCAATTTCAACAAGGCTCGTGGAGAGAACATCGCCACGAGCCTTGTGCTTTTAAACGGTCAGGGTAGAGTATGAGACGCTGGTTGCGATCGCGGCCCCAACCGCACGCCTATCAGCATCAGTCGTCTTGAAGCGCCAGCACAACAACGGTAATGTTGTCCCGTCCGCCGCGTTGCTTAGCTGCGTCCACCAAGGATTCAGCCGCCGCGGTGCAGGCTCGAATCGACTTTAGATGAGAGGTAATCAGTGGGTCGGACAACTCCTCAGTCAGGCCGTCGCTACAGAGCAGTAAACGGTCGCCGCCCTGGACTTGTAAAGGCTGCACATCCACCTGGAGGAGGTCTTCCCGACCCAGGCACTGAGATAAGACATGCCGCCAGGGGTGGTGCTTAGATTGGTCGGCGGTGAGTTCGCCCTCACGAATAGCACGCGCCACCCAGGTGTGATCTTCGGTGACCTGCTTGAGCTTAGGACCCCGCAGTCGGTACAGTCGGGAGTCGCCAACGTGGCCGCACCACGGCTCATTTTCGGTATTGCGAAACATCAGCACTACCGCAGTGGTACCCATGTCCGCCCGCTCAGGGTGATCCGACTGGTCCTGCAGGATCGCATCGTTAGCCTTGAGAAACGCATCTCGCAGCAGCTCCTGGGAAGACTGATCCGACGTCCACTGTTCGTTGAGGTAGGTTTGGATCGCTTCTGTGGCTAGGCGGCTGGCTTCTTGCCCGCCAGCATGTCCGCCCATACCGTCTGCGACAACAAAGAAACGACCGTCCGGATCGATATAGTAAGCGTCCTGGTTACTGGAGCGAAGCAGGCCCGGATCGGTCAGGCCCGAATAGAAACGTTGCATAGTGACCGTATCGACCAAGAGTGTGACGAAGGCAAAGCGGCAATCAAGCAGCTTTGTCGAGGAGGGGTTATGGGTAGTGGTTAGGTCAGCGAACTTCAGCTGAGGCGAGCGATTTGGGGCAATCTGCTAGGGCATGCGGTCGTCTCGACCCAGTTTCAGCATCAGCCGCAGGAGCGCAATCGCGGTAACGCCAGCAAAGCTTCCTGCACCAATCGCTAGGGCGATGAAACCATTGACCAGTAGCAGAGTTGCCGAAAGGACAAACGTGCCCAACAGCAGCGTGTAGTTGGTCGCCATATTTACAGTGCCCACCCGGCGCAGGATTCGATCAGTTTCGATGGAGCGAACCCGGACGCGAATGTCGCCCCGATCGAGCCGATCGAGCGTATCTTCGATGCGGCGGGGCAGGCCAAACGCCGTCGTACCGACCTGGGCCGCTTGCCGTCCGATCTCACCGAGCAAGCCGTTGGGGTTGGTTGCATTGCCGTTAGTCATAAGCTCGTTTGCGAACGGTTTGGCCGCCTCCATAAAGTTAAAGTCTGGGTCGAGCCCTTTGCCGACCCCTTCTAGGGTTGAAAAGGCCCGCATCACAAAGGTGAATGTGGCCGGAAAACGAAACGGCTGGTCATAGGCAACGGCATACAGATCGTCGCTGATGGCCGTGATGGACTGCTCCTCAAAGGGCTGATCCATCATGTTGTCGAGGATGTACTGAATAGAGCGGCGCACCGGACCCATGTCGTCCATTTCGACTAGCGCGCCCAATTTGACCAGCGATCGCATCACTTGCTCAGCGTCGCGGGCAGCAATACCCACAAACGTCTGCATCAACCCGTTGCGGATCATGGGCTTAATCTCGCCCATCATGCCGAAGTCGTAAAAAATTAGCGACCCATCCAGGTTCACGGCAATGTTGCCGGGGTGGGGGTCAGCGTGGAAAAAGCCGTCGGTGAGAAGCTGCTTCAGATAGGCCTGGGCGCCCAGCTGCGCCAGCCGCGAACGATCTAGCCCAGCGGCCTCTAGGGCTTCGTAGTGACTGATCTTGATGCCCGGCATATATTCCAGGGTCAAGACTTGGGGCGAGGCATAGCGCCAGTAGACACGGGGAACGGCGACCCAGTCTTCCTCTCTGAAGTTGCGGCGGAAGGTATCGGCGTTACGGCCCTCGTAGAGAAAGTCAATCTCCAACCAGAGAATCCGGCAGCACTCGTCGTAAATGCCCAGCCAGTCGCGGCCCTTGCCCCATTCAGGATGATTCTGAAAGTAGTTAGCGATGCCTTTCAGAATCGCTAGGTCGATCTCAAACAGGCGCTTTAGACCCGGTCGCTGCACCTTGACGACCACCTCTTCACCAGAGTGGAGCTGAGCCCGGTGGACCTGTCCCAGACTAGCGGCTGCCAGGGGAATGGGGTCAAAGGTTTTGTAAAGATCGCCCAGGGGACGGTTGAGGTCGCGCTCGATGATCTCCCGGGCCTGCTCGTAGCTAAAGGCGGGCACTTCGTCCTGTAGCTTGGATAGCTCCTCGACATATTCAGCCGGGAACAGATCAGCACGAGTCGAAAACAGCTGGCCCAGCTTGATAAAGGTGGGCCCTAGGTTGAGGAACGTCTGCCGAATCCAGATCGCCTGGGCGCGGCGACGGGCCGTTTGCCTGTCTGGGGTCATGGCCCCGGCATAGCTCCAGCGTTTGCTGTAGAGCCAACGCTTGCTGAGAAACTTGAGAAAGAAGGACCAGATGTCGATGGAGCGCTCGAGTCGGCTGTAGCGACGGGTCCAGCGGTATTTGCCCTCGCTGGGATAGACCGGCTTGGGCGATGGCGGCACGGCGGTAAGGTGGCCTGCACTGGATGGCAGGGCAGCATGGCGCTCGCGACCCTCCGAACCCTCTTCTGGGTCCAGCCGTAGCGGTATCTCGTTATGTTCAGAAACCGTAGACACTCAAGCTCCTAACACAAATAAAAAAGGCCGCGGTTGCTGCCTTCATCAACCCATCGCTCGGTCTACTCATCATCAGGCGGCTTAACCACCGCCCTTTTCTCGCCGTCAGGCTGTCAACGCCATCGGCGCAGGGCTATCACCGGCTAATCTAGTGTGCTGCGATACTGCTGTACCGCGACGCGGACCTGGGCAATCTCGGCCCTTAAGGTATCTATTGTCGCCTGTAGGTCTTCTGACGTAGCCCCGGTTTGCCCCTCGGCAGATGTGCTGCTGGTTGCTGTTGTCGCCTGCTGCTGAGCCCGTTCAAACACGGTTTCGGTGAACTGCCGCAGGGATTCCCGCTGCTCGGCATCGAAGCGCCCTACAGCGCTAAGACCCTCAGTGACTGCCTTTTCGAGCTGTTCACTGACGGCAGTCGCAAGCGCTCGGCCCAAAAAGAACGCCTGCTGGGTAGAGTTGCTCATAGCAGTGGATACCAAACAATAAATATCAATAGAAAACAACTTGGCTGCATACATACACGCTGCATACCTACACCAAGGTCCAAGGTCATTATAGCGGTCTGGCATTCAATCTTCAGACGTCCTAAGGATTAGATCTGCAAGGGTTTCTTTTGCCAGATTGTCTATGGTGGCCAGATAGTCTGAGATAGTCTACGGCACCATCACTCTCCTTCGGGAGACGCTGGTGTAGGAACTGCAATAGCTGGCGCAGGGGCAGCAGGCAGTGGCGTTGGCGGAGACTTATCTGGCAGCCTCAACGTTGGCGGCGTGGGTTCAGGCGCTGACAGCAAACGGGGCGTAGTCGACAAAGGTGGTGCCGTCGGCGCTGTATCTAAGCCCTCGTTCAGGCGATTGTCAGGGATAGGTGTTGTACCCGGTAGCCCCCCGTCAGCAGCAGCACTATCTCGCAGGCTAGGCACTGAACGTGGTCCGTCATCGACACCATCACTCACAACATCAGATTGAAAATCGGCGAGGTCTGATCCCGCGGACGGCAGTGCTTGGGAGGGTGTATCAGGCCGTACAGGCACCGGATCGGTGGTGGAAGATGGACCGGCAAAGCTGTCTGCTGTGTTGGATGTGGCCGCCTCCGCTGCGGGCAGGAGACGTCGCTGCGGGGGGGTGTCTCGACTCCAATCAAAGGTGTCGCGAGTGGAGCGATCCGCTCGAGGCAGCTTGGGGGGCCAATCTGCCAGCGGTGGAAAAGACTGGTCAGGACTAAAGCGATTTTCCCCCACCGTCGGCACCACGCGAAATCGCAGTGCGGTACCCACACCCAGACCAAAAATGCTGGCAATGAATGCCGTCATCCCTAGCCACAGATACCCATACGATCGCCGTGCGGCTCTAGGTTTGGCGGTTGGAGGGGGAGGTGCAGTTTGCATGAAGGAGAAGTGCGGCACAAATACGACCAAGGCGCGATCAGGAGAACGGCCCGCAGCCGGTGCAAGCGTAGGGTGGGTGGGTGAGAGGCAGAACTGGTTCGACAAGCCCAAAAAGTTTGACGCACGGTTGGTCTGAGCGCAAGTCGGAGCCTATCATCATGACTCAGACTTCACCTCGGCATAAACCTGCTGTGCGACTATCGAGCAATCTAGCATTCTCGCCTTTAAAAAGAGAAGAGGGTCAGGGGAGTAGCATTGGCAACCTGGCTGCGTGAGCAGCGGCTACTGCAGAGTTATTCTGGTCGTTTTTGTTTCGCGTCCGCATGGGGATATCGCTGTTTGATGTAGGACTCAGCGGTATTGGCATCGGTAATCTGGCCATCCAGGGTCGCGGCCCTCAGGTCAGCCAACATGTGCTTAAACTGGGGCCCGGGCGTGTAGCCAAGACGGCGCAGGTCGTGACCGTCTAACACGGACTGAACCCGGCGTAGGTGGAGCAGGTAGTGCCAGATGATGGGACCGAGACGACGGGGATGTCGTAAGGCAGCCAGCCACAGCAGCGGTGGGGTCAGTGCCTGGAGCTGGCGATCGCGATCGCTAGGACGCTGGCAGCCGGGCAGCTGCGCCAGCAACTGCGCCTCAGCGGTAGGGAGCTGAGTCAGTCGTTGCTGACTGTCCTCCGGCAGGGCTAAGGAGGCTGCCACGGCGGGTGCGGCTGTACCCAGACTAGCCAGGAGAGCCTCCAGCGCCAGCTGCCACCAGGGTGGTTCGGCCCATTGCAGACGGATATACCAGCGATTCAGCCGCCCCAGCTGCTGGCGCAGGCCTGGCGTTAGCGCTAGATCCGGGTGAATGCAGCTGAACGCGGTTAGCGCCTGGAGCTGGTCCAGCGCGGGGCTCCATTCAGGAGCCGAGAGTAGGTATTTCAGCTCTGCCCGCAGTCGGGTTTGTAGGGCGGGCAAGCGGCGATTCGGCAGCCCATCACGCTGCAAGTCGGTATAAATGCCGCTGGCGATCGCGTAGCGAATGTAGGCCTCGGTCTGTGCGTCAAGCTGGAACCCCAGCCGCGCAGCAAAGCGCACGGCCCGAAAGATGCGGGTAGGGTCTTCAATAAAGCTATTGGCATGGAGAACGCGAATGTCACGCGTCTGTAAGTCAAGCCAGCCGCCAAAGAAATCGAGCAGCTGCCCCACCTGGGGGGACGTGAGCCGAATCGCCATGGCATTGATGGTGAAGTCGCGCCGATAGAGATCCTGGCGAATTGAGCTGGCATCGACCTCAGGGTTCGCGGCAGGATAGGCGTAGAACTCGGTTCGAGCCGTAGCAATGTCGATCAGCAGCGGCCCCAGCGGGGTCTGCTTTGACCAGGTCAGCGCAGCCGTCTGAAACTGACCATGCACCTGCACGTGAACCTCCGGATACTGCTGCCGGATCGCCTCAGCCAGGGCCACCCCTGCCCCCGCCGCTGGCGCATCGTGATGGCCATCAACCACAAGGTCAATGTCTTGAATCTGTAAGGACTGTCCGGCTGGAGTTAGCAGTAAATCTCGCACCGCACCGCCCACCAGATACAGCTGCCACCCCTGCTGCTCGGCCGCAGCGGCAATCTGCATCAGCGCGGTCCACAGGTTGACCGGCAGTCCTTTCTGAAGCCTTGATTTGAGCTGGAGGGCCGTGGGCATATCGGCTGTGGGCGCTCGGTCAGCGCTGCGAGTATGGGGGCGCTGCCGCCCCGGCTGCACCCGCTGCTGTAGGTAATCGGCTTGGATCTGACGGAGCAGATCGCTACGGGTGACGATACCGACCAGCGCCTCGTGGGCCAGTACCGGCAGTCGTCCAATATCGTAGGTCACCATCAGCTCTCGCACAGCTGGGACAGGTGTGTCCGGCGTTACCGTTTTGATTTGCGTCGTCATGTAGCCCTTCACCGGGGCATGACCGAAACCGTGATGTAAGGCGAGCTCAATGTCGCGCCGGGAGATCAGCCCCACGAGCTGGTCGGCGTCATTGACCACACAGAGACCGGCGTGGCCGTAACGCAGCAGCACTCGCTGGGCCTGGCTGATGGTGGCGTTGGGGCGGACGGTCCGCACCGGAGAAGACATCAGTGCGCCCACCCGAGGGACCTGGGGCACCTGCTGGCGGAGTTGAGCCAGTACCTGGTCGAAGATGTCCGTGAGTTCGGTGACGGGGGAGGCGGTCTGAGACCTGACAACAGCGGCAGCGGCCTGGGGATGACCACCTCCGCCTAGGGGCGTAAACAGCTGGCTAAAGTTGGGACCGGGGCCCGCCGCTTCGATGGGTAAGGGTGACGCTGGGGTAGCTTGCGCCGGTGCCGACGGATACAACATCGGGCGACGGGCACGGCCAATCAGAGTCAGCTTGGACGCGCCTGACTTTGTGGGGTAGATTGCGCCCAGCAGCAGCGCATTGAGCGAGAGACAGGACATGAGCTGGCTGGCCAAGGTTGACAGACCGGGGACAAACACAGCCAGCCGCAGGCACAGCCAGCCCATTGAGTAGCCGTCAGTCTGTTCAACCTCAGTGTCTATCAGCGCTGTTGCCAGGAGGCGACGCAACGCGTCAGACAGGGCCGTTTCAGTGGCTGCCGCAATAATGCGCTGGTCGGCACCCTGGCGCATCAGCCACGCCAGGGCTGCCGCATCGCGGGGCTGAGTCTGCTCGTAGCGGAGGGACCCCGTATCGGCATGAATGCCCAACGCCATAACGGTTGCAACAGGGGGAGACAGCGCAATGTCCTGGCCCCGGAGGCGCTCAACGATAGCGGTCGTAATGGCTCCCACTGGCTCAATCACTAAGTTGGCTTGGGGAATGTCGAGGGAAATGTCAAGCCTGCCTGAGGCAGCGGGAGCCTCGGCATCGTCCGAGGACGTCTGGTTAGGATCACCATCCCCAACATCGCCCGTAGCGTGGTGGTCATAGATAGTGATGGGGATATCGCGGGCAATCGCCTGATCGATCCAGTCAGCGGCGACCCCAACCTGGCTACGTCGTTGGACATCCACCAGGGTTAGGGAGCGAATTTGGGTGGGGTCTACGGCCCGATGATCCAGCAGGGGGTAGGCATCGCGGTGCAGGGCCAAGAAGGCTTGAACATCAGGATGGCTGCCGCCCGTCAGCACAATTCGCGTTCCCGGCTGGAGTTGAGTAATGCCCACTGCTGCGCCGAGCGTGTCAAAGTCTGCGGTGGTATGGCAGAGGACTAAATCCATAGACAATCTCGTAATCTGAGTGGGCCCATGATCCCAGTGGGTGCGATCGCGCTAACACAATGACTCCCATCGGCCAGGGAATTCGGCTTGAGACAGCAATTGAGTTGCTGAAACCGCTTTCGCAAGCGGCCTAATTTTGATAGCGTACTTTACAGGGCAGTGCGTCGTGCCCGTCGCAGCCGCCCGCAATAATACCTGTTTGAGAGTAGCGATTTTATGAGCATTATTTTCCAGTTGGCACTGTTTGTGCTGGTGCTGTGGTCGTTTGTGATGGTCGTTGGTGTTCCCGTTGCCTATGCATCACCCCAAAACTGGGATCAGTCTAAGCGTCTGATTTTCCTGGGTTCGCTGGTTTGGGGCGCGCTGGTCATTGTGGTTGGCGGGCTCAACTACTTTGTCGTCTAGGCCAGCTAACCCATTCATGAGGCTACAGCTGTACTGCTCTGCTTCTTGGATCTGATAGTTCGGTAAATTTGGTTTAGCCGTCGTGTTTGGCGCGACGGATGGAGTCATGGCTGTTTTTGAAGGCTCGTTTGCCCAGGCGGGCAACTTCCGCTTTGCGCTGGTGATTGGTCGATTCAATGATTTGGTCACTAGCAAGCTGCTCTCAGGCTGTCAGGACTGTCTGAAGCGCCACGGTATCGATGTCGATCCGAACGGTGAGCAGGTGGATTATGCCTGGGTGCCCGGTAGCTTTGAGGTACCGATGGTCGCCCGGCAGCTGGCCCTCAGCGGTCGCTATGATGCGGTGATTTGCCTGGGCGCGGTCATCCGCGGTCATACGCCCCATTTTGACTATGTGGCCGCCGAGGTGTCTAAGGGTATCGCAGCAACCAGCTTTCAAACCGGTGTTCCGGTCATTTTTGGGATTTTGACCACCGACACCATGCAGCAGGCGCTGGAGCGGGCAGGCATCAAAAGTAACCTGGGCTGGAGCTACGCCATGAACGCGCTGGAGATGGCTAGTTTGATGTCCCAGGTCAGGGTTTCGCCCACCGACGCTCAGGCGGTGAATGGACTGCCACAAGGTACCGCAGCGATCGCGCCATCACTGCCAGTAGCCGCCGTAGACAGCGCCGACTAGCGGGCAGGGGCAGGGGCCGATAACCCCAAAAAGTAACCCAAAAGTCAAAGTCATTGACAACGGTATCGCTTTTTGAGAACCTAGGAAAAGTCGCAAGATCCCCAAAAGGCTTGCGGGTGTAGCTCAGTGGTAGAGCGTCACCTTGCCAAGGTGAATGTCGCGCGTTCGAATCGCGTCACCCGCTTTTAATTTTTTTGACTCATTTTTTGACTCATTCATTCCCCTTGTTCTGCCCTGCTGAACTCAGTTTGGGTCAGGGTAGAAGCGTGATCTATGACAGATATTTGGCAACAGCGACAGGCTGCAGTTGAAGCAGCAGATTCTGCCCAGGGGCTGACGGATGCGGTCGAGGCACTGGCGGAGTTAGCTGACCCAAGGTCCATCGCCGTTTTGATTCAGGTATTGGGGTTCAACAACCCAGGTGCCGCAGTGGCGGCGGTCGATGGCCTGATTGCCATTGGTGTGCCCGCTGTGGAGCCTCTGTTAGCAAAGCTAGACGGCTACAACTATGGGGCTAGGGCCTGGGCCATCCGAGCCCTGGCCGGGATTGGCGACCCTCGTGGGCAGTCGCTGCTGTTGGAGGCTGCCGCTACCGATTTTGCTATGAGTGTCCGTCGAGCGGCAGCGCGTGGGTTAGGCACCCTGCACTGGCAGGGCATTCCAACGGCGCAGCGCTACGAGCGCTGGAGACAATCCCTAGAGCGATTACTCACTGTTGCTAAAGACGAGGAGTGGGTAGTCCGTTATGCCGCTGTTGTGGGGCTTGCGGCGCTAGCCCAAACCGAGGCGATCGCGCCCCTTGCCGATACCGACGCACAAACTCTCGTGCAAGCCCTGACTCAGGTTGCAGAACAGGATCAAAGCGCTGCGGTGCAGGCCCGAGCTCGGTGGGCCTTGAGTAGACTGGTCCCCGCATAGACTAAGCCGCCACTCATCGACAAAACCGTAACAGTGCTATCCGATGGGGCTGTATTAAGTATCTATATAAAGGCGGAAAAATCTGATCTCAAGCGTCTGTGGTTTAGGCTACATTTCTGACAAGATAGCTGGACTTATTCTTTCCTCAAAAATAGCTTTTGCCTTTGTGGGTTTTACGGCTAAGACACGCTGTATACCTTTCGGGAAACACGTAAACTTTGAAACGCTTTTTCCTAAGCAAAATGAGTAAACTTTCTTTTCGAAGTTGTCTTAGGGCAGGTATAACTGCTGGTGTACAAAGGTTATTAGAATCTTTTACTCAGTAAATTTAGATGGATTGATACCCTTTTCCAATCGTTTTCTGACCACTTTTGATACCGATTTACTAAAGTGCTGCTTTCATTAAAACGCTGTTGTACTTATTAGCAGGTGTAAGCCAAGGGCATGAATTTTCTTTTGCAGCTTGTATACATTCCTTCAACTCTGACACACTCTGTAGTTAGAGGCTTGCAAAAACAAAATGGAGGCGCTAATGTACGGGTGTTCCTCCAAATATTTAGAAAATCTTTAATTTTTGGCGGGAGCTTTCCCCAACCCACCCGTACTATTTTTTGAGGCTATCGTTGTGAACTCTAAACTGCTGCGAATATTGTGGTCAGCCGTTAGTGAAACACCGCCCCACCTACTGATCAATTTTGATGACATTGCACTCAGTCATCACCTACTCACCTGCATTGAATCTAGAATGCACATGAGCAACGAGGAATCGACTGAGATGCACTCATACATTGCCTCCCGAACGCCACTAATCCGTGACTTAGCCTACTCATAAACGAGGCTCCGCCCGCCCTAGGCTTCGAGCTGAGCGTTACTGCTCGTCTTTACTCCCTCGTGCCTAACTCACAAAACGCAACCGTAAACCGGACATCTTGCCTGTCACGCTGCTCTTCGCTTCTATGACTAGCTGATACGCGTCTAGGGTGTCACTCAGTCTGCTGACCTGAGATCAGTCTCCTCGGGTCTCAGGTTGGTGTCTGACGTCAGCGACTCTGGCTTGTGGGTTGTGTCGGTCTTGCGTTTGGCCCAATCAGTGCGACGAACTGGTCAATCTGTGCTGGAGCAGCAGAGATGGGGTTCGTGGCGATCAGCCATATGACGTTCTCGCTACAGGGTGGCGTTGTGAGAGAGCCGCTGTAGCGGAAGGCATGGATGATGTCGTCGGGTAAGAGGGCCGTAGCGTTGATCATGTGCCGCGATCGCGCAACGGACTGGCCCATACGCTGGGGTAGCTGCTGCCAAATCGGATCGAGGGCTGGATTGTGTGTGCCTGCCTGTACCAGTACGCTGAGGACGGCTAGCCTTTGCGTCTGGAGCTGCCGATGGACAAAGTGAATTTCCATCGGCTGATGTTCCCCAATGTGGGTGTGTTCGCTGGGGTCGTGGAAGTGGAACTGGAGCAGTTCAAACGATTCCCCATCTAACGTCAACGTGCTGCCGCGAGCATAGTCCACGCGTATGGTGTGGCCATTATTCGTCAGCTTCAGTGGCGACGAGTGATAGTCGCAGCGGAGGTCAACCGTTGTGGGAATCAGCGTATCTAGGTCGATAGGGGACTGGTGCTGCCCTGTGGCGCAGAGTGCGTAGTCGGGAAAGTCGCCCCAGTGGTTCGGACCCAAATCACCGCTATAGTCCCAGTCGAGCGTGGATGCAGCGGCGGATCGCGGTAATAGCACCTGCCCCATCACGGCTGCCGCAATCTGGACAATAGCTTGAATAAAACGGCGGCGGTAAATTTGACTCAAACCAGTTGCCCGGTTGATGGCACTTCTAGTTATTACATTTCTGGCGACTAGAGGTCAGCCGTTGCGCAAGTGAGTGCGGTATCAGTCTGATTCTCAGCCCCGGATACGCTGCTTGATGGACTGGCTACTATTGAGTCACAACAGGTTAGCCGCTAGGGTGAACTAGAGTCTAGCAACCGGCCCAATGTAGCTAGCCTGATACAGAGCCGATACTGAATCCCACCATGCGATATCTGATCACCAGCGCCCTTCCCTATATCAATGGCATCAAGCACCTGGGGAACCTGGTGGGGTCCATGCTACCCGCCGATGTGTATGCTCGCTTTCTCCGACAGGAAGGCGAGGACGTTCTATATATCTGTGCGACAGACGAACATGGCACCCCCGCAGAAATTGCCGCGGCTGAGGCAGGCATGGATGTGGCCGACTTTTGCACGCAGCAGTACCAGCGTCAGGCCGACATCTACGAGCGGTTTGGATTGTCCTTCGATTTCTTTGGCCGCACCTCTGGCCCCGAGAACCACGAGGTCACCCAGCACTTTTACCGACAGCTCGACCAGCACGGCTTCATCGAAGAGCGGGAAATCAAGCAGATTTATTCCCTAGAGGACGAGCGATTTCTGCCGGACCGCTACGTCACCGGCACCTGCCCCAACTGCGGTTATGAGAAAGCGCGAGGGGACCAGTGCGAGAACTGCACAAAAGTCCTATCGCCTACAGACCTGATTGAGCCCCGTTCTACCATTTCGGGTAGTACCGATTTAGAAGTTCGCGGCAGTAAGCATTTGTTCTTGCTGCTCGACAAGCTCAGCGATGAGGTACGGGCCTGGGTTGAACAGCAGGACCAGTGGCCGACGCTGACCAAATCCATTGCGATGAAGTGGCTGAACGAGGGCCTGCAAAGTCGGGGCATTACCCGCGACCTAAAGTGGGGCGTATCGGTCCCCCGTGACGGCTTTGAAGGGAAGGTCTTTTACGTCTGGTTTGACGCGCCAATTGGCTATGTATCGGCAACTAAGGCTTGGGGTAACGATGGGCCAAACCGCGACTGGGAGAGTTGGTGGAAAAACGCCGAAGACGTCCACTATACGCAGTTCATGGCGAAGGATAACCTGCCCTTTCACACCATCATGTGGCCCGCGACGATTTTGGGCAGCCGCGAACCCTGGAAGATGGCGGACTACATCAAAGGCTTTAACTGGCTGAACTATTACGGCGGTAAGTTCTCCACCAGCTCAAAGCGAGGCGTCTTTCTCGACCAGGCCCTGGAGATTGCCCCGGCAGACTACTGGCGCTACATGCTAATGGCCTCTGCGCCGGAGTCGTCCGATTCGGCCTTTACCTGGGAACTGTTCCAGAACCGGGTCAATAAAGAACTGGCGGATAACCTGGGCAACTTTGTCAATCGCATTCTCAAGTTCACCGCATCGCGCTTTGGCAACGAGCTGCCTGCGGGTGGAGAGCCTGGTGAAGTAGAGGCCAAGCTAGAGGCCGATTGCAAAGCCTTGGTCGAAACGCTGCGGGGGCACCTGCACAAGCTGGAGTTTCGTCGCGCCACTGAAACGCTGAATGCGCTATGGACGGCAGGTAATCAGTACATTGACGTGCGAGCTCCCTGGGCGCTGTTTAAGCAAGACAAGGACGAGGCCGCAGTGGTAATTCGCACCTGTGTGAATCTGATTCGGCTCTATGCGATCGCATCTGCCCCGATTATTCCGACCACCGCCCAAATCCTATTCGATGCCCTTCAGCTCACCGAGACCGAGCGCAGCCACACCATGGCTGAAGCCACCGATTTGGGTATGCTTCAGGCCGGACGTGCCTTTGATGTGCCCCCACCGCTGTTCCAAAAATTTGACGACGACCGGATTGGAGAACTGAAGGCGCAGTACGGCGGCGAATAGCTTGGGGTCTGGGTCCCAGGGAACTATCCAGATTAAATCGAATGCCGGTTGTGGAAAGCGGATATCCGCTTGCGGGGACTACACTGGGTCGCCAAGACCAATTCGTATTGGCTACTTTGCACTTAGCTTTTTGCATTTAGCTTTAAGAGGACTTTTAATATGCTGCTGTCTAAAACACTGCTAAAACCTTGGCTCTTAGGCGCTGTTACCGCCGTTACGCTGGTGGGCTGCGGCACCACCGAATCGGCCAGCGACGGCACTGCCCCCGAAGCCGCAGCAGATGCCCCCTTCGTGGCTGTCACTCAAATTGTGGAGCACCCGGCCTTGGACGCCGTGCGCGACGGTATTAAAGACGAGCTGGCCGATGCTGGGTATGCCGAAGGAGAATCGCTGACTTGGGAATGGGAAAGCGCTCAGGGCCAGCCCGCCACCGCCACCCAGATCGCCCAGAAGTTTGTCGGCGAGGAGCCGGACCTGATTGTGGCCATTGCCACCCCCTCAGCCCAGGCTGCCGTGGCCACCAGTGACAACATTCCGGTTGTGTTCTCGGCGGTGACCGACCCAGTGGGCGCGGAGCTGGTCCCCAGTTTAGAAGCACCGGGCGAGCTAGTGACCGGCGTGAGCGACCTATCCCCCATTGACCAGCACTTGGCCCTGATCAAGGAAATTGCCCCGGATACCGCCACCATCGGGGTGGTGTACAACGCGGGTGAAGCCAACTCCGTCAGCCTGGTGGACCTGATTGAAGCTGAAGCACCGGGGCAAAACCTGACAGTTGTAGAGGCAACGGTTGCCAGCTCCGCCGACGTAGCGACTGCTGCCGAAAGTCTGGTGGGCAAGGTGGACGCCATCTATGTGCCGACGGACAACACCGTTGTCTCGGCCCTGGAGTCGGTACTGACGGTGGGGGCCGATAACCAGATTCCCGTGTTTGCCGGAGATACCGACTCGGTAGAGCGAGGTGCGATCGCAGGCATCAGCTTCGACTACTACGATGTGGGCCGTCAAACCGGCGACGTAGTTGTCCGCATTTTAGAAGGTGAGCAGCCCGGAAATATTCCCGTTGAAACTGTCGAGGCCCTCCAGCTCGCCGTAAACCCCGCCGCTGCCGCCGCAATGGGCATCGAAATTCCTGAGGCGGTCCAGTCTCGGGCTGATATGGTTTTTGAGTAGGCACGCCGCTTCTATGGCCTGGGACAGGCGTAATTCCACCTTTCCGTCCGATACGTTAACACCAGCAGTTTTAATTCTCCTTTTGACCATGCAAAATCCATTGACGCGTCTAGCCCTCCTGCTCGGCATTCTGCTGCTGATTCTATTTCCCTTCGCAGGGTTGGCACCGCTGCTAGTCCTAGTGTTGATTGGCCTGGCAGGCATGATTTTTCAACTGGTGGGTGAGGTGCTGGGCAAGCCCACCTCACAGGATTCTTAGCACTGTCCTGACGTTCGCCCATGACTACCGTTGCCTTTTGGGGCGCAGTCGAAACGGGGTTACTCTATGGCTTTTTGAGCCTGGGCGTGTACCTCTCGTTTCGGGTGCTCAAGTTTCCTGACCTGACGGTGGATGGCAGCTTTCCCCTAGGGGCAGCGGTGACGGCAACGCTAATTGTGCAGGGATGGCCACCCCTGCTGGCCACGCTGCTCGCGGCCGTTGCTGGCGGTCTGGCAGGGCTGTGTACAGCGGTGTTGAGCGTCAACCTCAAGATTCTCAATCTGCTGGCCAGCATTCTCACCATGATTGCGCTGTACTCCATTAACCTGCGCAT
>CAWUKV010000085.1:0-21541 GCA_963923025.1 uncultured bacterium
GCATCCAATCTACAGACTCTCCTTCGAGGAGACTGAGCGTGCGAAGTAGTATAAGGACATAACCTCTGACGCTAGATATAGAGGCTTTGATCCCTCTAAGTACGATAGAAGTATTCTTATTAATGAAATAAGACCAGTTTCGTTAATATAGGTCTGTAGATAAATCAGTATTAACGGAACCGACAATAGTGAGTGGTGATTACAGAGCTGGCCAGTATGTAAAGCAAATTGAGGGATATAAAGCTTTTATCCCAACTTCGTTACCGCCCTCTCCTGAAGTCACTATGGATCCGGAGATATGGAATCTCCTTTCCCAGGCAGATCGCGGATTGGGGCGACTTGATGGGGCAACCGATGCGTTGCCAAATCCGGAGCTGTTTGTATTCATGTACGTTCGTAAAGAAGCTGTTCTATCTAGCCAAATTGAGGGGACGCAGGCATCTTTAATAGACGTCTTAGAGTTTGAGTCACAAACCTTAGAACTCGATAATCCCAGATAGGTGAGCGAGGTTGTTAACTACATTGCCGCTATCAACTACGGTCTGGAGCGGCTGAGAAGCTTGCCAATATCTTTGAGACTGATTCGAGAGATTCACAACGAACTTATGAAAGGCGTGCGAGGGGCTGAGCGAGCTCCAGGAGAATTTCGTCAAACTCAGAACTGGATCGGAGCAAGTGGCTGTGCTCTGACTGATGCAGCATATGTTCCCCCGCCGCCTCACCACATGATGCAGGCGCTAGACAATCTAGAGAAATTTCTACATAGTCCGCAGCCGTTACCTACGTTGATCAAGGTGGGGCTAGCCCATGCCCAGTTTGAGACCATTCACCCCTTTCTCGATGGTAACGGTAGGACGGGGCGGCTACTCATTACATTCTTGCTGTGTGAGCAGAACATACTCCAGCGTCCCTTATTGTATCTCTCCTACTATTTCAAAAAATATCGTTCTGAGTACTATTCTCATCTCCAGGAAATTCGAGACTCTGGGGCTTGGGAAGAGTGGTTAAAGTTCTTTCTAAGAGGCGTTTATGAGACTGCACAAGAAGCCACTTCAACGGCTCGTCAAATTGTCAGCTTGAAAGAAGAACACCGACAACTAGCACTTGAAAAGATGGGTCGCAGGTCAGGTAATGCCATTGCATTATTAGAGAGCCTCTACTACCGACCAATTTTTACAGTTGAGACTGCGGTCAAAGTCACCAACTTGTCATATACCAATGCAAATGCTTTGGTTAAAGACTTGATTTCAATTGGTCTGATCAAAGAAATTACGGGTCAAAAGCGAAATCGAGCATTTTCCTATGAGCCGTACTTATCGGTATTTAGAGAGACTTAGATAGCTTTAAAGACTACTACTGCTTACTGGTTTTTTGAACTTGCTCGCATATGACCCCCGTTAATCGGGCTATTTTTTAAGGAAATGCTTATAAATAGGACTATTCATAGCACTACTCCCTCGGCTGCACTTGCCGCCCCGTCCACCGCCACCACAGATACAAACATATCCCCGCATTAAGCCCAGTATCCAGCAGCAACAGCCAAAGCGAAAAGTTACCCCAGTCCACTTCCGCGCTGTATCGAGCCCACTGAAACAGCAGCGCAAAGGGCAGAATCACTAGCATGGTACTGGCAATTTTGATTCGGCCCCAGTCACCTTCCCAGGCCATAAAGGTTTGCAGCGTGCCTACCCCCACTAGCCAACCGCAAAGGGTCCGCACCGTTAGGGGTGTCATGCTCCAGGGAGCAACCTGAATCAGCAAACTTGGCACTAAATACAGCAGCAGCGCAACCACGGTAATGGCCAATCCATTAATAAACCAGAACCGACGAATCGATTTAGCAATCGGACGGACGCGCTGAACGCCAATGGGAGCGGACTTCTTTTGATGCGTGTAGAACAGCGCCACAAAAATCGGCGGCGGCAGTAAATAACTGGCAAACCACACATAAAACGGGGCAATATTCAGGGTGAACTTATCCCAATGCAGGAACGTGGTCAGCAGCATAAAAGCAGTAAAAAGCGCCGCCGGAATACTCACGGCCCGTACCTGCTGCCAGCGGCGGGCAAAGGTTGCCAAGACAAACATCAGCCCCACAGACATATAAAAGCTCCCAAAGGTGGCAGCCATTACCGTGGGTTGAATGGGCCAAGCAAAATTTGTTTCCGTCCGTTCAGGATTTAAGAAGACTGAGCCAATGGCCGCAACACCGAAAAGTATTTCAACGGCCAGCCATACCCTGAGGGGAAGAGAAATCGGTGTACTACGGACTTTAGAGGTCAAGGGAGCCATGATGTGTTGTGTTAATACTATCTGCGATGTTTGCCTAAAATGGTCTATCTAAACGTTCTCTTGACGCAGGTCCGAGGAATTGCGCAGCGTGGGAACGAACCCCAACAGCGCCAAGGTTATGCTCATCAGACTAAGGCCACTAAACCAAGCCCAGACGCTAAGACGGCTAAAGTCAAACAACATCAAATGATAAAGAGATGAGCCAAAAACACCTACAGCAAATACCAGCGTGGCATAAATAACTATTCTGATTTCCAACCATCTTTTTTGGGTGAGGGCGTAAAGGCTGCCCACCCCGTAAGACAGGAAAGGCGCACTGTAAATGTGAGCCAGCAGGGGTGTAATCTTCCAGGGCCAGACGTTGACCATTGAACCTGGAGCGATCAGTAGGCAGAGCGCTAGCAGCGTCACGAGGCCGCCCTGTGTTGCCAAGTAAAGGCGCAGGAACCGAGATAGATCTGGACCCGATGGATGATCTACCTGCGATCGCTGCTGCCAGGTGAGCCAGGCGGCGATGAGGGGATAGCCAATGTAGGCCATAAACCAGATCCAGGTCTGGATACGCCCCCAGTCAAAGGCCTCAAGATGAAAGAGCGAAATCAGCCCCAACATACCCGTCCAAATCGCAATCATAGGGGTGACAACGCGGACCGCTGACCATTGTTTAACCAACATGTTCAGCCCCATAAACGTGGCCCCAGACAGATACATAGAACCCAAAAACCGCGCGTGGAGAGGCGGCACCGCAAAGGGCAACACTTCAGTTGCTCGCTGTGGCATCAGGAGACCCCAGATACCAATCAGCGACGCTAGCCCAAACACAAAGCCATAGTAAAGTTTGTATCGCCACAACAGTTTTGAATAGCTGGGTAACCGAGTCTTGAAGGCGATAATAATAATGCCAAGATTAATTCCCTGACTGAGGAGCTGCAACAGGCCGCGTTCTAGGTCAGTTGCCCAGGCAAAGAGATCAATCGTTAGCTTAAGCGACGTTACCGTGAGCACGAGCCATAAGGCCCACTTCTTATGCACCAGAAGACTCCATAAACTCAGGAGTGTCAGGCTCGCTAGCCCAACTGAAAAATACTGAAGGCCAGCCCCCCCGTGCAAAAAGAACGCATAGTACGGGAAGAAAAAGAGTATTCCAATCGCTTGAGCCCCAATCAGGACCAGTAGCGAATTACGGTGATTCATCAGTTTTAGGCACCTCTGTTGATTTGACTCAAATTTCATCAGCACTGTGAAAAAGAGTTCGAAAGTTTCAGCAGTTTGGATGGTGTCAGGAGGGCTTCTTTACGAAAACTTTATCTGCGGCAAGATTTTGGCGGTTTCATGACCAACATCTTTATGACCCACAGCGATGCGGATGGCCTCTGGGGCCTAGCATCCAAGAGTGTCCTGATTTTTGTGGGATAGGCGTCCTCGCCTACCCGGTTATGGACGGCCAAGATGGCTAACTCACGGGAGTTTCAGGGCTAGAGAGTAAGCGTTTTGAAGATCTAGTTGGCACAAAATCCTGAACATTTACTCAGTTCTTGCATAGGTGATGCCATGTGCAAGTATTTTTGTAAAGTGTGCCGAGCGCTAACACAATTCTGGCAATAAGCGGTCATGCTAGAAAGGCTAATCCGTATAAGCTTCATGTCGTCTGCGCCCCCTGTAGAGTCAGCCGTTTCCGTTACCCCCAGCCATACCGAAGACGCGACTCGCCCCCGCTTCTCCTCTTGGCAACTATGGAATATGAATGTGGGCTTTCTGGGCATTCAGTTTGGCTGGGGGCTGCAAATGGCAAACATGAGTTCGATTTTTGAGCATTTGGGAGCCAGCGCGCATGAGATTCCAATACTATGGCTGGCAGCGCCGCTGACGGGGCTGATTGTGCAGCCGATTGTTGGCAACCTGAGTGACTACACCTGGGGACGGTTGGGGCGTAGACGACCGTATCTGCTGATGGGCGCGATCGCAGCCTCTGCCGCACTCATACTCATGCCCAGTAGCGGAGCGCTATGGACGGCAGCGGGGCTGTTGTGGATTCTCGACAGTAGCGCCAACGTCAGTATGGTGCCGTACCGAGCTTTTGTGGGCGACCTGCTGCCGAAGGAGCAGCGAATTCAGGGGTTTGCTATGCAAAGTGTGATGGTAGGGATGGGCGCGATCGCGGCCTCCTTGATGCCCTGGCTGCTCAATCATCTGTTTGCCGTAGACCCCACGACTAGCAGTCTTCGTCAGATTCCCCTAACGGTAGAACTCTCTTTTTATCTGGGGGCAGCGCTGTTCCTCAGCACCGTGCTGTGGACGGCGATCACCACCCCCGAACGCCCGCCCCAAAACCTAGAGGCTTTCAAACAGCGTCGTGCCGAGCATGGCGGTGTGCTCAATAGCCTGACAGAGACCTGGCAAGCGTTGGGGCATATGCCACCAACCATGCGTCAACTGGCTGGCGTGCAAGTGTTTACCTGGCTGGGGATTTTTTGCTTCTTTCTGTACTTCCCGCCTGCGGTGGCACGCAACATCTTTGGCGCGGTAGACCTGTACTCCGCAGTGTACGACGAGGGCATTGAATGGGCAGGGGTATGCTTTGGTGTATTCAACGCGGTCTGTGTTGTCTTCTCGTTTGTGCTGCCTAGACTAAGCCGATGGCAGGGTCGCAAAGCCGTGCATAGTGCCTGCCTTACCTGTGGTGGGATAAGCCTCATCGGGCTACTGTGGGTTCACCAGCCGGTGTGGCTGCTGCTGTCGATGGTGGGCTTTGGTGTGGCCTGGGCTAGCGCTCTGTCCATACCCTATGCCATCTTGACCCACGCAATTCCTCAGCAGCAGCGGGGCATCTACCAAGGCATTTTCAATTTCTTTATTGTGCTGCCGGAAATTGCCGTGTCCTTGGGATTTGGCTGGGTGATGCAGCACTGGCTCCATGATGACCGGCTGTTAGCCGTCGTGCTGGGGGGCATCTTTATGCTGGTGGCAGCGGCGCTGATGCCTTGGGTCACGCTACCGCAGGGTAGGTCTGGAGCAGGAGAACCCGAGGGCGATCAGCCAGAGCCAGCGGCAGCGGACAGATCGGTTTCAGTGGCGGCTCACCCCCCATCCGTCACCGCAGGGGGAGGAGCTTTAGACTAACGGTCCTTGATCTATCCTTTCAGCAGTTGTCATCGCCCCCGCCATCCGCCATTCTGATAAAGCTTAGCTCGCGAAAAATTCTGTGCAAATTGCCACCCCACAATGGAGACTACCGGCGTGGCTGCGTCCGGATCGGTTGACCCAGCTCCTGTTGCTGGCCGCAACGGTGCTGGTGTACAGCGTGCTGAGTATGGCAATCGGCAATTCGCTATTTGTCAGCTACGTGGGCGCGTCGCATCTGCCGCTGGCATTTGTGCTGATTGGGCTGTGTTCGTTGCCCGCCTATGCGCTGTTTTCCCAAGTGGTGGATCGCTACAGTCGGCCCGTGCTGTTCCGCTGGGTGCTGCTCGGGTCAGTGGCAATCGCCCTGGGCCTTCGTCTTCTGCTCAATACCGAATCCCCGGCAGCCTACTACGCACTGCTAATTGCCGTCTTCTTTCAGTGGGATTTTCACAACAATGTACTGTATCCCAGCCTGCTGACCGACTACTTCACTACCCTGGAGTACAAGCGCTATGCACCGTATATTGGCATTGCCCAGGCGGTGGGGACGCTGCTAGGGGGTGGGCTAACGACGCTGCTGTCCCACTACCTGCGAACGCGAGATTTGCTGCTGGTGCTGCCGATTGTATTCTTCTTGGGCATTGTGCAGCTGTTGTACTTAGAAAACTCCCAGCGGCGGCTGAGCCCGGCCAAGGGTGAGTCGGTAGGGCTGCTAGAGTCGCTGCAAACCTTTCCTGACTTGGTTAAGCGCTACCCGTTGGCGCTGTTCTTGGCGGCCAGCAGCTTCTTGCTGGTGATGATCTATCTCAGCTCTGAGTTTCTGTGGTTCAACATTTACGGTCAGAACTTCACGGATCAGGCGCTGACCGGCTTTTTAGGGCTGATGCGGATCGGGATCAGCGTGGTGCAGGTAGCGGTAATCTATGGCGTGACGCGTCCCTTACTAAAGAACGTAGGGGTAGCACGGCTCAACGCGGTCTACCCGGTTACCACGCTGGCCAGCTTTGCAGGGCTGTTGATCAGCTTTGGCTTGCCCAGCGCGATCGCGCTGCACATCAACGGCGATGCACTGTACAAAGCGATCAACTTGCCCGTCCATCAGCTCAACTACAATGCCATCCCCCGTGAGTTCATTGGCCGGATTCGGACCCTGAGCGACGGCGTCATCTATGCGCTGGGGCTAACCCTCGTGGGCGGGCTGCTGTGGGTGGGTGAGCGGACGCTGTCGCTGTCGCAAATTACCTGGGTGGTGACAGGGCTAACCGGACTGTTCCTACTGGTGCGGGTGCCCATGGGCCGCTTCTATGCCAGTGGACTCGAGGATATGATTCGCTCCAACACGCTGGAGCTGGACGAGTTTGATGCGGTGACCATTCCGGTGACGCCCCAGTCCGCCGAAGCGGTGCGCGAACTGCTAACAGATGAAGACCGGTACGCCCAGCTCAAGGGACTAGAGCTAGCGGTACGGATGGGATCAACCAGTGAGTTTCTCCCCGAGGTAGAGGCGCTGGTGCCAGAGGCCGATGAGGTGCTCTACGGACGTGCGATCGCGCTTTATGCCCAGGCCCCACAGCTCGTCGACCATTTCCAACAGCAGTTACAACATCCGGCCCTCCAGCCCTTTGCCGCAGAGGTACTGATCCTTAATCAGGTCATTCCCAGCGCCGAGCAAATTCAGACATGGGCCGATGGTGAAACGCTGTCACTGCAGTTGCTAGCCGCCATTGCCCAAACGCTGGATCAGGTCGGCAAAGCCCCGCACTGGCCTGACCCATTAGATAGCTTCACGGCCCGTATCTTCGCGCGCATTGTCGCCAGCAGCGGCAACCAAAGTCTGATTCCGCTCATTCCCCAGGTGATCCTGGGTCAGACGGACCCAGCCGTCATCTTGGCAGGGTTAGACGCACTGCTGCCCTTGGCGCAAGGGGGCGACGAAGACATTGCTGCGATCGCCAGCAGCCAGACCACTCACAGCGACGCGCTGGTGCGGATGGTGGCCTATGACCTGCTGCGCCTAACCCACTGTCCTGACCAGCTACAGAAAGTGAGTGATGGCTTGGCCGATGATGACCCTCGGGTCCGTCAAAAGTCGGCGGCGGCCCTAGCGGCCTACGGTCGGTCTGGACTGACCCTAGCCAAAGACAAGCTCAAAGCGTCCTCAGCAGATGTCGTCAACGCTGCGGTGACGGCGATTGGTCGGGTGCGGACAAAGTACGCCAGTAACTTACTGTTTGATTACCTCACGCCAGACTATCGCCAGCTGGCCCGTACCCGCCAGTGGCAGCAGCTGCTGCCCACAGCAGACCCAAACTGGCAACCATTACAGGCGGCGATTGCCGACTATCACAACCGCCTGATTCAAAAAGTGCTGTTTGTCCTGTCCGCATTGGGTCACGCCCGGACCGTTAACTCTGTGAATCGTCTATTGGCTACCCAGGACCAGAGTGAACTTGAAAATGCCATCGAAGCCCTAGCTTCCCTCAGCCATCGCCGTTTTGTGCTGCCGCTGATGCCCCTGCTAGAAGCACGCGTCGCGCCCGGACCCCGTCGCTCTGGCCCATTGCAGCCAACACCGCAGTGGTTGCGCACCAAAGGCTACCAGCTCTTGCTAGAGGCTTTAGAATCAAAGGACCGCTGGCTAAAAACGGGGGCACTAATTGCGCTGTCGGTGGTGCCCTCGACGCTGGTAAATGACCCCGATCCCTTTGTTAAGCAGGTCGCCAGCCAGATTTTCGGTACCCTAGAACCATCCACACTGTCTGCCAACACCGCTATGAATCGCTTGCTACTACTGAAAAACGTGGCACTCTTCAAAAATCTCTCACTGGATGAGCTGTTGTTGATTGACAAGAGTTTGGAACAGGCTCAGGTACTTGCGGGGGAGACTGTGTTTACGGAGGGCGATTGGGGAACACACCTGTTCATCATCGCCGACGGTACGGTGCAACTGGTCAAGGCCATTGACGGCGATCCGCAGGAGCTGAAGCAGCTGACCAAAGAACAGTATTTTGGTGAAATTGCGTTATTCGACGATGCGCCCAGATGGGACAGCGCCATTGCACTCACCGACTGTACCTTACTCAAATTAGAGAAAAATCGCTTTCTCAGCCTGATTACTCAGCGTCCTCATATCATTCTAGAAATTTGCCGTTTTCTCAGTCAACGTCTGCGTGAGACCGACAAGCATCGGTTTAAGCAGGCCCAGTCTACCCCTGTATAGCAGTCGCCACAAACGTTTGTACACGACTGCGGGCCACTGGGCTCCAGCATCAAGCACTTCAGCGCCAGAAATGTCCTAAGCCCAGTGGCGAGAGCTATAGAATCTGTTAAACCTGATAGTCATCCGCTACCGGCATATAGCAGTCGAAGGGTTGGTAGACCCATTCGGCTGCGTCGAGGGGCTCCAGCGTCAAAGACTTCAGTGCCAGGAACTGTCCCTAGCAACCCGACGAACGCAATAAAAACTCTGTTATCCAATAGCGGCTTCGTAACAACAAGACTGGCTATGCGTACACCACCTTGTGTCCTAACACAACAGCCTGGTCAATAGCGCGAATCTCTCCAACACCAAGAAAGCTGTTGTCTGGCCCCACAACCCGTACAATCCGCTGCGGGGTGTCTACTTGCTCAGCCGCTAAAGACGGACGTTTGCCCTGGCACCAATCTTGAGTTGACGCTGCGTTGAGCTGGATGGCGGGAAGCGCCTGAAGCCCAATATCGGGGGGAAGGGGTGAAAAAGTGCCATCATCCACCTGTTGAGCAATGTCGGCCAGCGACCCACTGCTGTCTAAATCAAACCCGCTGCTTTGGGTCCGCTGTAGACTGGCCAGCGTTGCTCCAGTGCCCACAGCCGTACCCAGATCTCGGGCAATGGAGCGAATGTAGGTGCCCGCCCCGCAGCTCACCGCTAGTGAGAGTTCGGGTGCATCTCCTGGCTGCCAGTGACTCACCTGTAGGTCATGAACAACAACGGTTCTCTCTGGCACATCTATGGCCTTACCCTGACGGGCCAAATCGTAAAGCCGCTGGCCTTTGACTTGGATAGCGCTGTACCGTGGAGGGATTTGTTTAATCTGGCCAACAAACTGCGGTAAAAATGCGCGAATGGTATCCAGGGTGAGATCCGGTACCAGCTGCTGATGGAGAATTTGACCATCGAGATCGTCGGTATCTGTAATCGTGCCAAACCGAACCACGGCGCGATACGCCTTGTCGCTGGGCAGGTACTGGAGCAGACGGGTGGCTTTGCCCAGGGCAATGGGCAGCACCCCCGTCGCAGCGGGGTCTAGGGTACCGGCATGCCCGACTTTCTTCATGCCCAGCAGGCGACGCACCTTAGCAACGCAGTCGTGGGAGGTCCAGCCGCTGGGTTTGTTAAGGTTAAGGAAACCGCTGTACTTGTGGCCAGTTGGTTTGGGGGTAGCAGACGTTGGGCCCGTTTGAGGGCCCGTTTGAGGACCCGTTTGAGGACCCGTTTGAGGACCCGATTGAGGACCCGATTGAGGACCGGTTTGAGGGCTAGATTCTGGAATATCAGGGCTGGGCATCGGCGGGCAGAGAGTTGACGGGGTCTGCTTCTATTGTGGGATCTATGGCAGCATCTGGGCTCAGCAGAGGATTCGGAGAAAGGTCCGACTCAACGGCAGGTGAAGGCTGAGCCAGGCTAGCCTGAAGCATCTCCGCCGAGAAGTTTTGCAGTAACCACAGGGGAACATTTTGCTGGCTCAGCTGATTGCTGAGAGCAATGGTCCCCGCACTGGAGAGTAGGGGACGAAACTGGCTCCCCGCCTGTAGATGGGTTTCAAAGAAGGCCAAACCTGTTGCGGCCACATAGGCTTGGTCAATGTCAGGACGCTGACCGATGACGTCAGGCGGGAGGACAAAGGCTTCGCTGCCCGTCTCGCTAATGGCGCTGACGGAAAAGTGGGTCCCCAGCGGCATCACCATTAGATAGCGGTCCGGCATCGTCAACCAGGTGTAGGGGCGAATCTGTTCGCTTAGGGCGGGGGCCACCGTGTCTGCGCCGCCTGCCAGAATCAGGGTGGGGTGGGCAATTTGGCTGAGGCTAGACTCACCAAAGAGAACGCTAGTAATGGGGTTAATCGCGATCGCAGCCTTGACTCGCTCATCAGATAAATCCAGCGTTGCTGATGGGCCTGCCAACTCCAGCGCCTGACACTGCAGCAGCAGCGATACGTTGAGCGACAGCGCCTCTGGCGGGCAGGCGGCTGCCAGCTGGTCGAAATTCAGCTCTGCCCCAGCCAGCGCCAGTGCCGTGTAGCCGCCAAAGGACTGACCCAGCACACCGATGCGGTCAAAGTCGATTTGCCGTTGCCAGACGGTCTGTGCCTCCAGGTCATCCAACAGGGCCGTAATTTGGCGAGGTCGTTCTAGAAACTCGCTATCGGGAACAACCATGGCCGAACGGCCCGTCAGTAGGGCGTTGATTTGCTCGGCGGAGCTGCCCCGATGTTCTACAGCAAGGGCAACAAAGCCGTGGGAGGCCAATCGCTCTGCCAGATACCGGAATACGGTGCGGTCATAGCCAAGCCCATGGGAGATGACCACCGCTGGCCGTTCCGACAGGCGGTTGCCTGAGACATCCAACGGAGCGTAAATATCAACCGGCAGCGGCGTCTGTCTCAGGGCGGTGCGTTCAATACGGTAAGGCCCGGAGCGGGTAGCGCGAGTGATCGTCTGCTGGCCTGCGGGCGTGAGCGGCAGTTCTTCGGCCAGGAGTGTAGCTTCTTGACTGATGGTGTTGATGGCAGAACTGGTTTGGATGACGCTGCGGTCCAGTTCTCGGGCAATAGCAAACCCTTTAGCCAGGTCAACCCGTACCGTCGGCGTGGGAAATCGGCGCAGTACATTGAGCAGGGTGAGGCCCTCCGCCTCGTCAGCGGCAGCCAAAATCACGGGGCCACGAATTGCCCGCAAATCCTGCCGCCGACCGGCAGTGCGAATCACTTCCGCCAGAATATTTAAGAGATATTCGCCCTGGCGGGTGTAGAGAAAGCGGTCGATAGATACTACGTCAATGTCGGCAGGCTGGTTAAGCGCCTGACGAATCTGGTCGATGTCCGCGTCGTCTAGATTCAAATAACCCGCGTAGATTTGCAGATCTTTCGAGAGCACTCCCTCATCGGCAAGTGCTTCTAGATCGTCTAGCTGGATGGAGCGTTCGAGAACACCGTAGGAGACGGTTACGCTGTCTGCCGAATGCCCCGGCAGCGTCAGTGCCAGCAGCAGCCCAAGGCCAAAGCCCAGCTGGGTCAATCCCCGCCGCAAAACCGCTTGATTCCAAGGCCCCTGTTTTAGATGTCGTCGGCTCATACTGTCTTCAACTACTGCTCAATGAGATCTACAGGTGGGTTAACCGCATTATGGGCATCGGCGTTCTGATATCAGCTGTCGGGAACGGGAGCCGTCTTGCTCTCCAGTAGTGCCAGCAGTTCGGCTTCACTCAGCAGCGTCAACGCTAGCCGCTCGGCCTTTTCTAGCTTGGACCCCGCCTCGGCACCAACCACGACGTAGCTGGTCTTTTTGCTAACTGAGCTGGTGACTTTGCCGCCAGCCGCCTCGATTTTAGCCTTTGCGTCCGCTCTCGTCAGGGTAGGTAAGGTCCCGGTCAACACAAAGGTACTGCCGTCTAGCGGACGGGGCGTATCAGAGACGGCTGGGGGTGGACCGGACAGCTGGAGTCCCGCTACGCTTAGCCGCTCCACCAAGGCCTGATTGGCCCCCACCTGGAACCAGTCGTGGACTGATTGGGCAATCTCGGGGCCGATGCCGTAAATCGCGGCAATGTCCTCTACGGATGCAGCTTGAAGCCGTTCCACCGTGTAGAACGGCTCGGTCAGCAGCTTGGCATTGACGCTGCCCACGTGGCGAATGCCCAGACCGTAGAGCACCCGGTCCCAGGGTTTGGTTTTGGAAGCTTGAATGGCAGTGACTAGCTTTTGAGCCAGCTGCTGGCCCATACGCTCCAGCGGCAGCAGGGTTTCAACCGTCAGGTCGTAGAGGTCAGCAACGGACCGGACCATGCCGCGCTCAACCCACTGCTGCACCCACTTTTCGCCCAACCCCTGAATATCTAACGCGTCTCGGCTGGCCCAATGGCTAATTGCCCCTCGTAAAATCGCTGGGCAGGATGTGTTGATGCAGCGAGTTACCGCCTCGCCTTCAGGCTTTACCAACCCCTCGCCGCATTCTGGGCAGGTGGCAGGCAGATGACAGGGCTCGGCGTCTGCGGGTCGCAGCTCTGACAGCACCCGTACCACTTCTGGAATGATTTCGCCTGCTTTTCGAACGATAACGGTGTCGTCCAGGTGGATGTCGAGTTCGGCCAGCCGGTCAGCGTTATGGAGGGTGGCACGAGCAACGGTGGTACCCGCCAGCTGCACGGGTTCTAGCTCAGCTACGGGGGTCACGGCTCCGGTGCGGCCCACCTGTGACGTCAGTCCCGTGATGCGGGTGGGGACTTCTTCAGCAGGGTACTTGAGCGCGATCGCCCAGCGGGGAAACTTTTGGGTAAAGCCAAGCTGCTGTTGCAGGGCAACGTCGTTGAGCTTAACCACAACGCCATCGGTCAGGTAGGGCAGCTGCTCCCGTTCTGTCTCCCAGCGCTTGTAAAAGGCGGCAACGTCGTCATCGGTATCGCACAGGGCTCGGTTGGGGTTGACCTTGAACCCCAGCGTCTGCAACGTTTCGAGCGCATCCCACTGGCTTGATGGGGGAACGGTATCAGCGGACGCCCCGAACCCCTCTGGCAGCAGCAGCGTGTAGGCAAAAAAGTCTAGCCGTCTGGCTGCCACTACCTTTGAGTCGAGCTGTCGCAGGGTACCTGCGGCAGCGTTGCGGGGGTTGGCAAACAGCGCGTCACCTGCCGCTGCCCGCTCGGTGTTGATCTGATCAAAAACATTGTTGGGAATAAAGGCTTCGCCTCGGACTTCGACCACGGGGGGCGGGGGCTGAATCTGAAGTCGTAGGGGAATTGAGCGGATAGTTTTGACGTTTTGGGTAATGTCTTCGCCAGCGGTACCATCGCCACGGGTAGCTCCGCGCACCAGCACCCCATTTTCGTAGGTCAGCGCCAGCGCGTTGCCGTCAATCTTGAGTTCGGCTACGGCGGGGGCGCTGTCAATTTCCGCCAGTCGCTGCCATCGGGCCGTCCACTGCCGGTACTCATTTAAATCAAACGCATTCTCCAGGCTGTACAGAGGAATGTTGTGCTGCACCGAGGTGAACTGGCTGGCCGGTTTGGCCCCCACACGCTGGGTTGGGCTGTCGGCGGTGCGGAGTACCGGGTGCTGGGCTTCGAGGTCTTGCAGCTCTCGGTACAGGCGGTCGTAAACCGAGTCCGGCAGCGTCGGCGCATCCAGGACGTAATAGTCATAGCTGGCCTGGTGAAGCTGCGATCGCAGTTCCTGGGCCCGCCGTTCTAACGCTATATCTACCGCCATAGTTTCTCTGCTTGGGTCACGCTAACCCAGACCAATACCCGATAATAGTTTATTTGTACTTAAATGAACCTACGTTTTGACTGAACCCTAGACTGATCGGCCAAAACGGGCATCCTAACCCCAGTGCGATAACAGTCTAAGTCAGACCGAATCAGAGCAGCATGCGGATACGGACGAAATTTTGGGGCTCCGCTATTGCGGTGATTGGACTGACCGTTGGGCTCTCGGTAGGGCGAGCGTTACTGACGCAGCGGGTCAGTCAGACCTACCTGACCAAGCAGCAGCTGGTCACTGAGACCACCGCGACGATTTTAGACCTGGAACTGGCTTTGCAGGACGAAATTGCCATTGGGACAGAAATTCTGTTCAGTCCTAGACCGGATCAGGCGGCTCGAATGGCCGAGGCCGAAGCCACTTTTACAGAAAAATTACGCTGGCTCCAGCAAACGCTGCCTCAGACCGATCCGCTCGCTGAAATCCAGCTACTTTCCGTAGAGCGACGTCACCAGGCGCTGGCGCGGGAGATTAACCGCCTGCTGGAAAAAACCGATACCAATGAGGGTTCAGAGCGCCTCATCTTGAGCCTGCACACCCACGAACGAGAAATCGGCATTTACATCTATGAGCTGCTCGACAGCAGTAAGCGATGGCAGACCGAACTCCTGGACGATTTTCAGTCGATTCGGCGGACAGCCAAACAGCTAGAGGTGGCCGGGCTTAGCCTCATTGTGCTGCTGCTGGGGTTGCAGTTTTATTGGCTATTTCGGCCGCTCCTCCAGACGCTCACTCACCTAGAACAGGGCGCAACGGCCATTGGTCAGGGTGATCTACAGCATCGTCTGGAGATTCATACGGGTGATGAACTGGCGCAGCTCGCAGCAACCTTTAATCACATGGCCGATCAGCTAGCTCGCTCTTACTTGGGGCTAGAGCAGGTGGTGAAGGAGCGGACCTCAGCCCTGACGCGGGCGAACGATTCGCTCGCCCAGGAGGTGCGCGATCGCACTGCCGCCGAAACTCAGCTCAAAGAGGCTTTAAAGCAGCTACAACGCACCCAGGTGCAGCTTGTTCAAACCGAGAAGATGTCTAGCCTAGGACAGCTTGTGGCTGGCATTGCCCACGAAATTAACAATCCCATCAGCTTCATCAACGGCAACCTGCTCCCGGCGGAGGAATACGCTCAGACCCTATTGGATTTGCTGCAGCAGTATCAGCAAGAATGTACTCAGATTTCAGATCAGCTGCGGGCAAACACAGAAGCCGCAGACCTGCCGTTTATTCGGTACGATCTGCCCCGTCTGATCGCCTCAATGCAAAATGGCGTTGATCGCATCAGTCAGATTGTGCTGTCGCTCCGCACCTTCTCACGACTGGATGAAGCAGAACTCAAGGTGGTCGATATCCACCACAGTTTGGACAGTACCCTGATGCTACTGGCCAGCCGTCTCCGGGCCAGCGCCCAACAGAGCGATATTGCCATCGTCAAACACTATGGCGATTTACCGCTGGTAGAATGCTACGCCGGACAGCTGAATCAGGTGTTTATGAACATTCTGGATAACGCTGTTGATGCCCTCAGAGCGATGTCGGACGCTAAGCCCGGAGAGATTACCCTCACCACCCGCACCACGGGCGACGAGGGGAAGACGGTCGAAATTACCATTGCAGACAACGGCCCGGGCATTGCACCGACCACACAAGCCCATATTTTTGACCCATTTTTTACTACCAAAGCTGTGGGAGAAGGAACAGGTTTAGGGCTATCGACCAGCTATCAGACGGTCACGGGGATGCACCAAGGACTGCTCCGCTGCCAGAGCGAACCGGGACAAGGGGCAGCGTTCATTATCACCCTACCGGTTCAGCTCACGGTTGCTCCGTCAGTACCACCAACTGCTGAGCCCGACTGTGCAAGCCTGACCCGGTAGATGCCACCGACAGATGTGATTAGGGCCACGGGCGCGTAGAATGCTGGAGGCGTGAAGACGGTCCGATAGGCCAGCCCAGTCATGTTCTGCCTCAATCAAAAAGAGCCGATAGAAGCGACAAGTAGGTATCCATGAGCGGGCCTCCAGGCTGGCGGACGCTGCTGCCGGATTTAGATCGACGCGTGTGGATTTTAGCGGCCGGGCGGCTGTTGTTACAGTTGGGCATTGGCTTCACCCTGTTCTACGCGCCGATCTTCTTTGTCAATCAGGTGGGGCTATCGGCAACGGCCGTTGGGCTGGGGCTGGGGGCACAGTCGGTCACGGGCATTGGCGGGCGGCTCGTGGGCGGTGCTATGGCCGACGCCCCAACCTGGGGACGACGCAAAACGCTGCTGCTAGCGTCAGCGATTTCGGCAGTAGCGGACGCCTGTTTTGTGGCTTCGACCAATTTTCCCAGCTTTGTCCTGGGCAATTTGCTAATGGGGCTCGGCATTGGCCTGTACTGGCCAGCCGCCGAGGCCACCGTGGCGGATCTGACGCCTGCACCACAGCGGAATGAAGCCTATGCCCTAGTTCGCCTTGCCGACAGCCTCGGTGTCAGCCTGGGCGTGATGCTAGGCGGTATTTTGATCAGTGCCACAGGGGCGTATCGGGCCCTGTTTGTCATCGACGGCGTGACGTTTCTCATCTTTTTCGGCATCATTGCCATTGCCCTGGCAGAGACGCGACCCCAGCAGTCAGCGCACACACCCTTTTGGCAAGGATGGGGCATTGCCCTGCGCGACCGTCGCCTACAGGTTTATTTTGTTGTTAATATTTTGTTCACGACCTATCTGGCTCAGGTCCAGAGTACGCTGCCGGTATATCTCAATCGGTTCGCCCAGTTGCCCAACGGTCAGCCCTTTTCAGAAACGGTGCTGAGCGGGTTATTTGCCGGACACGTTACGCTAACAGCGCTGCTGCAGCTACCTGTGGCCCGCCGTCTAAAAGCCGTTCTACCGGCGCGATCGCTCACCCTCTCGCTGGGACTTTGGGCCGTCGGATTTGTCGCTATTTGGCTGGTGGGTCAGGGCAGCGCGTTGCTATGGTCCGTGGTGGCGCTGGCGGTATTGGCTGCGGCGACCGTCGTCTACATGCCCGTGGCCTCCACGCTGGTGGCAGATCTGGCCCAGGCAGACCTGCGAGGAGTATATCTATCGGTCAATTCCTTGGGTTGGGCAATGGGATATTTGGTGGGGCCACCCGCTGGGGGGTGGGCGTTAGATCAGACGGGCGCGATCACGCAAGCATTTTGGTTGGGACTCGCTGCGTTGGCGCTACCCGGCGCTTGGGGTCTACAACAACTACACAGACAAATTCGGCTTCAGCGAGCGAGCCAACTCACCGCAGCGGGGACCTCGGAAGCGCAGACGCCATCTCGCCCCCCATCAGTGTCCGCTGACGATTAAGCGGTTTCACGGCCTCGATTAAGTGATTTTGCTGAGCGTTGGCCGATCTTTTGTTCCTGGTGCAACAATACTGGGCAAAATGACAAATAATATACCGTTGTTTAGAGACTCTGCGAACTGTCGTTCTTCTTTAAAATCAAACTTCAGGAATGTGAAGAGCGAGCCCACCAGCCTTTGCAAGTTCCGCTGACGTCTCCTCCGTACATCTACTTATTCAAAATCTGTCATATCTCCTTTACAGTAAGGCAAGACAGGTACAAACACGGTTCTCAGTGCGCTCTCTTAAAGCAGCAGTGAGATTTGAGCCCATCCTCCACTATTTTCCTGAGATGACAATACCGAGCTGTTGTAGAAACTAGACCTCTGCCACGTCCAGAGCTGCAATTTCCCTGATGGGGACCTTGTTTTTGGCTGGCCGTGGTTTAAGGCGTTAACCCTGTTCTATGGCATTGAGGTTTTGAGCAACCCCACATGAATACTCTCTCAGCCCGTCGTGTCACCGCACTGCGCACAGGGACGTCGCCGACGTCCGATGATGCCTCTAATTTACCCGCAGCATCCGCTCCGGCTGCGTCACCGGATCCGCTCAATACCAAGACGCTGAAGCAAATTTTTTGGCTCTCGCCCATTGGCATGACCATTCTTGATCTGAATGGCTGTTTCCTGAGCGCCAATCAAGCCTTTTGTGATGCCCTCGGGGTAGAAGAACTCGATTTGCTGGCGCGGTCTTTCAAAGACTTTACCGACTGCGAAGATGTACCGTTGCTCTGTGCGCTAGGCTCTCAGCTGATTCGCGGCAATCGTCAACATTTTCAGACTGAAACTCGCCACCGGAGCGACGCCAAAGCCCCCCTGCAAGTCAGCTTGACGGTGACGATGGTGCGCGATAGCCTACAGCGCCCCATTTGTTTTCTAGTACAGGTCGTCGATCTGACGGAACGCAAATGGATGGAGGACCAACTCAAACACCACGCATTCTACGATCTGCTGACTGGGTTGGCTAACCGGGCACTGTTTGTAAACCGTCTGGAGCAAACCCTGAAACGCCTGGAACGACGCATGGGCAAACGATGCGCGGTTCTGTTTCTCGATCTAGATCGCTTTAAGGGTATCAACGAAAGTCTTGGTCACAGTATTGGGGATCAGCTCTTAGTCACGCTGGCACGACGCCTCGAAGCCTGCGTACGGCGCTGCGACACACTGGCAAGGCTGGGCGGAGATGAGTTTGCCATTCTGTTAGAGGAGACCACCGGACTCGAGGACGTCACGGCGGTGTGTGATCGCATTCACGACGCCCTACGACGCCCCTTCTTAGTTGGCGGCTGCGAGACGTACACCACCATCAGCATTGGGGTGGTGTACAGCGATGGTGAACAGACGGCCAGCACCCTGCTGAGCAATGCCGACACGGCGCTCTACCGAGCCAAGGCTCAGGGTGGAGCCTGCCATACCGTGTTCGAAGAAACCATGCACCAGCGAGCCGTCACCCTCTGGCAAATTTCCAACCACTCGCAGCAGGCCGTGCAGCGCCAGGAAATGCATGTGCGCTACCAGCCCATTATTGACCTGACAACAGGAAAAACAGCGAGTGTAGAAGCCTTGATTCGCTGGAATCATCCCCAGCATGGGTCTATCTCCCCAGCAGAATTTATTCCTGTCATGGAAGAGACCGGGGTAATCACCGACATTGGCTATTGGGTGCTGAGCGCGGCCTGTAGCCAAATCAGCCAATGGCAGCAGGCACTGCCCGCACAGCTGCGACCCACCGTCAACGTCAACGTCTCCCCTCGTCAGCTGACCCACTTCGCACTGATTGAGCAAATCGAGCGCATTCTGGATGAAACCGGGCTAGCTCCCGAGCAGCTTCGTCTAGAAATCACCGAAAACGCGCTGATTCAGACCATCGACATCTCCATGCAAGTCCTTAAAACACTGCAGCAGCTCAACGTGGGTCTATGCATCGATGACTTTGGCATGGGCTACTCTTCACTCAGCCGTTTGCAGCAGTTGCCGGTCGACACCATCAAAATTGATCGGTCCTTCATTCGCCACATTAAGCAAGACGGCGAGAATACCGAAATTGCCCGCTCGATCATCGAACTGGCCCGCAGCCTAGACATGGCAGTTGTCGCTGAAGGGGTAGAAACAATCAATCAGTTGGATCAGCTCAAGGCCCTCGCCTGCGACAAGGTTCAAGGATTCTACTTTGCTAAACCGTTGCTCCCGGATGCGGCGCTACGGTTCATCCAAAACCCCATTATCATTTGAGCTAACCTCACCTGCGATCGCGTCAAGAATTGCTGACGAGGTATTGGCATGATTCACTTATTTCGATATTCTTAGAAATATAGATTTAGGTGATGCCGATGACTGCCCTCAAAACGCATGTTTCGCTGATGGTTGACGATATTAATCAGTCGGTTGCCTTCTATCAGGCAATGTTTGGCATGCAGCCGGTGAAGCACAAGGCAGACTATGCCAAGTTTGATTTGGATGAACCGGGGCTAAACTTAGCGCTGGAGGCATCCCATCAGCGCCAGAAGCCGACACCGTTAACGCGGACTATGCAGCAGTTGCAGCGATGGTTCCCCGGCCAGCTAGGCGTGCGCGATGCGGATCGGCATCTGTCCCATCTGGGCATTCAGGTCGATAGCACGGCGGCGGTAAAGGCCGCGATCGCGCGCTTCAAATCTGCCGGGTTAGCCACCTTTGAAGAGGCGGATACCGACTGCTGCTATGCCCTCCAGGACAAAGTTTGGGTGACGGACCCCGACGGCAACAGCTGGGAAATCTTTGTCGTGAAGGTGGCCGACACTGACCCAGCAACCACACCTGCTGCTGTCAGCTGCTGCGGCTAGCACCACCGTCCTGTCATTACCGACAAGACATCGATTGATTCTAGGTCGTGGGCCGCGTAGGCTTTGCCTGGACGGCAAAGCGACAGGTACCGCGACCTGCATTCCCTACGGACTCTATTTCCTATGGACCCTATCGACGTATTTCCCGCCGTAGCCTTAACCCAACAAGGACCGGTTTCGGCTGAGTTTTTAGCCCGAGACTTGAAAACGCTGCAAGCCGCAGCCCGTTGGCTAAAGGCAGTGCCCTACGGTTCCAATAGCGATTCTGCACATTCTGACCTGGTCTTTAGTGAGCATCGGGGCAACTGCACCACCAAGCACAGTCTGCTGGCTCGTTTGGCCACTGAGCTAGGTGTCCCCATTCAAAAAAATGACGGATTCTATCGCCTAGACGACCGCATTGTCACAGGCGTGAATGCCATACTGGCACCTTGCGGTCTAGACTACATTCCGCAAGTTCACTGCTTTTTGCAGTACGAGACCTACTGGGTTGATTTGACAGCGGGCAACTGCAACGGCAAAAACAAAACCATAGAAGATTACGACTATGTTGTGCCAGTTCCCCCTGATATGAGCCGGACCGAGAAACAGCAGCAGTACGTCACCTACTTGAAGAAATACTTTGAGCAAGAGCCTAAGCTCGCTCAGCTTGGGGTCAGCCGCGTGCTAGCGCTACTCGAAGCCTGCGAACAGCAGGTAAAGTATCAGTGTGCGGTTATGGCCGTATAGGTTCGGCTGGTAAGCCTAAGTTAGGGAGAATCCATACAGCGGACGGCATCGGCAATGAGTTCTGTAACAAAGGTTTTGTAGCCGACGGTTTCGAATAAGATAACAACTTTGTCTGCCTCGTAACGCAGCACTTGTCCTCGGCCAAAGCTGGTATGAATAATGGTGCTACCCAGGGGAAACGGCTGGAGATACTGATCTGTAGGAGCAGCCTGTTGGCGGCAGTTGTCGCATCGATTGCAAGGACCCTCAAAGGGTTCGCCAAAGTAGCTCAGTAAAGATTCCCGACGGCAGGTATTCGTCTCCGCATAGTCTTGAATCATTTGTAACTGGGACTGTTCAGCCGTATGCTGCCGCTGCTGGACCGTTTCAGCCTGGTCAAGCTGCTGTTCTAGATCGTTAATAGGCTGGGAAACAATCCTGTCAGTATCTAGCTGCTCAATGAGCTCGGCTGCTTCTAAATATGTAAAAGCAGCGCCGAGTTTTGCCGCAGAAAGAGAACTGTCAGCTTGAATTGCCGCTTTCGCGATGGGGTCGGTCTGGGACTGAATCTGCTGAGTGAGCTGCAATAGTTCTTCTCGAGCAATGGTGCCGCTGCTTCCCAAGAAGCGCTGCAGTTTCAGGTCGTCAGGGTGATAAAACAGCTTGATATCCGACGGTTCTCCATCCCGGCCTGCACGGCCAATCTCTTGATAGTAAGCGTC
>CAWUKV010000086.1:0-21412 GCA_963923025.1 uncultured bacterium
CAAAGGAGCCGCTAAAGCGCGTTCATGCCCAGCGGGCTTTACGGAATGACATGCCATCAAATAATTAAGGCTATCTACTTACTAGATCTTTCCGTACTAGTCTGCGTGACTTTCTTTACTAACGACAAACCGTTGAGCCACAGTTTCGGGCTGAATAGCAGATAGAACGACATGGCCTGAATCCGTGATCATGACGGCGCGCGTTCGTCGACCGTAGGTGGCGTCGACCAGCTGTCCGCGCTCTCGAGCATCCGTAATCACGCGCTTAATCGGTGCTGATTCCGGACTGACGATGGCAACGACCCGATTGGCTGAGACAATATTGCCAAAACCGATGTTTATGAGCTTGATATCCATTTAGGCAGAGAATTAAGACTAACGATGGGCTGATCTGTGTTGAAAAGCTGATCTGGGAATATGAGCTGGGGAATATGAGCTGAATGAGGGGTGATCTAAGGTCAGGGTTTAACGGGGTTCTAAAGTTTGGCAGGAATAATCTTATCGGAAAGTCAACGATCTTTCTTCGGATCCGTAACTTTTGTCCTATTTTTTTGCGTTAAGGGCCTTACGTCTATCGTATTCGAAACTTTAAAGTGTGGAATATGCGATTTAAGGGGGGAATGATTGATTTTTATTGGCTTTTTCGACGAAAGCATAAAGTTTCTGAGGAATGCCCGTGCAGCCAGTTGATTTCACGACCTTGTCAGCGGTTTGTTACGAGCTGCGATCGCGCTACCTACCGGCCCGCTGCGAACAGGTAGTGCAGCGCGATCTCACCACCGTTTGCATGGCGCTACGAACGCTGTCGGGACGAAGCTGGCTGACGCTGAGCTGGCACCCGCAGGCTGCTCGCCTGCATATCGGTGCTGCGCCCCCCAAAGGTCCAGACACCTTTACCTTTAGTCAGCAGCTTAAGCATCAGCTCAATGGGTTAGCGTTAACCCAGCTTAATGTGCTCTCTCCTTGGGAACGTGCTCTAGACCTTCAGTTTGCTCCCCGTCCTGGCGAAGCGGCCCAGCACCACCTCTACATTGAGATCATGGGCAAGTACAGCAACCTGTTTCTGACCCATGCTGACCAAACCATTATTACGGCGGCCCATCAGGTGAGTGAGAGCCAGTCCAGTCTGAGGCCGATTCGTACGGGCGATCGCTACGAGCATCCACCGGGTTTATCCGGGCCTGTCCCCCATATTGAAGAAACATATACTGCCTGGCAGGAAAGAATCAGTCTGATTCCTGGCAAGCTGCGCAAGATGATGATTCAGTCTTACAGCGGTCTCAGCTCTGCGCTGGTGCGGCAGCTGTGCGCGGCAGCAAATTTAGACGCAGAAGCGAATACCGATAGCTTGAGGCCCGATGATTGGCAGCGTCTGTATCAACAGTGGCAAACCTGGTTAATTCGACTGCAAAAACAGCATTTTGAGCCAGGCTGGTCTGAAAAAGGCTATACCGTTTTAGGCTGGGGATCCGTGGAGCCCGCTGCCGATGCCCAAACCCTGTTGGAGCGCTACTATCAGCAGCAGCTCAACCAGCAAACCTTTAGCCAACTCCACCACCAGCTGAGTCAAAAGCTAAAAACGATGCTGCGCAAACTGCATCAGAAAGCCGACGACTTTCAACAGCGTCTGACCCTGTCCGATCAGGCCGATACCTATCGACAGCAGGCCGATCTACTCATGGCCCATCCCCATGCCTGGAAGCCGGGACTCACCCAGGTTGAACTCACCGACTTTGATAGCGGTGCACCGGTCACGATTCCCCTAGATCCCGATAAGACCGGCATCCAAAATGCCCAGCGACTGTACAAACGTCATCAAAAGCAGAAGCGAGCCCGCAATGCGATCCTGCCGCTGCTGACTGCCGTTACTGAGGAAATACAGTATTTAGAACAGGTTGATGCCGCTCTACAGCAGCTTCTGGTCTACAGTCAGACTAGCGATCTAGAGACCTTAGAAGATATTCGCAATGAGCTCATCGACCAGGGCTATTTAGATATTCCCTACGTGCGTGAGAAGAAATCCAACGCGCCTAACTTTCGCCACTTCAAAAGTCCTAGTGGCCATGAACTGCTGGTCGGTCGCAACAACAACCAAAACGACATCCTCACCAGCAAAGTCGCCACCGACTATGACCTGTGGCTGCACAGTCAGGAAATCCCTGGTAGCCACGTCCTGCTGCGGCTCAATGCTGGGGCGGTGCCTAGCGACGCCGATTTAGCCTTTGCCGCCGACGTTGCTGCTTATTTCAGCCGTGCCCGTCAGTCCGAGCAGGTTCCCGTCATCTACACCCAGCCCAAACACGTTTATAAGCCCAAAGGCGCTCGTCCCGGTATGGTCATTTACACCCACGAAAAGGTCCTGTGGGGACAGCCCCAGCGGGTAAAAGATCGGGTAGACCCGCAAGTGATGTAACCCAGTCTCGCCATGAACGACTGCGGTTCGCTTGACTGACTTGACTGATAAGGTCAGCAAATAGAAACATTTTCCCGTAACCTCCCTCCACCCCAGGGCAGAGTTGTAAAATAAATAACCGTTTACCCTCTAAAACTGTCGCCTGCAAGCCCATGGTCTCTCTTCTACAACCGCCACTGTCTAAACCGACAACCCAGCGCGCGTCTGGGGCCTATGCGCTGATTGACAGCCTGATTCGCCACCGGGTGAAGCACATTTTTGGTTACCCCGGTGGGGCGATCCTGCCAATTTACGACGAGCTATACAAAGCAGAGGCCGCTGGCAAGCTACAGCACATTCTGGTGCGCCACGAGCAAGGGGCCTCCCATGCTGCGGACGGCTATGCGCGGGCAACGGGTGAAGTGGGGGTCTGCTTTGCCACCTCGGGGCCGGGGGCGACAAACTTAGTGACCGGACTGGCAACCGCGCAGATGGACTCGATTCCGATGGTAGCGGTGACCGGGCAGGTGCCCCGTGGAGCCATCGGCAGTGATGCTTTCCAGGAAACCGACATTTTTGGGATCACGCTGCCTGTCGTCAAGCACTCCTATGTGGTGCGCGACCCGCGTGATATGGCCCGGATCGTAGCTGAAGCCTTCTACATTGCTCGTACGGGGCGGCCCGGCCCCGTACTGATCGATGTTCCCAAAGACGTAGGCATCGAAGAGTTTGACTACAGCCCGGTGGAGCCGGGATCAATTCACCTCCAGGGCTACAAGCCGACGACCAAGGGCAACCCGCGCCAGCTCAACAATGCGATTCGCCTGATGCAGGCGGCCCAGAAGCCGTTGCTATACGTGGGGGGCGGTGCGATCGCGGCCGGAGCCCATGCCGAAATACGTCAGCTGGCTGAACATTTCCAGATTCCTGTCACCACCACGCTGATGGGTAAAGGGGCCTTTGACGAGCACCATCCGCTATCGCTAGGCATGCTGGGTATGCACGGCACGGCCTACGCCAACTTTTCTGTCAGCGAGTGTGACCTGCTGATTGCGGTGGGGGCCCGCTTCGATGACCGGGTTACCGGTAAGCTAGACGAATTTGCCAGCCGCGCCAAAGTGATTCACATTGACATTGACCCGGCAGAAGTGGGCAAAAATCGCGTGCCGACGGTGCCGATTGTAGGCGATGTCCGCAAGGTGCTGGGGCAGATTCTCGACCGGATTCACGACGGCAATCACGTCGCGATTTCGGGGCAGACTCAGGCGTGGCGCGATCGCATCCAAACCTGGAAAACCAAATATCCCCTTCAGGTCCCCACCTATCCCGATATCCTCTCCCCTCAGCAGGTGATTACCGAGCTGACCCGACAGGCCCCCCATGCCTACTACACCACAGACGTGGGCCAGCACCAGATGTGGGCGGCGCAGTTCCTCAAGAACGGTCCCCGTCAGTGGGTTTCCAGTGCGGGGCTAGGGACAATGGGCTTTGGGTTGCCCGCTGCCATGGGCGTACAGGTGGCACTGCCCAACCATCAAGTGATCTGCATTAGCGGTGACGCCAGCTTCCAGATGAACTTGCAGGAGCTGGCTACGCTGGCCCAATACGGCATCAACGTCAAAACGGTCATCATCAACAACGGCTGGCAGGGCATGGTGCGTCAGTGGCAGCAAAACTTCTTTGGCGAGCGCTACTCGTCGTCCAACATGGAAGTGGGGATGCCCAATTTTGAGATGTTGGCTGCCGCCTTTGGCGTTAAGGGTATGGTGATTGACCACCCCGATCAGCTAGAGAATGGTATTGCGGCCATGCTGGCCTACGACGGCCCGGTCCTGGTGGATGCCCATGTCCGCCGCGACGAAAACTGCTATCCCATGATTCCACCCGGGGCCAACAACGCCCAGATGCTGGGGCTCCCCGCGCAGCCTGAGGCGTTGCAGACCGAGGCCCCCTCCCAATGTGGAAGCTGTGGAAGCGAAAATGCGGCGACCCATCGGTTCTGTTCTGAATGCGGGGCCAAGCTGTAGGCCCTGTCATGCAGGCTGCGGGAGACGGGTTAGCTATTGGCCCATTTATTCACCCAGCTATTCAATATCGTCTTCAAGGTAAATCCAGGTTCGGCACCCGCTTGCCCGGGCGCAGTTTCTCATGGTGACGTCTACTTGAAACGCTCCTTCGTAGGGTGCGTGAAGGCTTTGCTCCTTGCCTGCCTGACGGGTTTGCGCCACGATGGCGTGGGTTTGTCCATCTCGCAGGGTCATCTCAACGTTGTAGCAGTCTTGGCTACAGGTGGCCAAGATAGGCTCATCGGCAAAGAGAAATTGGGTTGTTCTCAGGTGTTGACCGTTCGAGAGCCAGTCAATTGAGCGCTCCTCTACGGGGGCAGCAGCAAAGCTAGCGGTGTGTATGACGATTATCAACAAACTCACCAAAACGCTCAGGCCCCATCGCTGAGGTCGCAGGCGACTCAGCCCGAGCCATTTGTGGCTGCGGGTACTTCGCCTCAGCTGCCGAGTGCCGCTATTTCTCAAGATCGGAGCGCTACGCAACTCGCAGCTTGCTTTAGCCTTGGGTCGGGCTATACGGTTGAAAGATCGTTTCAAAGACATAGTCGTTATCTAAATAAAGAGCGATAGCGTTGGGTGGCACCTGCTAGTAACAAGGGCTTAGTTTACGACAGCCTTAAAGCGGATATAGCCGTAGGATGTTGCGGGGGTGCCTGCTGCGGTAGCAGGAGGGACAATGTTGGGTACGCTCACCACCACCGAGCCGTTGCTATCATCGCCGTTACAGCTAATGGTTGGGAAGGCTGTCGCAGGTGATTCTCCTGGCCCAAAATAGATACCGCCATCGCCGTCATTGGCGTTGGTCAGGGCCGCTTCACTGCTGCCCTGGGCTAGGACGATGCCTCGGTCGGCACCTGGGAAGCCGTCAGGGTCCTGAGCGGGACCATTGTTGTAGCCTGTGGGAAAGAAGCTGGTGTAGGCGGGGATGCGATCGCAGATTCGTACGTTGTTGGCATTGCCGAGTCCGGTGTTCAGGTAATAGATGGTGTACTCCAACTCATCTCCAGCTGTGACAGGGGTGGTGTAGTCGATCACCCCGCGCAGAGAGTCGCTAGTCGGCGACGGCCAATGGGCATCGTTATCTTCTGTGCCGGTGCCATCGTCAAAGCCTGTAATGTCGACCCCATTGACAGCCGTGATCCGTTTGATTAGCACCAGCTCTGGAGGGAGCGAGTCTGAATCGACCTCCAGCGTCGCTTCGGGCTTGGTTGTGTTGCTGATGGTCGTCGTTCCTAGGGAGGGTTGAATCTGTCCGGTGAGGTCACCCCGCTCAATAATGTTGTCGTAGGTGCCCTTCTTGGGTGACACCACATCGACCTCTACTACGCAGCTGGCTTTCGGTGCGAGCGTTGCACCGCTCATACTGACCACGGTTCCTCCCGCGGTGACATTGACTGTACCACTGGGACAGTCCGTGGAGGCATTGGGCGTGTTGGCAACAAACAGATCCGTCGGGAGATTGTCGGTAATGGTCACGTTTTGCAACGACTCGCCCAACGCGTTGTCCTGCTGCAAATTGGTAATCGTTAGCGTCAGTCGACTGGGCACGCCGCCATCGACGTTTGTAGGGCTGAAAGATTTCTCCGGCTTCAGTGCCGTTAACGCGTTCAGTGTATTAAATGCCAACGCACTGTTGGTCACGTTCTCCTTGCTCTCGATTGTGCTAATAGGTAGCTCGTTGGTTTTGTTTCCTGTTTCAATTAGCGTTACTTGAACCGTAATCTCACAGGTTTGATCGGCGGCGAGCACTCCATCACTGAAAGAGAAACTGTCTTCCCCCTGTAGTGCAGACACGTTACCGCCACAGGTACTGGTTCCCCCGTTGGAGAACACCACCATGTTGGTTGGCATGGCATCGGTAAAGGCCACTTCTGTCAGAGGAATACCATCGTCAGGGTTAGTCAGCCGAATGGTAAGGGTAGAGGGGTCGCCAACAATTAGCTCATTGGGTGAAAACTGCTTGTTGACGTTGATGCTGGAGGTTGTACGTGTGAGGGTTGCTGAAATCGTGCTGGCGTTTTCAAACCCCTCAGTTGTTCCAATCTGACCCGGATCAATTTCGTTAGTAAACGTATCTGGCGTATCTGCACTCATCACGACATCAAAACGAATTTCGCAAAGACCGAAGACGCCGCTGGTATCGGCTGAAGGTATCGTGAGCGTGCCGCTGGTCAACGTGACTGAGCGAGTGCCGGGGGTTGCCGTCAGTGTGCCGGTACCGCCACAGGTGGTGGTGATATTGCTGGGCGTGGCGATGACAGTATTGGTTTGTGTCCAATCATCGGTGAACGAATTGACCGTCAGATCTTCGGTCGGCATAGAGTTATTGAGCTGTACAACTGCCGTTGAACGTCCATTAGCGACAATCTTTTCCGATTGAAAGGACTTCTCTCCATTTAAGGGAGAAATGACCGTCAGCTGTGCATTCGCAGTAGCACCTGTATTTTCATTTTGGTCGTTAGTAAAATTCGAGGTTTGGTTGTCGTAGGTCCGAGGTGTTTGGTTTCCGGTACTGGTAAAGTCTCGGTCGATTTCTTCAACGTTGAATTTAATTTCGCAGGTGTCAGCGCTGGCATCGCCATCGTCAACAGGCGATAGGCTGGCGTTTGTCATGGTAAATGTCCTTGCCCCTGCTGTCGTACCCGTAAAGTTAGGCGTACTGGAGTAGCTACAACCTGTGTGAGTGAACTCTGGCGGGTCGGCCACTTGCAGGTTGTCGGGAAGATCGTCGGTAATGGTTACACCGGTTAGGGGCAAGGTACTACCGCTGGTGTCATTTCTCCGATTATTCTCGATGCGAATGACGAGCTGAGACTCAGTACCCCGACGGATCACGTTTTGGTTGAACGCCTTTGTCAATACCACATTCTCAACAACCTGTAGCCGTCCGCCACTACCGGTGACCCCGATGCTGTCGAACCCTTCACCATTACCAATAGAGTCGTTATCGATGACGTTGTCTAGATTGAGCGGTGTCGATGTGCCAGAGGGTACGGTAACGTCAATGCGAATGTAGCAGTTATCGGTAGCGCTAGAATTTTCTGCCACGATTGTGCCGCCGCTAAAGACCAGGGTTGTGTCACCAACGGCAACCGAATTTAGCGTTCCACCCCCACAGCCGCTACTGTAAGAGACGTTCAAAGGCTCAGCTACCTCTAGAGGGCTTGGTAGGTTATCTGTGAAGCTGACGTTAGTAGCATCCGTCGTATTCGAACGGTTTTGAACCCGAATGGTCATTTGAGTTGTCTCGCCCGGAGAGACTTGATTGTCGTTGGAGTAAGATTTCTCAGCCCTCAAAGCAGGTCGGACTCTAACGGTATCTGTTGCTGGGTCAGTGTTGGTTTGGCCCTGATCGTTAGTCAATGCACTCGCTGGGATGGTATTGGTCAAAGTATCGGAATTGCCGTCGATACTGGTCTGACTGCTAGGATCGTGCTTTACCCGAACCCGGATCTCACATTCCCCCAAATCGTTTGTGTCCGGATCGGAGGAGGGAATGACGCCATTGACTAGAGAGATACTGCTGGCGTTATTCGTCACTGAGAAAGATTCGAAGTTACCTGATGCCGTACAGTTTGTTTCATTATCGGAGGACGTAATTGCCACGATTGGGGCAGGCAGATCATCGGTTAAGCCAGCGTTGGTTAGGGCGGCGCTGCCGTTTGTGATCGTAATCGTGAGGATGGTTTCTTCACCTTCGTCCAGCGTGCCTGCTGCCATGTTCTTGGCAATCGATACCTCAGTTTGGATATTGAGATCAGCCGTTACCGCGCTGCCGTTGCTGACCTGATTTTCAGTACTTAGCGATGCTGTGGGAATGGTATTGGTGTATTCTCCACCGTTAGACTGAGTGACTGGAAAGGTGATGGTACAGCTGCTATTGGCAGGGATTGTCCCGCCGGAGAGCTGGATGCCCGTATCACCCGATTGAATAGAAATCGTGCCGCCGCAGGTGGTTGCTGGGACATCGGCCCCGGTTCGCGTATCAACCACCATTTGGTGTGGTGTACTGGGTAACTCATCTACCAGCGTTGGGGTCGTGGTTGTGCCTGTGAGGTCAAAGTCGTTCGGATTATTGATCTTGATGGTAACGGTAGATCGGCCATTCCCAGGAATAGTGTTAGGAGAAAAGCTTTTGTTGATGGTGACATCATTAGCTGTTTCAATTTCCAACGTGGCAGAGGTTGGGTCCTCATTTTCGCCAACGTTAGTGAATAAAGCACCCGCAGCGATTGTATCGTTGTGGTTTCCGGCTTCAAAGCCTTTAACCGGGATTTCAATGGTGCATTGACCCGGATCCCCGGCAGGAATGGTTCCACTGGTAATCTGAAACGCGGCAGGGGTGCCTGGGTTACTACCCGTGTTGGTAATTGTAAAATCACTGCCACAGTCGTCAAAGGTTGGTGCTGTCGCATCAAATACCAGGCTACCTGGTGTACTAGGTAGCTGGTGGGTCAATCCTGTAATCGATACTGAGCTACCGGTGATGTTGCGGAGGGTCAGCCGGTAGGTTGATGGAAAGCCCGGATCGGCAGCGTTGGGTACAAAGCTATTTAGAATTGCGATATCTGGATTAGGGGCGGCTTTGGCGGGAGTTGCCCAATAGTTAAGCGATCCGAAGAGAATTAATATCAGCGCGATCGCAAATAGAAAGAACCGTCGGATATACGCCTGTCGCCATCGAATATCTCTCATACATAAAAGTCCAGCACTCTGGATGCCAGATTCCCCTGATCGGTTATATGTTGACTCTCAATACTTTTTAGAGAAAGTTAGACCACTTCTGTTGATACTTAACGCATCGGGCTTATCGTTTTAATTCAGAGGGGTGAGCGCATCCCCATAGCTGCTGTCAGATGTGTAAGGACAGGGCTATCTGTTATCTCTCTATAACTATTTGGGTCTTGACCCATTAGCCCAGCTGCGATTGCATCCTGACATCAGTGACGCAGGCCATACTTTTTCTCGTTTACCTACTGTGCCCTTGAGAACATTACTGGACCTAAGAACATTGGCTGAATCAGGCTTCTGCTTTGTAGCAACTTTGTCCATGTTTGCCTAAAAAATGTTGCCGATTTTATGGACAATTCTCTTACGACTATAAGCGCGTAGACAGTTTGGCTACTTTCTCATATCTACCTTGCTTAGTGTCTCCTAATTCTGTCGTTATCGAATCCGAATAATCAACTCATCCTATTCGAGCTGTTTTCAATGATCTTTCTGATAGTGCAGCGGTCCGTCTATCCGTAGAATTTTCTAGTGCCCCTCGTAGTTTGCCGGATAGGGCATTCTCTGTAGAGTTCTAAAAAAATTAAGTATGAATGCCAAAACGATGGCTGCGCATGCAGTCATCGTCGAGAGCAAGATTAATGGTTCGGTGTTACTTGACGCGGGCTCTAAATCGGACGTAACCGTAGGACTCGTCAGCTACGCTGGTAGTGGCGCTGCTAGCGTTGGTAATGTCGCCGAGGTCAACGGCGATCGCTCCGTTTGGATTTGAATTCGACGAATTCCCGTCACCCTCACAGTCAATGTCGGTAAAGCGGCTATCGCTAGCTGGATCTACGCCGGGTGGAAAGTACACAACGGCATCCCCATCGTCAGCTCCGGTATGGTACGAAGAACTCCCATTCTGGAAAATCTCAATCGATAAATCAGCCCCTGACAGGCTACCTGTGCTACCCGAATTGCCGTTAAAGCTATTGGCCAAGAAATCCGTATAGCCCGGGATGTAGTCACAAAAACGGATTTCCTCTGCCGTCGTATCACCGGCTGAAAGAAAGTAGATCGTGTACTCAACCATATCGTCAGGGACGACCGTGCCACCGTTGGTTCCCCCTACTAGCGTCGTACTCAGTGGCGTTGGCCAGAGGTTAGTTTCGTTAGGGTCAAAGCTGCTGCTGGTTGGGTCATAGCTACTGCTGCTGGGGTCGCTAATCGGCGGAATCGTGTTGTCGTCGTAGGGATGGGCGCTTTCGTCGCGGTACTGGCTCAAGTCGTGACCATCGACGGTATCCGTACCACCATTGATAGCCGTAATTCTTTTGACAAGCAGCACACTGGGATTGCTGGCACCGATGCTTAAGAAGTAATCTTCGACTTCGCCATCGTTAGCTCGTCCAACAGAGCGTTCATCCTGGTTGGATGTGGAAGAAATAGTATCGACTAGGGTTGAGGTGGTCAGTCGAAATCGAGCAATACTGTCCCCGTCTGACGCATCGCTGGGGACCGTCCAACTGAGATTGGCTGTGGTGGTTGTAGGGGTAACGGTTGCACTAGCGTATTCGTCCGCCTCAAACCGGCCGTTGCGATCAAAGTCAATCCAGCCGTGGAGCGTTGCATCAGTACTACCCGCATTTTGAACGGGAATATTATTAATTTCGTAAGTGCCTGTTGATGGAACACTGGCTAGACTACCGGTGAACGCATCGTCAGTATCTGCGGTGGCAGCTGTGTTTTGTGCGGTGCCTGTGTCGGCCGTTACGCTAGCGCCTATGGTCAAAGTCGTGCCGCCGAGCGTGTGGCTCGGCCCGTCATTGGTCGCTACTGTTGTGTAGTCTCCAGTACCTGTCCCAGTGCTGGTATCGGGTGCGTCGCCGTAGTCTAGGCTAGCCGCATCAACGATGATCAGCTGCTGAACACTGGTCGAGTCGGCTATATAGGTCCACAAATCTAAGATTTTGGTATCGCCAAATGCCCCAGTGCATCGAGCGTTGGTGTTGCCCCCAGATGCTTGACCAAACACGTTAAAGGTGCTGCTTGATGAATCGGCACCCGCAAACAAGTCTGTGGCAGGCGGTGAGGGTGGATCGTCTCCACACAGCGCATCATCGGTTAAGTTGCCGTCACCAGTGTCGCGATCTTCTACAACAACGCCGCTTGAGGTGTAATACCCTCGATGGTCGTAAAAGGCTGTTCTATTGCCAGCAAATGCAGTGTTTAACAGTTCGTAGGTTGGGCCACCCAACGTATTGTTCTCGGCATCACTGATAGGAAAGTGATATTCCCCTCCATGAATCTGAATTTGATAGTTGAAGGTGCCGACGGGGAATGGTTGACTAGTGTTATCTTGGCCATTCCAGCTGACCGTTTGCCCGCCACTACTTAACATAAATCCTCTAAGGACTCGGTTATCGGGATTAGCTGGGTCAAAATCGACCCCATCACGACTAATGACAATTTGGTAGTTGCCAGTTGGTAAGTTACTGCTAAAGGTGAAGGTGCCGCCAACGTTGACCGTTGATGTATTGCCGCCAGCATCACCGCTATAGCTAGGGGCAGAAACAGTTGGCAGTACCGGTGAAGAGGAAAAGCTAGCGCCAACGCGTTCATTACCGGTAACGGGATGATAGACCGGTAGATAGGGTATGACGGCTGAATCTATCGTGTTGAAAAAGATAGGAAACTGAGGTGGAGCGCTACTGGTATTACCCAATGGGTTAGAGATACTACCATTCGAACCGAGCACATCACCATACAGGGGTGTTAGTCCGTCGCTGTTAAGGTTGCCTAACTGATTGCCATAGACTCTGAATCCAAATGGATCTAGCCCACGGATATCAATCTCGTACTGGTATCCATCGGTTGTAATGGGATAAAGGTCGGAATGAAGCTGGCGACCATTGTCGCCCATGTTCATGGTGATGTAGAACGTATGCAGTCGCCCGGTTAGGTCTGTGGTAGAACTTTGGCTGTCTCTAACGGTCACGTCCCAGGCAGAAATGCCTGTTCCTTGATTGGTGCCGGTGTTGAGCGTGGTAATGTTCGGTTCAACTCCACTGTTACCATTGCTTATCCTGCCAGTGCTGCTACCCAGCGGACCATACATGGCTACGTAGTACACCCCCGTACTCGGTGCCTGGTAGTAGCAGGGCTCATAGCTGTTAGGGTTACCTGTTCCGTTAATAGACAGTGGCCCAGCTAGTTCTTCCGTTCGGGTATTAATAAAGCCGCGGTTGGCGTCAGCTGGGTTGGCAGTACGCTGAGCCACACAGGAAAATACAGATGTGCCTAGCGTTTCAGCGGCGACCCGACCAGAGACACTATCAAAAATTTCGATGTCTCCGTCGTCCACATCGACAGCGCTAGAGCTAACCAAAATATACTCGCCTGCATTGGCAAAGACGCGAAGTAGAGTCCGATCGTTAAACCCATTGGCGGTTGCTGCCGACCAAATAATGTTGCCCCGATTTCCCAGCGCACCGCTGGGAAACATGTCTCGGCTACCCTCGGCCAGTACTGCAGATGACCAGATGCCAGTGGTGCATAGTGCCAGAGGCAAGGCTTTAGCCAGCTGTTTAGTCCCACTAAAAAGACTATTTTTGATACATGCCCGAATCATCACGGCAGATCTGACCCCTTACATTGGAAAAAATGCCGACGCGCTGTTGTTTCCACACGGATTGAGGTAATTGAAAAGATACTCAACCTGTTGTTTCAACGTATCAGTAGTATTCCCTTCCAGAAATGAAACTCTGTAGGCACAATTGCGGATTGCTTCTCCGTATATGTCATTGTGTTTCTGACAAAGAGCGAACTCCAGCAAAAAAGGGCTGATCATTCGATCAGCCCTTGGCGGTGCTTGTATTTGGTCTTTATGCTTCAGCGACTCTGAGTTGGCACGCTGTCATCTATTATAGGTGACGGTTTCAGGCGGTTACTCTGGCTCTATCTGCAAATCACTTTCGCTGTCAACTACTGTTAGATCTAGACCGCGGATATCTTGAAATACAAACTCGACGCGACGATTTCGCGCATAGTCTATTGGGCCTGTTTCATTGACCCATAGCTCCGTTTCCCCTAATGAACGAAGGGTCAATCGCTCTGGGGCAATACCCTGCTGAATCAGGTAGCGGCGGGTATTTTCAGCTCGGCGACGGGCTAAGTCCTGGTTATAGGCAGCGCTGGCCCGCGAATCAGTATGTCCATGCAAATCGACAATTAGCATGGGGTTTGCCTGAAGTACGGTAGCTACCTGGTCGAGTAAGATAGCGCTTTCTGGGCTAATGCTGTCTTCATCCAGAGCAAAGTGAATGCTGCGAGGTACCGTCAGGCGTAATGGTTCATCGGTTGGTGGTGGGCTGACTATGTTTGGGGGCGTTGTACATTGGGGCAGCCCTACAGGGACAGCCTCCGCTACTGTAATGGGCTGCTCTCCAAGTGCAAACACGGTTGTATTGATGGCCGGTTCAGAGGTGCCATAGCGAGGGTCGGTTGCGATCGCGCTAATGCGACTGCCTGCATGTAGGTCGGAACTGCGGTAGCTAAAACGACCTGCTTCATCAACAGGAACATTGGCTAACGGCTGCGTCAGAGGTCCGTAGCCCTTGGGTTCCCCCACCGTTTGGTAAAGCTGTACTTCGGAACCTGGGTCGGCAATTCCTTGAATGACAGCGACGCCATCAATAAGATAGAACTCTGAACTTACAAACTGGGGAGCATTGATGGCCGCGTTGCCCGTTTCCCAGCGACGATGGGTCGAGTTTCGGATGGGATTGGGGCCATCGCCCCGTTGAAAATCCTGTGTGCCCACGTGGCGGCGGGTATTGAGGTCAATGCTCAGCCCTTCTAGGTTGCTAAAGCGATTGTTAAGGATGTGATTACGCTGGCTGTTGGTAACCCCGCCTTGGCTAAAGGCCGTCACTACAACACCTGGGCCTTTTTGGTTGGCAATGTTGTTATCTAACACCTGATGATCGTTGCCCATCAGGTATACGGCTGCCCGTCGATAGCGCTGCCCGTTAAATCGGATGTCGTTGCCGCTAATTTCGACCGCGCCTTCGGGCTTGAATAGAAAAATGCCGCTGCCGTCATTACCACACATCAGGTTATCGGCAATGCGGGTGTTGTCAATACGACCCTCCAGCCGAATCGCGTCTGGCATTCCTGCTAGGCCGTTGTTGACCACAATATTTTCAACAATTTGGGTGTTTTCAGCCCGTGCCCCTGTGATAATGCCGCTGCCGTCGTGGTAGCTGATGCGGTTGCGGCGAATGGTAACGTCTCGCCCGTTGAATACGGATATGCCAAACGCTGAAGGCTGTACAGGCATCTCTGCTGAGGGAGGAATGCCAATCCAGTTATTTTCCAACACAATTCCCTGCGGTGGAATGTTCTCTTCGCTAAAAGAGAAGTAGCGAGCCGGAACGGCCTGCTCGCTGATGTCTGGTGGGGGCAACCGATGGGCAATAAAGATATCGGCCGGTGGGGTAGTGGCTGTGGCATTGTGGTCGGTGGTAAACCCATAAATGCTCAGTCCCCGTATTGTGATCTCATCGGCTACCAGCGTTAGACCGCGGATGACCTCGGCATCCGGTGCCGCTGTCAGCTCAACGATGGGAATTGGGATAGAGATTTCAGCGGTAGCGGACCTATCGGTATCGTATCCGGGCTGGGTTGTCCCATCTACCGTTAACCCCGGCTGTAGAATGTCAGGTAAAGGCGCGGTTAGGGCAATTTTTGACTTGCTAGTTGGCAGCTCAAACTTGATGACCGAAGCAGTTTGACTCAGGCTGACCTGCTGCTGCTCTAGGGGACTCAAATCTTGAAATTGCAGTGTTCCGTTGGTGAGCTCAATGGCCTCCCGCAGCGTTATCCCGTCATCGGCCTGAACGGGACCATCGGCACTGCTGTTGACGGTGATGCTGAACGGGTCTGCTGCCGGGTAGATGGCAGATGCGGCTGGCTGAGCTGATCCATCGGTGGCAAAAGCGAGACCGATGCCCAGTCCACTGAGACCGCAAATTGCTCGACACAGAACCACAGGACGTCGCGCAGCTGAGGCTGAGCGATTTAAGATGGGCCTGACACAAGAAAAGAAATATCGCATAGCAGGGCTCAGGGCTAGAAGAATTCGGGGCTGGTGTTGGCAGCAGGAGCAGCTGGCTCATTCTCTGCTATGGCCTCATCAGAGGCAGAGGGAAGCTGTTGAGCGGGGACGACATCTTGTAAGCCGAACCCGTCAAATAGACTGTTAATTTTGGCGGCAACACCCAGATAGAAGCCGCCTGCGGAGCGGTTGACGCCAAAATCTCGATCTTGAGCGCTGCCGCCGCTGTAGCCTGCGTAGATACGCAAATCCGGGGTGGGATAGTACCCTGCCTCTAAAGAAAATCCTGTTTCGCTATAGTCTCCTAGTCCGCCAATCCAGCGGGCTTCACCGACCACATCCCAGCTGTAGGCAAAGCGGTAGGTCGCCCTAAACTGGGCGAGGTGTAAGCTGTTGCTAGAGACGAAATCTCCACCAGCGCTATCGGGTCGGTTGATGCGAGTAGAGCTGTTACGGAAGCCATACTTGGCGTAAAACTCCCACTGCCAGTTGGGGGCGTAGATGGCCTCGGCGGTAAACAGGTGTTCGTCCGTATCGGTACTGGCACCAAACAGCGCGTTGGTTGGAATAGAGCTGGGGTTAAGCCGATGCTCGTAACGCAGTAGGGCATTAAGGCGATCATCGTTAGGGTCCCGGTAGGCCAGCCCCAGCTTCAGATCGCTTGTCGTACTCAGGCCGCTTAGATTCTGATTGGCACTGCTGGCCAACTGGTAGTCAAACAACACCGTCAAACCCGGTGAGAGACGACCCAGCGCTGACGCCTGAAGGACGGTATTGTTGCCACGGGTTGAGGAAGCCCGATGCTCCAGGCGAGCGCTAGCCTGGAGGTCTGGATTGTCGGTGTAGGACACCCCTAGGGTGTAGGTATCGCCGCTGCCCGTTGTGAGGCTAGACGCGCCATCACCAGCGGCAAAGGGTTGAACAAACTGAGCCCCGGCTGCCGTATTGCCCAGAATAGAATTAAACACATGCTCGTAGCCCAGGTCTACTCGCAGTCCTGGCAAAATATAGAACCCGTGTTCAATGCCAATGCCACCGCCCAACTGCTGACCGTCAATAGAAGAGAACCGACCCCGGATGGTGGTATCTGGCCCTAAAGATTGTTCTCCAGACAGGTCAATGGTGGTAATGGCATTGCGCCCATTGAGTCCGGCACCCCCGTAAAAAATTTGATTGGCGCTGAGGGTCAGGCCATCCAAAATGCGGTAGTCTACCCCAAACAGCGTCCGGCTGGGGTAGATCGGGTCTTCGCCAGATGACAGGTTGAGTTCGTTTTGGGCCCGCAGGGTGAGGCGATCGCTCAGCTGAGTTGTGACGCGGGTTCGTAGCTGGTCTGAGCTAACGGTGAACTGGTCGGGGTTGATGCGGTCTACGCGATCGCGGTGAATCCAGTCCAGTTCCAGGTAGGTGTCTCCTAGCTGTTGAGTGAGGCCTAAGGAGTAGGTTGTCAGTGAATTATCCACCTGCCCACCGACCAGCGGCGATGAACGCGGCGTTAACAGATCGGTCAGGCTGGTGATGGGGCGGGGGGCAATGCCAAAGTTGTCTTCATGGTCAAACTGAGCCCGCAGGGCAGTGGTATCGCTCAGCTCAAAACCGGCTGTGGCCCCGTATCGCGTTTGCCCTGGGACAAAGCTCGTGGTTGCAGCATTGGCGAACCCCGCATCCGTTGAGCGCCAGTAGGCCCGTCCGCTGAACCAGTCGCCCAGATTCCCATCCACCTCAACTCGGTAAGCAGTCCCGCTGACAGGCCCAGATAGATCAAAATCGTTGGACGACTGGGCAATCTCGGCCACCAGCTGAGCGCTATCGCCCAAGGCCACTTGGGCATCTGCGCCGTACAGCTCGAAACTGCGGGTGCCCTGATTCTCTCTTAGGTACGACGTCCCCAGCCAGCTTTCCTGGTTGACGATGCGGCTTAGATTGTATTGCAGGCGTCCGGCAATCAGATTGGTGTCGCCGTCTGTACTGTCATATTGGTAGGTGGCCACAATTCGCCGGACGAGCACCGTGCCAAAGTCATCAACCGCTGTTTGAAATACGGGGTCGTTAAACAGCAGCGTGCCCCGGTCGTAGTCAATATCGTAGTCAGTGCCGCGAAAGAGCTGCTCTCGTTGAATTACGGTGCCGGGTCGGTCAAGTTCTTCAACTTCAATAAAGACTTCTTCCGTGCCCGCCACCAGCAGCCGTCTAGAGAGGAAATAGAATCCGCTGGTGCCGTCTGGAACGAGCGTATCGCGCTGGAACCCTTGGATGTTGTTGCCGTAGAGCCCCGTAAAGGCCAGATTGCCGAGATTGTAGTTGAGCTTGAAGCCATGTAGCTGGCGGCTGGTGGCGGTAAACAGTTGGGAGGAATTAGAAAATTCTTCAGTATTGAAGTCTCCCCACATGGCGTAGTCCGGCGTTGCCCCTTCGACCGGGGACGTCCGCTCTAGCCGCAGGTAGACACTGTCAAGCGAGGGGGCGGTGACGCTGCGGCTCGCGTCGTCGCCGTAGGTGGGGTAGTTAGCCAGGCAGTTTTGGGTGCCCTGGGCAAACAGACTGGCTTCGCCCCGGCAGTCTTCGTTCAGGCTGCGATCGCTATTATACGCACCGGTAAATAGCCATTCGCCAATACTGCCGGTGGCAAATACCGCAGCATCTAGATCCAGGTCGTAGCTGTAGTCTTCGTCCAGCGGCAGAAAGTCGCGAAAGCTGCTGTAATAGTCGGTGCCGCGGGCTCCTAGCCGCAGGTCTACTACTCCTGTGGCAATGCTGGGCCGCTGGGGGGTCAAAAACCGCAGCTGGTTGTAGGCTTCTAGATTAGCCGCAACCGCGCGCAGTTGGACGGTTCCCGTCTCTAGGGACGACTGTAGCTCCGCTGTGAAGCGTCCGCTTTGCGATCGCACCTGAAAGCCAGGCCGCTCCGGATCTTGGTCTGCCCCCACAAATACGCCATCGCTAGCGGTGAGGGTGACGACCGAGTCCCAGTTCGATAGGTTGCCATTCTCATCGACCAGCTGGCCCTGTAGCGTGGCAACCGAGCGACCATCCGCAGGAATGCTTGACTCCCGTGACGAAATCCTCAGCTCTGTGGGCGTTCCCCGCACCGCTACGGTCACCGCACTGAGTACCGTGCCATTGGCATCAATCAGGGCAAGCTCATTTTCTCCGGCTGTGAGAGAAACCCCGTACCAGGTTTGAATGACGGCTCCCGTCGCTTCATCGGTCTCGGTTCGGCCAATCAGCTCTGGATTAACGGGCTGGCCGTTGACCTGTAGCATCAGGTCGCTACCCTGCTGAAATCGAACAATGACCGTGGCGGCGGGCGCTTCTAGGACCGTACCTGGGCTAGGGTTGAGAATCTCTGGTGTTGCGATCTCGAATGATTCCGCCTGTGCAGAGTTGAACCCTTCGGTATCAGAATCGGGCGACGGTTCCGAGACGAGTTCGACAGTATCTTCTGTTTCTGAGGCTGGTTGTACTACCTCAGATAAATCAGCAGCGGGGGCCGCATCAGACGGGAGAGTGGGCAGTTCAGAAGCTTGAGCAAAGGCCGGTTGGGTGACCCCAACTAAAGAAAGAGAGCTCGCTAGCAGTCCCAGAGAGACTTTACTGTGTAGACGATCAGGAAAATGTAACATTACTCGGCCTCTTGGAAGGCGGGCGTGACGCCGAAATTCATTCGCACCATGCCGCCTGGAGCTAAATGCACCAGCCGTGACTGACTGTTGCGCTCGTTGAAGTAAAGATTAGGAGCCAGGGTATAGCCTGGTAGGCTAGTCAGGTCTAAAACGCCGGTATGATGCCCCGGTAGCATGCAGGCGACCGAGTAGAGGCCATCGGCATCGGTCACGATCCGGTTGCCATCCTCAAGGAAAATAACGGCATTAGGGATACCCGCTTCTCCGGCCTGCTGTTCGCCGTCAAAGTTCTTGTCGACAAACACGCGACCAATTAGCGTGCCACAGTCAGATAACAATCCAGGATCAATCGCTACTCGATGGATGCTAGGCCCATCCTGTACGCCCAGTCCGTTGTCTACCCGCTGTCCGTTGACGACGGCAGTATTCTCACCATCGCCTCTAAGGGCATCGGGGGTGAGCCGAGCCGCGTAGATAATCTCCATCGACTCGTTGCCCGGCAGGACACCATCGACGTTGAACGTCACAACGTTGCCATTGATATCCAGCGTTAGCGGCACAACCTGATCGCCGATGAGCCCCGTGGCAGAGTCGGGTAGCAGCTGAAAACCGGCTGGGAGGGTATCGGTAGCCGCGATCGCGATTAGATCCGCATCTACCAGATTACGAATGAGTAAGCGATAGACGACCGTGTCCCCCGGTTGAGCGGCCGCTCGATCAGCCGTCTTCGTAATTTCGATTTGTTCGCTTTCGCACAAGATAGTTGTAAATGCGAGAGAGAACAGATTGAGGCCCGTTGTCTCAGCGTCAAACACCTCCACAACCGTATCGGAAATCTGATTTCCACCCGTTGCAGAAAGGGGGATGCCGTCCAGCGCCGTTGCCCGATAGCGCACTAGACTATCACTGACGCCGCCAGTACTGTCCAGAATTTCGATTTTGACTCTGCGTTCTGCGTAGGCTGACCCGGTGGGTGGGGTTACCACTAAAATGTACTGTGCGCCAACTTCGGTCTGAGTCAGGCCAGCGTTAACAGGACTATCCAACAGCCGGGCTGGATCGAACAAGAAATTATAGCGTCCGCCATCACCGTTGCTGAGCCCAAAGGGGTTGACATTGGCTATGTTGGGCGACTTACCGCCGGATATGCCATTATCTGGCGTATCTGGAAACTCTGTTCCGGTCAGCGTTACCAAATTACCTAAATCGAGTCCAGAGGCATCTGGCTCGTATAGCAGGACAGTGAATCCGGTGTAGTCTGATAGCGTTGCGCCATCACAGGATAAGATACGCCCCAACGGATCGACGAGCGGTAGCGTTCCGGTCGTAATCTGTTCTGACTGGCCCGAAATCGGAGTATCGGTTGGATCGGAGGCATTTTCGTAGGTGACATCTGCCTGGTTGTTAATGACGGGTAATGTCTGAGCGTAGCTGGCGGTGTTACTTAATCCCCACAGCACCGCGGCAGCAGCAACAGACGTTAGCCGACCCAGCCGGGATGGCCCTCTGTATGGCACGTGTAAAAACTGATCGGTGCGGTCTTTCATTAGTTTGGGCAGCGGTACGAGGCGGTCCTGATATCGAAAAGAAAGGGATACCAGCGTCCATACAAAACAGACGCTGGCAAAATTCTTGTCGGAAGACTACTGAATGCCTACCTGATAGGACACCTTCACAGCATCGGCAGACAGTAGCGGGCCGGTAAAGCGCCAGTTGATGTGCGTGTAAGCTTCAGCCGGCGCAGGTTGCGTCTCAATTGTGCCATCAGGCTGTTCCACCTCAATGGTGGGGGTTGTGACAAAAGTTTCGCCCCCATCAATGCTGTAGGTCACTTCTGCGGCTGTCAGGCTTTCAACTGAACCAATCTCAAAGGTTGTTCCATCGGGAATGGGCTGTGTAATTTGTAAGTTCGTTGCTTCCACGTCGCCCGAGTTTGCGCCGTCCACCGTGTAGCGCAGCACATCACCTGGCTGTACGGTCACACTGCCTTCCAGCGTCTCCCAAGAGACTACTTCGCCGCCCTTGTTATCGACGGAGATCATCCGTTTTTCTGCCCCTAGCGTGAGCTTCACCTCTGGTCGCAGAATAGCCTGCACAACCGTATCGCGAACCTCACTAATCTGTGCCCGTACGGGTTCGCTACCTAGCACTGGTAATGTCCCGACGAGGGCCAGCGCACCTAAGCCAATAAACCAACGTTTCATGATTTTTACTCTCGAATAGTCCTTGCGTAAAAGAAGTAGGAGGGTGGATAAAAGCGACCGATTTGTTTTTATCCGATTCTTGCTTTGGCCCTAGTTGAGACGGCGCTGGAAAGTAAACTCGCCTGACTCACCCGGCGCAATCACCCCCGGAACCGTGTCGACATAGCGTGTTACATCTGTTGCCGCAGTGGTACCGCTCTGATCTGTACCTGCAGTGGTCCCGGCCGCACCGTTGAAGTACTCAATGCCACCACCACGAGAGTCCGTTGCCGAGTTGATGATGTTACTAGTGTCTAGAA
>CAWUKV010000087.1:0-21314 GCA_963923025.1 uncultured bacterium
CGCTCACACAAAGATCGATCACTCTATTTCAAAGATCGGCTTTGTCCGCGCCAAGATCCAGCCGTCGAGGACTAAGCGCACCCCAGCGTGCACAGGCATCGACCGCTGCGGATCAAAGTTGCAATCAACCAAACTAAAGCACGACTGGAGTAGCCATTAGATCACACCCAATCTATTGCACACCGCCGATTACAGAAGGCACCTTAATCCCTCAGTAGATGACCCAGCCGTTTTTTAATATCTATCAGCCTTTTCTTCTGCACCTGGCTTAACGTTTCACCCAGCTCTACCTCGGTCATCAGTTCGTGGTAGTAACTCAAATCCTTAAAGTGGTTAGCTTGTTCAACCATGTTTTTCAAGAACGAAAAGCGTAGCTCTCTGCGCTCTTTATCGGCCTCAGCATCGTCCAAGTTACTGACAACGGCGGCAATCTTTTGGTTCGTCAGCAGGTCATCCGAATCTGAACGAGATTCAATAATACCCGGTGTAATTTTGACAATGATGTAGTCGTGCAGGATAGGAACGTTGCGATCGCGCATGGCTCGGCGACGTAGCTTGAACCCAGACCCAAGCCGATACTGAATCCCCTGTACGTCTTCGTTAAACAGCACGTAAGCGCCGTACCGTAATGGCGCGTCGCCACCCGCTAAAGCTTTGGCGTTGAAGTCAATCGTATTACGAAAGACAGGCTCGTTCTTAGCCGCAGTTCGTTCGAGCTGCCTTAACCTGTCCACCATGCCTAGCGCCACGCCAGCGACTGGCGCAAACGGAATCAACGCAGGAAAAATAGCACCAAACTGACCGCGCATTCCCTTCAGCGCCTCAGCAATGCTGTGGTCACGGTCTAGCCCCCGATCAATCTCTAAAATCTCAAATGTCAGCCATAGACGAGCACTCTCAACAAACTCCCGCTGAGCAAACACATGCTCGGACTCTAGATTTTCTTGAAACGCGCCAGCCTCAACGTCTGTACCAAAGAAATGAATGGTTTCTGTTTTTGGCTCTTTTCCGTAACGAACAAACGAACGCACCAGTAGGTCGTTTGTATTATCGCTGTCATGGGCTCCATGAACCACAAAGCTCTCTAACGAAATCGTGAATGGCTGCCCCGCCTCTACAAACTGGTCGGCATCTTCAAATTCAGAATCTACTTTACGCAGATTACCCTTATCTGGATGTTCAATGTTGTCCAGGTCGTTTAGCTCGTTCCACGGAATAAACCAGGTTGATTTTGGATCCAGTAAGCCTCTGCTGGTTTCAGTTATGGGTGTGCTAGTTTCAGTCATTGTTGTTTCCCTGATGATTGATCTGTGAATTGAGTTAACCCGAGCTATAAGGCAAAATGAAGCCTCACGGTAGCGGTAGATTTGGGCATGTTTTTCTACGAGTTTCCCTAGGACCTACATACCGTTCCCATTCCACTAGGGTTAAATTTTGCGTTAAGCGCTTACAAGCCTCGTCAATAAGCATTTCGGTCGACAAAAAATGAATCCGAGCAATGCCTGCATCACCAGCTGTTACAAGCCAATGGCCATCAGGGCTGAAGCGGGTATCAGTAAGTCCGCCAGGGTAAGCGATACGAGCGATTTGTCTACCACTTTTGATATCCCAAACCTGTACAACCTTATCTTTACTGACAGTTGCCACTCGTTGGCTATCTGCACTGAAGCTTACTTCAAAAATAGGTTCATCATGATACAAAGTCTGAACTTGTGCACCTGTTTTTGCATGCCATATTCTTGCAGTGTTATCTCTACCTCCTGTAGCAACATATTCACTGTTGGAGCTAAAGCGAACATCCCAGATTCGATCTTGGTGAGGCAGTTCTGCAATTCGTGTTCTGCTTTCTACATCCCAAAGCGCGCCAGTCCCATCGAAGCTTGCTGTGGCTAACGTACTTCCATCAGGGCTAAAACGAACGTCCCATACAAGGTCTTGATGTTCAAACTGATGTATTTGCTCTTCGCTAGAAACATCCCAAAGCCGAGCTGTGTTGTCCCCAATCGCAGTTGCTACCAAACTCTTGTCGGGGCTTATACGCGCATCTCTAACGACGGATTCATGCTCAAATTTACCAATCTCCTGCTGAGAGTCAATGTTCCACAGGCGAGCGGTTCCGTCATAGCTAGCCGTTATAATCTGAGTACCATCTCTACTGAAGCTGACATTGGCAACAACATCTCCATGCGGCATTCTAAATATTTCTTCTCCTGACCAAACTGACCATAGGCGTGCTGTACCGTCATTACTGGCAGAAACAAGATATTGATCGTCTTTACTGAAGGCAATCTCGTTAATCTCGTCCTCATGCGAGAGATCATGGATTAACCACTGGTTAGCAACGTCCCACAATTTTACGGTTTTTCCCTTACCAGATGTGGCTAATAACGCTCCGTCGAAGCTAAAACGAACGTTACTAATAGGGTAATTGTGAGTAAATCGAGCAACTTCTTGCCCTGCTTTGGCATCCCACAACCGAGCTTTCCCCTCTTTACTGGTTGTGAGCAGCTGACTACTATCTCGACTGAAGCGAACATCTACGGCTTCGCCATTGTGGATCATACGAAGAAGCTCTTCACCAGTGTTTGTGTCCCATAGCCTTGCCGTTTTGTCTTTACTCGCGCTGGCGATAACCCGGCCATCATTACTCCATCGGACATCATAAACGCTGTCTCCGTGCAAGAAGGAGCGGATGGGTCGGCCTGTTTTTAAGTCCCATATACGAGCCTGTCCATCGTCACTTGAGGTCAGGATTTGTTGCTTATTGGGACTGAGTATGACGTCCCAAACTACATCTTCATGTGGGAATCGGTGGATCACTTTTCCGCTGTTGATATCCCAAACTTTGGCGTAACCATCATTGCCTGCCGTAATAGCTTTGCCATCAGGACCAAAGCGAGCATCGTTGACGTCTCCATCGTGAGTAAATTCCTGTACCTCCTGGCCGCTGCTAGTTTCCCAAATACGGGCAGTTCCATCTTTACTAGAAGTGATGACTTGGTCTCCTGCTGGTGAAAAGTTAGCCGTAATAACAACTCCTTCATGGCTCAACACAACGGGTGTCTGTTCATCAGCTATGTTCCACACACGCGCGGTTCCGTCTTCACTCGCAGTCAATATCTGGCTACCATCTGGACTAAACCTGACGGCTCGAACTGCGGCCTCATGAGTTAAGGTCATGAATCTTTGTCGCTCATCAATGTCCCAAACCTGAACCGTCCTGTCTACGCTAGCCGTCGCAACTAACTTGCTATTAGGGCTGAACTGTACATCGCGCACAGCATCGGCATGGATAATCCGTAGCTGCTTTTGATAATCTTCTGTAGTCCAAACCTGAACAGTTCGATCTTGACTAGCGGTCGCAATCCAGCGGTTGTCTGGGCTGAAGTTGGCCTCGTTCACCGCATCTTGGTGAGGGAAAGGGCTCAATTCAGGGGCTAAAAGCGCATATTTCCGCAATGCCTGATCCACAATGGCGCTGGAACCTGCGGTGTCCGTAGGAAATTGCTGAGCGGCTTCGGTTGCTAGCAGGATGCTACGCGGAAGAAAGTTGCCACCCTGCTGGTCAGTAAACTCTGCCAAGCCCGCTAGCTGCTGTGATTTCGAAACCTGGGCACGTTCTTTTGCAGCACGGGCACTGTCAAGAGCCGAAACGGTAAGCCCGATGAGTACAGCCACCGTACTTGCAACACCACTGACGATGCCAAACCGTCTACGTCTACGCCATCTCAGACTGCGATCCGTAAAGTCTTGCTCAAGTGCATTGAGCCAATTATGTTTTGAATGTGAGATTTCTCTAAGCTGCGCCAAACGGGAATTATTGGCCCATAGGTCGCTTTTAGCAAAGCTATTGTTACGCCATGTTCGTGTTGCGGCGGTTACCAAACGCTGTAGGGCCAGAGTCTCCTGACTCTTTGCTCTCCACTGAAGCAGTTTATCCCATCCCCTTACCAAAGCATCGTGCGTTGGTTCAACATATTTATTCCCAGCTTCATCTCGACTCTCAATAATTAAACGAGCTTCGGAATATCGTCGAATAATCTCTTTGACTTGCTCATTCTTTTCAGGATCTTTGTAAATTAACTCTGTTTTATAAACTCGCCGCCGTGCGGTTTCGCCCCCCTCAAAGGACACCATCCGCAGCATCACCTGCTGTATCAGCGGTCCGTAGCTGGGGTCTTCATTGACCAAGGCTTCGTATTCTTGGGTGGCGCGCTGAGTCAGGGAGCCTACGACTCCACCCAGTAGCTCATAATCAGTTTCCGTCAGGGCGCGATCGCACCCCTGCCGCTCCAAATATTTGATGTACAGCTCGCTTAGCGTGAACGATAGCAGCGGCAATGCCCCCGGCATTTGCACAACTTCGTTGATCAGGCGATCGACCAATTTGTGAGGCTTAAAATACAACACCTTTTCAGATGCCGGTCCTTCTATTGCCTGCCTCAGCTCGTCCTGCGTCATCGGCGAAATCACAAAGCGAGACTTCATCCAATGCCGTTGAACCGTACTGGTTTGGAACTGAGCTTCAAAGTCAAGCCGCAGGGTTGCAAGAATGTGCATTTGCTCGTGGTGAGCATCTAGTGCAAACTTGGTTAACTTTAGAAATCGGCGGCTTTCAGCCTCGTCGTGGCACAGGGTAGCAAGCTCTTCCAGCTGATCGATAAACATCAGCAGTCGCTTGTCAGGATGCCGAGTTCGCCAGTCACCAACAATCCGCTTTAGGGCGCGATCGTCTTTTGCTAACTGCTGGGCCAGGGCGTAGAGGGCCGGACTGTCTGCTTCGTCATGGGGGGCATCGTCGACCAAGGGCAAACATACTCTTGCCATGTTGAGCAGCGGCGTCTCACCCGGTCGGAACGTTGGCAAAATGTGAAATTCAGGGTCTGAATACTGCCGCAGCTTGGGCAACAGACCCGCCTTGACCAAGCTCGACTTCCCAGTTCCCGACGCACCCAGAACAATCGTGCAAGGATGACCGTAAAGTACCTTGTCAACCAGCGCCTCTATTTCCTTTTCACGGCCAAAGAACAGATGACTATCCGCCTCTTCAAATGCTTCTAGGCCACGGTAGGGGTTGCTCTCTCGGTTGAGCGGTGGCGCGGGAGGTAGGTTAAGCTGATGCCCCGGTGTGAAGAATATGTACTCTCCTTTGTCGTGCTTTTGCAGCGGCCATAGACCGGGCGTTTGGTGATGCTGGTTTGCGGCGGTACCCCCTTCAACGGTATCTCGCAGATAATGGTACAGCTCCGTCGAGGTGATAATGCCGTCCCCAGCTGGTTTTCCTTCTGTTGCCACTGGAAAGGCATCGGCCTTTCCGACCAGAGCGTCAATCAGGCTCTGGGCAAAGGGTGAGTGCTGCCCCACCTGATCTCGCTGGTTACTCAGCGCTAGGACATCCAACGCCTTCTGGTCGTGGGCTGCGGAGGTAATGACTTGCCAAGCAGCATCCTCAATGTAGCGATCAAAGCGCTCTTGGTGAATGACGGTGGGCACTACGGCAATGTCTCGGGTGCTGGCCCAGCGAAAGGCTCCGGCAAAGCAGCAGTCAAAAATGCCAAGGAAGTGCCGACAGGGCAAAGCGGCTAGCCAATCGTGTAGAACCTGCATGGGTAGAAAGCTTTCAGACCTACCCGGTTCTGCATCTTGAGGAATCAGGTACCCCGCCGGGCCGTCATCTCCATCTAGGGCTATGCCGTGTCCGGCAAAATAGAGCAGCACTCGAGTGTCAGTGTCTACATAGTTAGGCAGCTGAACTTGGAAGAGCTGCTGAAGCGGTTCAAAAGCGGCCTGCTCGTCCAGGTACGCCTTGACAGTGTAGTCGTGGTCTTTTTCGAGTAGCGTGGCGATATGCCGGGCGTCCTCAACGGCCGTCCTCAGCGGCGGAATGCCGTTGATATATCGGTCAATGCCAATGACAACGGCAATGCTCTGGGCAAAGTTAGACATGATGCTGCAACCTCACCACTAGGCCTGCTTAACTGATTCATGAATTGCCCCATGAGCTGACGGTAACCAGATGCGACTGGAGGGCACGGGCTTCTGAGCATTTGACCGTGACCATAGCAACAGCCCAGCCACTGCGATCGCAACGGCCACCAATACCCCAACTATCTTGATCCGACCTGAGTCGTCACCCGAAACTGCAGACGAGTGCGGCTTTTGCTCTCCCACATCTACCCCTACATCTGAGCGTTCAGACGCCGTAGCCGAGTGTTCGGGTTGAGAATCATTGGCCAGCAGTCCCAGTGCTACAGGAGGCGTACTGGCCTTCTCGACCGGGTCTGAATTCAGAGAACGAGCCTGGGTGACGGCCCAACCTAACCCCGCCAGCCCTGCCGGATCCTTAAAGTAGACCAGGTGGTTACAGGGAACCTCTCGAACGGTCGGGGACGGTATCCGAGGGGTTGGCACGCTGACAATGCTATCGACACTAACGGCAATATCGTTGGGTTTGCCCAAGAACGGTAATTCAACCGTTTTACCCAGCTTGCGCATTAGCCGCTGTCTCAGGGTTGCCCGCTGTTCGTCAAATTCAATCTGTGACGTATTCCCTGCAACAATGCTGTAGGGAATGCCCGGATCATCAGCTGCTGCCAGGTCAGACAAAAACTCGGACTCAGGCTGCATTTCATCCAGGGGAACGTCGATTGCTTCAATCTTCTCTAATACCGCCCCCAGCAGTTTTACTGGCCATACCACCGTAGACAATCCGTTCAGCGCAAAGGCTACGGCAACCGTCAGCCCCGCTTGAACCTGGGGCCAAGGAGAGCCTGCATTAGGCGTACCTAGCATCATCAGATGCTGCACAATGTTATGGCCACCCTCCTGCTCGATAAACCAACGAGACAACAGCCCCCCCATTGAGTGGGCAATAATGTGCAGCGTCTTGCCGTGATCGGCTCCCAGTCCGATGTCTTCAAGTCTCTGCTTCAGCTTCAGGGCATTGATAGCGGTCGAGGTGTTGATGCTCTCGTAGTCAAAGGTGAGAATTAGGTCGTAGGCGTCCTTCAGGGGTTTCGCCTGACCATTCATCTCGACTATCGCAGTCTCAACGCTGGGCACCATGCTCTCGGTATCGCCAATAATGCCGTGGATAAACAGCGCGATAGTATTGGCCTGGGCCACTTTTTCCTTGATCTGCTCGGTCTCTGGCAGGTAGGTAACCTGTTCTCCGTTAACCTCTACCGCTGCCAAAATCGGGTAGTCGTAACGCACACCAAGTGCCTCACTCAGGTCTTTGCCTAGCTTTCGCCGAGCCACCTTCTGAAAGAAAATGCGAATTGCACCCGTGAGACTACGATTGCCCTCGCTCACCGGGTCAGGCAATCGCTCAATCGTAATTTGAGTTTGACTGGCCTGTCCCTTGCCATGCCCCAACGGCAGGAAAAACTCACCATCATAGGCAACGGGTAAGATGTACTCATCTTCATTTAGCGGAATATCTGCTGTGACGATGAGCGGTGTCTCTGGCGTGACCGAGTCAAGGTTTGTTATACCGCTGAGTTCTAAGGCGCTGAGGCCCGGGTCGGTGCCGCGACTACGGGTGAACTGCAACGACTGGGTCTGGTCGCGCAGCAGCGGCGGCAAGGTGTGATTGCCAATATCGCGAGTGGACTGTGACACCGTTGTCAGTCGCGTTCTCGCCTGGAGGCTGGGGTGAGGCTGAACAGTGACACCGCTGCCCAACGCGATGGGTGCACCGGCCTGTATCGGCTGCTCGTTCTGGGGGCGCACAAAGGTGAATGTGACCTGGTTGGTAACCCAGTCGTCGTAGCGCTCGTTTGACTCCGGCTGAGCGCCAATATCTCGGGTGACAACCCGCCGCATTAGTCGGTTGAGGGTGCCATTGCCTTGGCTAATCGAACGGGTTGGACTTGGTAATGGCTCACCCAAGTCGGGTTGGGCCAGCAGGATTGGGTCAAACTCATCGGTACAGGCAACCAGTTTGAGAATGTCTTTGTATTCGGTAATGCCCTGTTGCCACAGTGTCGTCGGCACCTTGCCATAGAGCGGCTGCCCGTCCATTACCCAGGCTGCCTCACCCGGTGCTAGCCGCACCGTGCCCCCGGTCAGAATCGAGGCCACCTTAAATCGTTCAGTCAGGTCGTATAGCGCACAAAACAGGGTTTCGTTACTGGTATTCGTCAGCTTGATGCGGAAGGTCGGTTCTGTCCACTGCCCCCTGGCCGTATCGTACTGGTAGCTTAGACGAATCTGCGGATCGCGAATCTCTTCTGTTGTTTGTTTATCACCTTTGCCAGCATAGAGCTGGAGCTGCACAGCCCCTTGAATGCGGCTATTGGCTGGGCTAGAGAGTTCGGCTACGGTGCTCCAGCGGGCAATGTGCTCCAGGGTTTCGACCACTTCTATGGCCTTGTCGATGGCATAACCTTGAATTTGCTTGACCAGTGGACGATCATCCGTGGGGCGAGTAATGCAATATTCACCGTTACGAGCCAGTAGGCGAAAGCTGCCTGGTCTTGCTACTGTTGCTTCCTGCACATACAGCGAAGGCTCGCGCAGGCTGGCCCCCTGAAGCATTTGGCGAACCAGGTCCACCCCCGCATCGTCCCCTTCTAAAGCAACCGCCAGCGGCGGCAGCGGCAGGCCAACGACGACTGCCTTAAATGTAATGGTCGTGTCAGCCAAACTCTCGGGATGGGTGGTTAGTCTCAGTTTGCTCAGCTGAGGTAGCACCTCGGTAACTTCAGCTTCGGCCAGCGCAGTAGGCAGCTGACGCAGCTGTTCGGCTGAAGCGTCCATTGGAAACAGCGCTAACAGGGTTGATTCGCCATCACGTGGGGCAGCAATACCATGCACGGCTCCACCGTCAATCACCCAGCCGTGATCCCGGTGATAGCTGACGGTGTAGTAGGGAGGGGAATGTGCGATCGCGCCCCCCAAAAAGAACCGATCTAGATCATCGAGATGCGTGGCCTCCATCTGGGGAGATTGTGCGGAGATGCGACTACGGATTAGGGCATTGGCCCGCTTAAAGACATCTCGATAGGTGAGGGGACCGTTGGCCTTATGCAGCGTATCTAACAGAAAATAAGAGAACGCACCGTGGGGCTGACCATCGCCCATAAACTCTTTGGCTTCTTCAATGTCGCGGCAGGCCGACAGCACAATATGCCTGCCCTTGGGTAACGACCAACCGCTGGGGTTGAGGTCAGGGCTTCTGGACGCACTCAACTGTTCTGCCTCTGTGGGCGAAACAATGAAACTGTCCACCGGTCGCTGGCGCAGGTCTGTGGGTGCCCGCCGCACGGCCACCGTGGGGGTTATCTGCCGCGTACCAGAGCCGGAATGGCAACAGTCCAAAACCACAACAATGTGCGGGTTAGCCCTGGCGACATCGGCAATTAGCTTGGCTAGCTCCTTATCGGCTAAGTCCCAACTGTCAGGTGTACGACTGTCGTAACAAACCAGTGTTTCGTTGAGTCGATCTGGTTCTATAGCCCAGAACGCTTCAGGTGCTGTGGCCTGAGCACCGTGTCCCGCAAAGTAAAAGAACACGACATCGTCAGCACCGGCCTGCTGCAAATGTTGCTGAAAGCCGTTGATAACCGCCTGACGGGTTGCCTGTTGGTTGAGCAGCACCCGCAAGTGCAGCCGAAAGCCTTCGCTGTCAGTGCGCGCCTCTAGATATGCCTGAATCGCTTTGACGTCGTTATTGCAGCCTTTCAGCGGTGGTACAAAAGCACGATCGTCGTAGAAGTTAATGCCAACCAATAGGGCATACAGATTACGCATGATCTTTCTCCTCGGTGCTAATCTGCACACGAGTTTGTTGCAAACGAGCTAAGGTTTTAGGGCCAACAGCACCATCGACTTCCAGCCCCGCCCTGGCTTGAAAGCCGCGCACGGCCTGATCCGTTGCCGCATCAAAGACGCCATTGACCTCAGTAGAGAATCCGGCCAGCAGTAGCGCCGCCTGTAGTCTGCGAACGACGTTTCCCGTCATAGGCGGCGACTGCAGTTTGAGGACAGGCGCATCCGTGACAGAAGCATTCGTAGACGAACCAGTAGATGAACCGTTAATGAGTGCTTGACCTTGGTTATAGGCAGCCTCAAACCGATCCATGCCGTGTGTCCCGCCGTTGACAGCTTTTCGAGCTGTAATCAGGTCCGACAGGTACAGCGCAACTCTAATTCTGTCTTCCTTGGCTTTGAGAAAATGGGCCAGCAGATCGGCTGCAATACTGGGATCATTGGCCAGATCTGGGTTATCAACCAGCTGCGTGCCTAACCCTAGCGCCTGACTGAATTGGGTGTAGTTGGCACGGCCCGTTAACTGTACAAAGCCGCGTCCCTTAAACCGGTCGCCTTCCCCGACCCCGTTGTTGCCTAGTTCTGGGCGAAAGTCGTACTTCCCAAAAGGGCGTCCACCTGGATCAGTGTTGTATTCTGACTGAAATTCGCTGATAGGTTCAAAGCCTGCGGACTCAGCTCGAATCGTCGCCAAGGCCATCAAAATCATGTCGCGATCGCCCAGCTCTAGCTTCTCTAGAGACGAGAGTACAAGCGGCAAATACGTCTCAACATTTCGACGGGGGGCATCGTGAAAGATTTGGCTGACGCGCTCTGCAGAAAACAGCATCGTATCCAGAGAATGCTTGATCACCTCCGGCGATATTCCCAATGCCTGGATTGTTTGAGGCCCGGCTTCCCCATCAGGGGTCAGGTCCATCTGCTTTTGAAAGGCCACCAGTGCCGCCTTTGTTCCTGGGCCAAAGTCACCGTCAATCTTGCTATCGCGGTTGAGAATGTTGAGTGCTTTGAGCTTCCGCTGTAGCGCAACAATGGGTATACCCACCATCCCCTGCTTCAAAACGAGTGGTTTACGTCCGTTTTGCTTGGGTTTGTCAATAGGCGAATCGTTGTCACTAGAACCCCGCTGAGGTGTATCTTCTGGCGCAGGGGTTGAACCTGTAGACGGAGGAACAGGAGCTGATGTTGAGCTATTGGCTGCTGATGGCCCAGAGAGCTCCAGCTGTGCTCGCGTTTCGGCCCTAACCGCACCGTCGACGCTTAATCCTTCACGTGCTTGAAAAGCTTTAACAGCCTTTTCGGTACCAGGGCCAAAAATACCATCGATATCGGTGTCAACGCCCTTGGCGACCAGGGCCTTTTGCAGCTGGGTAACGTCATGACCGGCAGAATAAGGCGTCCTCAGCTTCAGGGTCCGAGGCTGATCAGCCCAGGGGGCAATCTTAAACCCCATCACCGGAGACTTGTTTAACCGGGTCGCAGTTTCGCCGCCTACTCTATAGTCTCCGTCCTCAGCAATGCGATCGCTCGGATGGTTCTTGTTCCACAGCTGCTGAAAAGCCAGGACCGACAGCGCTCTGATATCTCTTTTGGGACTGAAATCAAAGTGTGGCGGGTCGTTCGGCAGCGGCTGCCAGCCGTGGCGAATCATGAACCGATCCCATTCTCTGGCCCGGTCTACATCTATGGCAACTCCGCTCTGATGATCGCTCTGCCCGGGTATAGCAACGGGGTTGGGGTTGCTGCGGCGATGATTGTAGAGAATTTGCTGTTGTACGATCGTGCGATAACCTGAGTTCAGCGTCAGTGCAACTCCCCTGTCGCTGATTGCTCGCTTGAGCCCTTCTTTTGCAGCCGCTTGCACGAGCGGATAAGCCGCGGGTCTCAGATGAACATTCAAGTCTTCACAGCTAACCAGCGTATCCGGCTCAATCAGATTCATCTGATATATCAGCTGTTGTGAGAGTCCGTTTGCTACCGAGGTAGAAGAGCCTACTGGCACATCGCCAACTAGGCCCGACCACAGCCCCCTAGTTGGGCTTTCCGTATCTTGATTCTCTATCTGATTAATGTAGTCGCAGCTTTCAATTTTCTCGGCACCTCCCTGCTGCGGCACGGAACCTCGAAGATCGTACATAGATATTCACCCAGATCGAAGAACAGTCGAGACTAAGAAACAACCTTTTCTAGAGGCCTGTAAGACTATGACAAAAACAAAGACAAAAACAAACAAAGTGAACTACAGCGTTTAGAAGCACTAAACGCCTTGAAGATTGCTCACTCTAAACAGTTGCCGCAAAACTGCTTAGCTGGTTTATGTACTTTGTTCTTAATGAAGTATATGTCAACACTCAGTACTGAGATAGAAATAAGGACACGACTTAATTTTTTGTGATTATTCACCTTGTGAGGACAAGATCTTCCTCGTTCTTTATGATTCTGCGAATTTTGCTACTTCTTAAAGATTTCTTATTGACGTTTGAGGTTCCAAAAGACAGACGCTTATTAGAGTCAAAGGAGAGTGAAAAATTACATGTAGCGCCCCATAGGTTAGGCGGTTAGGCGTTAGGACACCGAGTATGGCTGGCCCAGGCGAGCGTAAGATAGTACTTGAACAAATCATCAATACGTATCTTCTCAAACAGTGCCTAATCTCGACACTATCAACCAACTTGGCCAACCCACCCCTATCCCCACCGATCCCGACACTGCCCCCTTAGACCGCGTGCCCACCCCCAATAAAGGCACGCTCTATTGCGTTCGCTTCACCTGCCCCGAGTTCACCTCCATCTGCCCGGTCACCAGCCAGCCCGACTTTGCCCATTTAGTCATCGATTACGTGCCCAAAGATTGGATGGTCGAAAGCAAGTCTCTCAAGCTATACCTCACATCATTCCGCAACCACGGAGCCTTCCATGAAAAATGCACTACTGACATTGCCCTGCGGTTAGTTAATGAGCTGGAGCCTCACTGGCTGCGCATCGGTGGCTACTGGTACCCGCGTGGCGGCATTCCTATCGACGTGTTTTATCAGACCGGCGAGCCCCCAACTGGGGTTTGGATTCCTCAGCAAGAGGTCCCCACCTATCGAGGCAGGGGATAGGCCAAACGGCCTCTGCTAAGTATGTAGCCGTAAATAAATCATGGTCTGTGTCATGCTGTAGAGCCTTTCAGACATGAACGCGCGAAGCGACGCCAGCGGCGTAACTTGTCAGTAGCGGCGTAACTTGTCAGTCAATCAGGCCCTAGGCTTTAGCCCATACCCGGAGGGTTATTGCCCAGAGGGCTTTAGCATCTCGACTCCGCCCGGAATGATGTGCCGCTGAATAGTTAAAGCTATCTACTGACCTACTCATATATCCTTCATAAAATTCCAGCACTATCAAGGATCGGCTTAGCTTTTGTCTCTATCAGCAGAGAAATGGGCACAATTTAATTACTTGCTCCCGTAAGGTTGTCAAATTCATCAGACGAAACTATGCTGACATCCTGTCATGACAAGTAGAGCGCCTTTGCGGCATCTCTTGATAGAAACAATGGAACCTGTGACATTTGACTGGGCAATCCTGAAGATGACCACTTCTTCAGAGTAGGTAGAAGCGCAACAGCATGACAGAAACGTTACCCAAAGAGATTCACCGGTCAGAAAGTGAAGTTATTTCATGCCTGAAGCAGGAAATTGAGGCTTATAAAGCTCAAATTCTTGACCTGAAACAATCCCAGACAGCAGAAAGGCGCCATCGAGAAGAGGTGGAGCAGGAACTCAAGGCATCGCAGCATATGCTGCAGCTGGTGATGGATGCGTTGCCGGTCTCTATCTTCTGGAAGGACAAGAATTTGGTTTACATGGGCTGTAACCAAAGGTTTGCCGTAGAGGCAGGTGTTGGTTCTCCTCAGGACATAAAAGGAAAAACGGATTACGACTTAGCCTGGCAGCAGGAGGAAGCAGACTTTTTTCGAACATGCGATCGCGCGGTCATAGCATCGGGCACAGCAGAGATCGGTATTGTTGAACCCCAACGTCAGGATAGTGGTAAGCAAGCATGGTTAGAAACTAACAAAATTCCGCTGCACGATGCCGACAGCAACATCATCGGAATTTTAGGCAGTTACCAGGACGTCACTGATAGGAAGCAGGCAGAAGTTGACATTCAAGCTGCGAACGAAAAGCTAAACCGCCAGGCTGTAGAACTACAGGCCGCATTGGATGAGCTCGGCCAATACAAGCTCAAGCTGGAAGACCTAGTTGACAGCCGTACTAACCAGCTAAAAACAGCGCTAGACGAGTTAAAGAAGGCTCAGCAGAAGCTCATTCAAACCGAGAAAATGTCCAGCCTCGGACAACTGGTTGCTGGTATTGCCCATGAAATTAACAACCCAGCCAGTTTCATCAAGGGAAACCTCAGCCATGTCAGAGAGTATTTTGAAAACATGGTTGAGCTTTTGCAGCTCTACCAAGAGCACTATTCTCAACCATCAGAAGATATCCAGTCTTTAGTCGAGACAGTTGAATTATCATTTATTCAAGACGATTTTCCAAAGCTATTCCGCTCAATGCAGGAGGGCATTTGCCGGATACAAGATATTGTTCTCAAACTTCGTAACTTTTCTCGCTTAGATGAAGCAGACTGCAAAATTGTGAATATTCACGATGGCCTGGATAGTGCCCTATTGCTCTTAAATCATCGGCTGAGGTTGGGGTCTAAGCAGTCTGCTATCAAAGTGATTAAAGAGTACGGAACTGTGCCGCCGGTCGAGTGCTATGCCGGATATCTCAATCAGGTATATTTGCACATACTTACGAATGCGATTGACGCAATAGAGTCGAATCTGGACAAGCCCGAGGCGGAACAGGTCGGACCTAGGGGTGAACAAATCAGGATTCAGACTTCCGTAGTGTGTGAAGAATGGGTTCAAATTATCATTTCGGATAGCGGTATAGGTATTCCTGAGTCTGAACGGTCAAATATTTTCAATCCCTTCTTTACGACTAAGCCTGTTGGGACAGGCACTGGCATGGGCATGGCCATCAGTCATCAGATCGTTGTAGAAAAGCATCGGGGTAGTCTCGAGTTCTTTTCCAAACCTAACGAAGGAACAGAATTTGTTATTCGAATTCCTATTCGACAGGTCAAGCTCATACAAGCCTGACAGGTTCCCCAACGCTGTCTCATTAACGTGAATCTTACGCCGCCAGCCGTCAATGGCAGCCAGAAAAAATTAACTAGAAAAACTTCAGATAGCGCTGAATCTCCCAGTCAGACACATGGCAGTGGTACTCCTCCCACTCCTGGGTCTTGAAGTCGATGTAGGTTTGGTACATGAGCGGCCCCATGACGGCCTTGCTCAGCGGATCGGCGGCAAAGGCCGCGATCGCATCTCCCAGCGTTTTCGGCAAGGTGTCAATGCCCATGGCCTTTAGCTCATCCAGCGAGTACTCATACATATTCTCGGTGTGGGGCTCACCGGGGTCCAGCCCTTCTCGAATGCCTTCTAGCCCCGCTGCTAAAATCATCGCTGCCCCCAGGTAAAGGTTGGTGGAGATATCTGCGGCACGGCATTCTACCCGACCGCCCCCCATGGGAATGCGCAACATATTGGTGCGGTTGTTGTTGCCGTAGCACACGTAAACTGGAGCCCAGGTAAAGCCCGACATGCTGCCCTTGCGCACCAGTCGCTTGTAGCTGTTTACCGTGGGGCAGGTGACCGAGACAATGGCTTTAGCGTGTTTTAGCACACCCGCAATAAACTGATACCCCAGCTTAGATAGGCCATTGGGGTCTTCCGCATCTTCAAATAGGTTTTTGCCCGTCTCGGCATCTGCTAAGGACATATTGTAGTGAGCCCCACTGCCGGTCTGGTTGGCAAAAGGCTTGGGCATAAAGCTGGCAAAGTATCCCTCCTGCCGCGCTAGTTCCTTCACCATAAAGCGAAAGAAGGTCAGCCGGTCAGCCATTGTCAGCGCATCACAGTAGGTAAAGTCTGTCTCAAACTGGCCTTGAGCATCCTCATGGTCAAACGAGTACACATCCCACCCTAGGTCGTTCATGGCGCTGACGATGCGGTCAATGATCTTGTAATTATCCAGCACCGTTGGTAGGGCGTAGGCAGCCTTGGGCAGCGTGTCGCGGTCGCTCACGGGCGCAAACCCAGTTTCGGTTTCTTTGAAAATAAAAAATTCGGTTTCAATGCCCAGATTGAACGTATATCCCATTTCCGCCGCTTGCTTCAGCACGTTTTTGAGAATGGTGCGACAGCAGGCTTCAAAGGGCTCGCCTACCAAGTGCAGGTCGCTGGCAAACCAGACAATCTCAGAATTCCAAGGCAGTACCGTGGCACTGCCTGGATCCGGCATTGTGCCGACCTCATCATCGTTAATTTCTTGAGGTACGCCGTCCAGTGCTGCCCCGGTGAACAGTTCCGAGCCCTGCATCATCCGGTCAAAGTGGGCCATGGGCACCACTTTGCCTTTGCACATACCGTGGATATCCACAAAGCTGGCCATGGCGTACTTGACGCCCTGCTGTTTTAACGTAGTGTAGAGGGACTCAAGCTCGGGCGATAGGGGCTGAATGTTGGGATAGGCCATGGGTGTTAAAGGCGGGGATTAACTGTAGCCAGCCTTCGGCAACGCGGGCGGCGAAGGCCTCGGAAAGGGGATAGTAACGGTCGAGCTGTTGTTTAATCTGCTGGTCGAGTTGAGGATAGTGAGCCGCGATCCAATCGCTTTTGGCCGCCAGCCAGCTGAGAACAATATCAGGCGTCACTTCAAAATGAAATTGAAACCCATAGATATTGCTTCCAATCCGGTAGGCTTGGTGTTTGCATAGGTGGTTTGTTGTGAGCAGCGTCGCCTCGCTCGGCAAATCAAACGTATCGAAATGCCACTGCATGATGTGCAAGCTATCGGAAAATGCCTGCAGCCAGGGCTCTGTCGCTGCGGGTAGCATCTCCAACGGAGAAAACCCCAGCTCTGGCTGGGTGTGAGGCACAACCTGGCTGCCGAAGGCCCGAGCAATGAGCTGAGCCCCTAAACAGACGCCCAAAATGGGCCTGTTACTGTGATGAAACTGATGAATGAGATCAACGGCTTGTTGTAAGTGGGGAAACTGGTCATCTTCATGGGCATTCATATGCCCGCCCAGCAAAATTAGCCCAGCGTAATCTCCAGTGGGCGGTTCCGGCTGCTGTTCTGGTAGCCAGGTGTGGAGCTGTGCACCCAACCGCGTTAAGTGCTGCCCCAAGACGCCAATGGGATCGCGAATGCTGCTTTGAATGACCAAAATGTCCATAGTCATATGACTTGCGATCGCACCAAAACCTCAAGGCTATCCTATCGACAACGACGCGATAAAAACGTTTTTAGCATCACGATACAACTTGTCATAATATGCTATTGGATGCCTTTACCAATGGGGCGTACGCAGTCTTTAGCATTTGAGTTTATGGCTGGTCCCTCTGTGATACCGCCCTATTGATTTATCGAATCGATTTAGCAAACGGTACGCAACATGGTGCCAATGGCATAAAACTTCACCTGCCTGCGTTGGACTTTCCCTATTCTGGTAGCCGCAGCTACAAAATCATCCAGATGGGGCTGTTTTACTGGGGCAATGCTGAGAAATCATAACAATTAAGTTTCAGAGGGGCGAGGTCGGCATGGTTAGCACATTGGCGAAGACGGACACCCTGACCGAAAAGGCGAAGGCACTCGGAATTAAGTTCTTTCTAGTCTCCTATACCGATCTGCTGGGCGGCACCCGTGCGAAGCTGGTTCCGGCCTCAAAAATTGGCGCTGTCGAGCAAGATGGTGCGTTCTTTGCTGCTTTTGCCTCGAATCTAGGCATGGGGCCAGATGCAGCCGAGATTGCGGCCATTCCCGACCCTGATTCCTTTATTCAGTTGCCGTGGGAGCCCACCGTGGGCTGGGTCGCCAGTGATGTGTACTACGAGGGCAAGCCCTTTCCCGTTGCGCCACGTATGATTTTGGGTCGGGTGCTCGACCAATGTGCTGAGCTGGGCTATATCTACAAGGCCGGAGTCGAGGCCGAATTTTTCTTACTCAAGAAGACTGAGAACGGTTACGCCATTGCGGACGAGCTAGATACTGCTGAGCGCCCCTGCTATGACCAGGTTAATCTGATGCGTCAGTTCGATCTGATTTCGCAGCTGGTGGACTATATGGAACAGCTCGGCTGGGAGCCTTATCAGTGCGACCACGAAGATGCCAATGGCCAGTTTGAGCTGAACTGGAGCTACAGCGACGCTAAAACCACCTGCGATCGCCATGTTTTCTTTAAATACATGGTCAAAACCCTAGCCGAGCAGCGTGGCTACACTGCCACCTTTATGCCCAAACCCTTTAGCCACATCACGGGTAGCGGTGGCCATGTGCACAACAGTCTGTGGCAGGGTGACACCAACAGCTTTGCTGAAGGGGCCGACGATGGCGGACTGTCGCCGGTGGGGTACAACTTTTTAGGGGGTGTTCTAGGTCATGCTAAGGGCCTAACGGCGCTGTTTGCCCCTACGGTGAATTCTTACCGTCGCCTGGGGGCGAGTACTACCGCCTCCGGCAGTACCTGGTCGGCACGTTATATCTCCTACGGGGGCAACAATCGCTCCCACCTGCTCCGCATTCCTGAGGCGGGCCGGTTTGAGTGTCGTCTGATTGATGGGTCAGCCAACCTTTATCTAGCCCTAGCCGGGCTATTATCTGCAGGCCTAGATGGCATCAAAAACAACACCTCTCCTGGTGAACGCATCGACGAGAATCTGTTTGCCCGTGGCGCAGAATTTCCCAATTTGGAGACGTTACCCACTAACCTGTACGAGGCATTATCCGCTTTAAAGCAGGATGGTTTGCTGATGGAAACGCTGGGCGAGCTGGGCGCAAAAACGTTCTTTGAATTTAAAGAGAAAGAGTGGAACGCATTCTGTTCTCAGGTAACAGACTGGGAGATGAATCAGTACATCAACATTTAATGCAAATCCGGTGCTTTCTACCTACAGCTTTCCGACGAAAATCCGGTTTGGTCCTGGTGTAAAGGCTGAGTTGCTGACGGAACTCTCCTCGCTAGGCATACGACGCCCCCTGGTGGTTACCGATAGGGATGTGGCGCAGCTTCCTTGGTTTGCAGAGATTGAAAGCCTAGTGTCGCCGCTGACAGCCAAGACCTTTAGCGGGGTGTGGGGTAACCCGGTGGTGTCTCAGGTAACAGCAGGCGTTGCGGCTTACCAGGCTCATGGGGCCGACGGCATTGTGGCGGTGGGCGGCGGTGCGCCGATGGATGTGGCCAAAGCTATTGCGCTCATGGCCCACCATCCCGGTCACCTGTTCGACTACGAAGACGGCAACTGTACCCGCTCCATCGACCAGCCTATTCCTGCGATCTCAGCCATGCCTACTACCGCTGGCACCGGCAGCGAAGTCGGTCGCAGCGCCGTTATCTCCGATGACGAGACCCACGCAAAGAAGATTATTTTCGATCCGCAGCTGCTACCCAAGGTTGTTCTTGCCGATCCGGAGCTGCTGCTGGGCTTACCCGCCAAGATCACTGCCGCCACGGGCATGGACGCACTGACACACCTGATTGAGGCGTTTCTAGCGAAGGGTAGCAACCCGCTGTGTGATGGCATTGCCCTAGAGGGAATCTATCTCGTCTCGCAGCACCTCAAGGACGCCGTGCAGTTTGCCCAGCAGGGGGGCGACCCAGCAGCGCATCTCGCCGCGCGGGCAGGCATGTTGAATGCGTCGATGATGGGTGCGATCGCATTCCAAAAAGGTCTTGGCGTCACCCACTCCTGCGCCCATGCCCTCTCCACCGTGTGCGACACCCACCACGGCCTCGCCAACGCCGTCATGCTGCCCGCTGCCATGCGGTTTAACCTAGAGGCGGAGCCCGATAAGTTCTTGCGCATGGCCCGAGTTGTTAAGCCTGATGCGGTTCAAGGCTCGGACTTTATCGACTGGATTGAGACCCTGGCAAAAGATATCGGCATTCCTCCTTCCCTAGGCGAGATTGGAGTTGTATCAGAGACCCTGGACCGTCTGGTTCCAGTGGCAATGGCTGACGGTTGCCATCCGCTCAACCCCAAACCAGTAACGGAAACCGATTTCTACAGCATCTACCAGGACGCCCTAGCTGCCTGATTTAAACCATGAGTGATGTTCTTTCTGTCATCAACCCAGCAACGGAGTCTGTGGTAGCCGAGATTCCCGCCGATAGCTCAGAGACGATTGCCCAAAAGTTTCAGCAGGCAAAACATGCCCAGCCTGCCTGGGCTGCAACCGATCTGACTGAAAGAATCGCAGCGGTCAGACGGTTTCGCGATTTGCTGGTCGAACGGGTGGATGATCTGGCCGAAACCCTGACAGCAGAAACCGGCAAACCTATCTCCCAGGCTCGCTACGAGGTATTGACCACAGCCAAGCGTACCGACTTCTTTTTAGACAATGTTGCCGAAGTGCTAGCTCCCCAGCGCGTCTATCAAGAACCCTGGTCCGCCGTTCCTGGTACAGCACAGCTGGAGGAGATTCTCGCTTACGACCCCTTGGGCGTCATCGTCAACATCTCCGCTTGGAACTATCCCTATTTTGTCGGTTCTAACGTGTTTGTGCCTGCCCTGCTGACAGGCAACGCTGTACTGTACAAACCTTCTGAAATTGCCACACTGACGGGGCAGAAAATTGCCGCACTGTTCCACAAGGCAGGCGTGCCGGAAGAGATTTTTGTCCCCGTTATTGGCACAGGTCTAACAGGTGCGGCTCTGCTGGAGCAGCCGATTGACGGGGTGTTTTTCACCGGATCCTATGCGACGGGGCAGAAGATTGCGATCGCAGTTGCCCCTAAGCTGATCAAACTCCAGCTAGAGCTGGGTGGCAAAGACCCCGCGTACGTTTGCGACGATGTTGATGTTGCCAACGTTGCTGCCGGTCTTGCCGACGGTGCGTTCTACAACAACGGCCAAAGCTGCTGCGCTATCGAACGTATCTATGTTCACGAAAGCGTTTACGACGATTTTGTTAGTCAATTCGTTACAACCGTCAACGGCTTCAATCTCGGCGCCCCCACTAACCCCGATACCTACCTGGGCCCCCTCAGCCGTAAACCCCAGATTCAGGTGCTGCAACGCCAGGTACAGGATGCCTTAGATAAAGGCGCAACGCTCCACTGTGGCGGAGAACCCGTAGGCGGGGCGGGCTGCTACTATGCCCCAACGGTCCTCACCGGCGTGACCCACGACATGAGCGTCATGCGAGAAGAAAGCTTTGGCCCCATTATCGGCATTCAATCTGTCCCTGATGACGCAACGGCTATCGAGCGCATGAACGATACCGACTATGGGCTGACGGCAGCCGTGTACAGCGCTGACCGGGCGCGGGCGGTGAAGATTTTAGAGCGGGTGAATAGCGGAACGGCGTATTGGAACTGTTGCGATCGCGTTAGCCCCCACCTACCCTGGACCGGTCGCCGCCACTCGGGCATTGGTTCCACGCTCTCAAAGATGGGAATCGCCGCTTTTTTACAGCCCCGTGC
>CAWUKV010000088.1:0-21116 GCA_963923025.1 uncultured bacterium
GGGGGTGCGATCGCTGATCACCTCAATATATTCATCCCTGGCCTGCCACGGATCGTTGAACAGATCGGCCCCGTAGGTCTCAAATACATCAATCAGCTGGTCACGCAGCCAGTCGAGCGCATCGCGTAGCGGTCTCCGCCAGCGCTGGTGCCACTCACCGCCACCACCACAGCCGCAGTCGTCCTGCCAGCGGGCGACACCGTGGGCACAGCTCCATGCCGTGACGGGCTTGAGCTCAGCTTCCCATGTGGGTGGATGCAGGCTCAGGTAGCGGGCAAAGCTGGTCACCGTCCAGCCCCGCTGGGGAAATTCTTGATGGAGCGCGTAGGCCAGGGTTTTTTCTGCGCCGCCGCGGTGGTGGCCAAAGGTCTCGCCATCCGTCGCGACCGAAATCACCTGGGCTTCCTGATGGTCGCCACGGACGGCTTGACAAAGCCTGTCGGCAAAGTCGTGGGACGAGGCCAGGACATCGCCAAAGCCCATATCCCGAGAAATAGGACCGTCGTAGAAAAAGATATCGATATAGTTTTGACCCTCCGGCATGCCTGGGACAAAGCAACGGTAGGGCCGGTTGGGATCAATCTGCCCGCCGCCCACTTCGTGCCAGTCATCGCTGCCCAACTGGCGGCAGCGCTCTACCTGGGACGGGGCCAAAATGGTGAACTTGATGCCGCACTCGATCAGCACGCGAAGGGTGTCGTAGTCTACCCCCGTCTCCGCCAGCCAAATGCCCTCAGGGTCGCGGCCAAACCGTCGCCGGAAGTCGGCAATGCCCCAACGTACTTGGGTTTGCTTGTCTCGTGGGTTAGCCAGGGGCAGGATGATGTGGTTGTACACCTGGGCAATGGCGTTACCGTGGCCATCGTTGCGATCGCAGCTCACCCGGTCCGCCGCCAGAATACGCCGATAGGTCTCAATGTCGTGGCGCTCCAACCAGCTCATCAGCGTCGGGCCGATGTTAAAGCTGATGTGCTCGTAATTGTTGACAATGTGCAGCACCTCGCCTCGGTCGTTGAGGACGCGAGCAAAGGCGTTGGGTCGGTAGCACTCGTGCAGAATCCGGTCGTTCCAATCGTGGAAGGGGGCTGCACTGGGCTGGCGCTCTACGGCTTCTAAATATGGATTCTCCCGCGGCGGCTGATAGAAATGCCCATGAACACAGATATGAACACCTGTTGAAACTGGCGACGCCGACGGTGCGGTCTGCACGCCAGCAACAGAAGATAAATGAGTATCCGGCATATAGGGTCTAGGGATGGGTCGACAAGCGATCTCAAGAACGTGACAAGTTGCGTAAATCCACTCTAGGGGAGGGATCATTCCTTAACCTGAGGCATCACGGTTCGATACGCTTTGTAATCTCTCGCAACGTCTAACGTCATCGTTCTTTTATATTACTGCCAGAAAAAACAGAAGCAGGAACAGCGTCCATTCTTCTAATTCTGGGGATCAGGCGATGTTAGGCATTACCGCTCACCTGCTGTTGATGTATCAACAAAATTTTGCAACAAAAGCTTTAGCTTGATTTTAGACTTCTCCGTTGCTCTCTCTCTTGGGAACGGTCATGGGGGTGAATGTATGGGGTGGGTTGAGTAAGCCCCAGTATGGTGGCGCTTCGGTACTTGGCGCCTAGGTTTCCACGGTGCCAGTCTCAATTTGATGTTCGGCCTCTAGTAAAACCGTTCTGAGCGCGTCTAATGTGTGATGGTCTGCTGTCTGCCAGAGGCCGCGTTGGTTTGCCTCTAGCAAGCGTTCGGCCATGTCACGCAGCGCCCAAGGATTGGCCTGTTGCACAAACTGTTGGACGTCAGAATCGAGGACGTAGGCTGCGGCAACCCCTGCATACATGTGGTCGGCAGCGGCACCTGTGGTGGCATCGTAGGCAAACAGATAATCGACCGTTGCTGCCATTTCGAAGGCTCCCTTGTAGCCGTGGCGCATCACCCCCGTAATCCACTTCGGATTCACCACACGGGAGCGATAAACGCGGGCAATTTCCGCCCGTAGGGTGCGAACTTTGGGGCGCGCCACAACACTGTGGTCACCAAAGTAGGTTTGGGGTTGCTGGCCCGAGGCAGCCTTAACCGCTGCGGTCAGCCCGCCCTGAAACTGATAGTAATCATCGGAGTCCAGCAGATCGTGTTCTCGGTTGTCCTGATTGTGCAGCACCACCTGCATCTGGCTCAGCCGCTGCTGAAAGGCTGCCGGTGCTGCCCGCCCGCTCACCCCTTGCCCATCCACCCCTCGCCCGTAGGCATAGCTGCTCCAGTTGACGTAGGCGCGAGCCAGGTCCGCCTCACTCTGCCAGTTCTGCGCTTCAATTAGCCCCTGCAATCCAGCACCGTAGGCCCCAGGCTTTGACCCAAAGACGCGGAAACTGGCTCGGCGTTCAGCCTGTTCGGGGGTAAGGCCCTGGCGTTGCCAGTCGGCGGTTTCAGCGCGGAAGCGGGATGCCAGCGGGTTTTGATCGTCTGGTTCATCGAGCCGCGCCACCCGGTCCACGGCTTGGTCAAACAGGTCGATGAGGTTGGCAAAGGCGTCTCGAAAGAACCCAGAAACCCGTAGAGTTACGTCCACCCGGGGCCGCCCCAGTACGGACAGCGGCAGAATTTCAAAATCGACCACCCGCCGCGAGGGGCCATCCCACACGGGCTGTACGCCTAGCAAGGCTAAAGCTTCTGCCAAGTCGTCTCCGCCCGTCCGCATGGCGGCGGTCCCCCACATGGACAGTCCTAGCGTTTGGGGATACTCGCCGTGGTCTTGGGTATAGGTTTCAATGAACACCGCTGCGGCCCGTCTACCGACGTCCCAGGCGCTTTCGGTCGGCATAGCTCGAATGTCTACCGAGTAGAAGTTTCGCCCCGTAGGCAGCACCTCGGGGCGGTTACGCGTGGGGGCACCCGATGGACCGGGGGGCACATAGCCGCCGTCCAAACCGTGCAGCAGAGCGTCGATTTCTCTGTTGGTCTGTTGCAGTGCGGGCAGCAGCGTTTGACCGATCCAGTCCATCACGCTGTTCATAGCGCTAGGCCATGCCGGTTCGAGGGCAGCAGCCGAGTCAGCCAGACAGATTTTGACCCAGGCAGCGGCCTGCTGCTCAATAGCTTCAACCACATCGCCCACGGTGCGACAGTTCCTCAAACGGGGGGTGTCAGGGTAGTGCTCAGGGTTAAACGGCTGCGCCAGGTCGCCGGTGAGCGGGTCTAAGTCCGTCAGCTGCCAAACCCGCGCGATCGCGCGGGACAGACCGGGATGGTGAGTGCTGGGGTGACGCGCGATCGCAACAACTAAATCGCGCAGCTGTCGTCCGGTGGGGCACTGGCCTAGAATGTGCAGCCCATCCCGAATCTGCGCCTCCTTCAGTTCGCACAAGTACCCGTCCAACCTAGGCAGAACCTGGCCTAGGTCATCTGGACCCTGCCCCGTAGGGGACTGATCGGAGTTGAGCCCCAGGTCCTCATCTAACTGGCTGTCACTCAGCACGGCAGCGATCTTCTGCCCAACGATGGGCACGCGGACCGGGTCCATGGTCTGGGCGTCGTAGTACTCGTCTACCAAGCTTTCTAGCTGCTGCAATGGCCCGTACAGTTCGGCCCGCGTCATCGGTGGGGTGAGGTGGTCGAGGATGACGGCCTGGGCGCGGCGCTTAGCCTGGGAGCCCTCGCCGGGGTCGTTGACAATGAACGGGTAAAAGTGGGGTAGCGGCCCCAGTGCCACCTCGGGATAGCAGGTGTTAGACAGGGCCATACTCTTACCCGGCAGCCATTCCAAGTTACCGTGCTTGCCCACATGGACAATGGCATGGACGCCAAAGACCTGCCGCAGCCAGTGGTAAAAGGCCAGGTACTCGTGAGTGGGCTCCAGGTCCGGCGCATGATAGTTAAGGCTGGGGTCTTTGTCGTAGCCGCGACTGGGCTGGATGCCGACGAAGATATTGCCGTATTGTCGACCCGCGATCGCAACCCCGTCCTCCCCATTACCTATAGATGCCCCAGTATGTGTGACCGGCCTGCCCCAGCGCTGCTCTAGTCCCGCTTTCACCGTCGCTGGCAGCTGCTCGAAATACTGCTGGTAGTCCGCCAGCGATAAAGATTGCCGTACGGGACGCCAGCCCACACCCTCCGGATCGTTAGTCACGCCAGCCACCAACTGCTGGATCAGCGCTTCGCCGTCAGCGGGGTATTCAGGCAGGGGGTAACCTGCCTGCGCTAGCGCCCGCAGCAGGGCCACACAGCTGGCAGGCGTATCGAGCCCAACCCCGTTGGCTAGCCGTCCGTCGCGGTTAGGGTAATTCGCCAAAACCAGAGCGATGCGCCGTTCCGAGGTCGGTGTTTGGTGCAGTTTTACCCAGCTAGCCGCCAGGTCTGCGACAAACTCAATTCGGTCTGGGACCGGCGTGTAGGTGACCAGATCCGTTTCCAACTGCTGGGCCGCTGCAGTCACCGTCTTGAACGACACGGCCCGGCTGATAATCCGGCCATCGACTTCGGGCAGGGCCACGTTCATGGCAACGTCTCGGGGCGATAAGCCCAGAGGCGCAGCCTGCCAGCGGGCCAGGTTGTCTCCACTAAGGATGACCTGTAGTATCGGCACATCTAAGGTTTGCCAGAAGCTAGGAGCGGTTGTCTGACCATGATCGGTAAGGGTATCGGTGCGCGCGATCGCGAAACTGGTCGTGTTCAATATCACCGCAGCCGACCCAATTAGCGGCTTTAACGCCTGCTGCACCTCTACGGACTTGAGCGACGCCACATAGACAGCAACAGGCGTGTGCCCCCGTTGCTGTAGCGCTTGGCAAAGGGCCTCAATCGGGGCGGTATTGCCGGACAAAAAATGGGCGCGGTAGAAGAGAATAGCGACGTCTGCTACCGTCTGGGACGACTCTCCAGGCGGATGATAGAGCCCGACGACCGGAATAGTCTGCGGTGCTGGCGGGGCATACTGCGTACCCAAACAGATGTCGCTGAAATACTGCAACCCATGCCGTAGGTTATCAGCGCCGCCTTCTACAAAGTACTGCCATAGCGCATCGGCCTGCGCTAGCGTCAGGGTAGAGTGGTGCATCAAGTCTAGGTTGGGCTGGTGGTCCCCCGGCAATACAGCCAGATGAATGCCACGTTCGGCTACCAGCTGCTTGACCACTTCTAGTCCATAGTTCCAGTAGGCTCGCCCACCCAGGAGGCGCAGCAGTATGCCGTTAGCCTGACTCAAAACGGCATCGGCGTAAGTATCAATTGTGAGCTGTTGCTGTAGGTTGAGCAGATTGGTCACCCGAACGCCAATATCGAGGACGGAGGGAGTGCTGCCCCTTGTCCCGACAGCAGCTCCATTCTGTTCAGGGCCACGGGGATACGTTGTCAAACCACGGTAGATAGCCTGAATATCCGTATCGGCTGCGGTCAAAACAACAATCGGCGCTGGTGTCTGGTCAACAAACACCACCCCCTCTTCTCCTGGCATCCACCCACCAGGCATCGCTTGAAGTCGATGCATGTTTTCTGAGTCCTACGGTTCTAATCCATAATGGCTGGAAAATTAATGGCTGGAAAATTGTTCATTCTCTGGCTACATAAATAGCAATAGAAAAATAGCAATAGAAAGTTCCTAGAGAGTCCTGGTCATAGAGGGATGAATCGAGCAATTATGAAGGCAATCTAGCGTTTCCGTTTCTTTCTCTGGCCAGCCGCTAGGATAGCGGTAAGTCAAGCGATCCCCGCTTGTCGCATGCATGAAAAATTTATACTTCAAAATCCTTCTCTAGAGAGTGCTGCGTCAATACATGGGTCATCAATCATTTGGCTAATCTTTAACATTATTCAGGATTTTTGTTTGCCGCGCACTGATTGAGTACAGCTGATTGAGTACAACTCACTGGGTACTGATGTCGAGTTAGTTGCTGAATCGATATTAACCACCCTCAATACCTATATCGGTAGACTGAAACCCTTTCATAGGACACCACTTGTAAAAAGAGATTGCTGGATCACAAACATTTTTTAATTTAAATCACTTTTGGGTCGTGTGAGTGTCTTGAGTTCGTTGTTGGGTACAGCTCTGCTAACTGAAAGATTTTGATCAAAAGATTTTGTTAAAAGCCTAGGTGACGACAAAATCGATGGCAGCAACGGCTCCAGTCTCGGTTAAGTAAGAGTTGTAAGCAAAAACTATTTAGATAGGCTCGTTTTGTTTCTCTCGTAGGATTTATTCGAATGGTGCAGAGTCTGATATGCATTTAGCGGTGACGGGCTGTTGTCGTCATTGCATTAACCTCTCACCTCAGAAAAATTGCTTGCTGCCAGGAATGCGTAACGAGATTGCCGCGTTAATTGAGATCAGCCTTAGGTCGATGTTCTACTCGGACGTAGGGGCTCATCTCAATTGCATCGTTTTGATTCTAAGTAACCCTTCATTTCATGTATTAAAAAGCTGTCTGGTAGTTGATTCAGCAGCGCTGTTAATGAACATCTAATCACCATGGCATTCTCTAAGCGTTTTGTTCCTTACCAAGCGCTGCCCGCTGACGTCTTTGAGGGCATGCGATCTCGCCTGCAAAAGCAGCAATCGACTGCGGCAGCGCTGACAGAGCGCTATTTGATGCAGTCACAAACGCCTTTGGCCGTTCCCGCTCAGTTTGGTGAGCCCCACTGGTTTAACCTGGCGCTGGTCTCAGATCTGGCGGTTCTGCTGCTCGGCAAACCAGGAGAACAGGAGGGCTACCAGGCTTCGATCAATTTTGACCCGCAGGTGATTGAATCCTTTTTGGCGCAGATCAGATCGCAGCTGTCTGCAGCAGGTCGTACGACGCTGGCTGCGTGGCCAAGCCCGCTTCCTGTGCCTACAGCTACCGCTCAGGCTGAGGTGATGCTGTCGCTGATTGGTGCTGCTTCAGACCATGATCCGAAACATGCTGTACAGGGGCATGGAACGTTCTCTTCTAGGCAAGCTCAACTTAGCCTGAACCAGCAGCAGCAAAAGAATCGTCTTCTCAACCAAGTTGTTCAGCGCATCCATCAGAGTCTAGAGTTGCCCGTTGTCCTGTCGACTACCGTGGCAGACGTGCGGGCTTTCTTGGCGGCAGATCGGCTGGTGCTCTATCAAATCCGTCCACCCGCCTCGGATAATCAAGCGCTCCGCACCCTAAGCGACTTTGTCAACGGTGTCTATTCTCACCCTCCACCTACTAGGTCCGATCTCTCCCCTTCGGCATCACGTGCGCGGTCCGATACGGCCACCGTCAGTGCCCCAACGGCCAACGTTGGCACCGTCGAGGCAGATGTAGTAAACGCGTCTGAAGGTGCTAAGGATGCTAAAAATCCAGACGCCGAGCGGTCGATTCAGTCTTTGACCGACAATCCAGTGGCCATGTCTACGACCTATGGGCATGTGACCTATGAGGCCCTGGCCTCTGACGATATTTCCTCTGTGCTCCATGTGACCGAGTCGGTCTGTCTGCGTCCTGATGGCAACACGGCCATTCGCTATCCTACTCACCAAGCTGTTGCTATAGATGATGTGAGCGAGCGATATGGTGACCAAGATTGCATGCTGAGCTTCTTGCGGGCCATCGGTGTGCAGTCAAAAATAATTGCCCCCCTGATGATTCAAGGTGAGCTGTGGGGATTGCTGATCGCCCACCAGTGCCACTATCAGCGCCATTGGGAGACGTGGGAGGTCGATTTCCTCAATCAGATTGCTGAGCATTTAGCGTTGGCTGTGAGTCAGGCAAACCTCTATCAGCAACTGCTGTCCCAGAAAGAAACGCTAGAGCTAGAGTTTGAGCAGCGGACGCAGGATCTGCAAGATGCGCTAGCTTCGGTGGAGGTGGCTAACCAGGCTAAGAGCGAGTTCCTTGCCGCCATGAGCCACGAGCTACGTACGCCGCTGACCTATATTATCGGCATGTCCGCGACGTTGCTGCGCTGGTCTTTTGGGGAGCTGAATCAGCGTCAGCGCGAATATCTCAACACCATTCACGACAGCGGTGAGCAGTTGCTCGACACCATCAACAACATTCTGGACGTTGCCAAAATCCAGTCTGGTCGTATCGTTCTCCAGCTGGGCGATATATCCTTAATTACCCTAGCGCGGGCCAGCATTGAGCGTCACCGAGAAGAAGCGCAGCAGTCGCAGATTGAGTTAACGCTTGATTTGCGGGTTCACGATGGAGACGATCGGTTTGTGGCGGACGCCAGACGATTGCGCCAGGTGATTTCTAGTTTGCTGAGTAATGCGGTCAAGTTTACCCCTGCCGGGGGGCGTGTGAATCTGCGCGTGTGGCGCGACGCCAAAACGGTTACGCTTCAGGTTGAAGACACAGGCATTGGGATTCCCTTGAAACAGCAGTCTCAGCTGTTCGATACCTTCAAGCAGCTAGAGGCGGTACGGCAGCGACAATATTCGGGTACTGGCATTGGGCTGGCCCTGGCAAAGCAGTGGGTCGAGCTTCACAGCGGGTCTATTCAAGTGGTCTCGCAGATCAATCGGGGGTCTATTTTCACTGTGCGTATTCCAGCGCAACAGGACATCACCCATTCTGAGCTGGTTTACCCTGCACTTAAGACCGACGAGCCCGTTACCGGGCGGATTTTGCTAGTCGAAGACGACGAGACTAGCGGTAGCGTCATCTGCGATTTGTTGACGGCAGCAGACTACCAAGTGATTTGGGTGGTCGAAGGGTCAAGAATTGTCCAGCAGGTTGAAATGCTTCAGCCCATGCTCATTATTTTGAATCAGCACCTGGCTACAGGGGATAGTCTCTACATCCTTGACGCCTTGAAGCAGCAGATGGCTACAGCCAGCATTCGCACGTTGGTCATCCAACATCCCAGCAGCGAATCCCTATCGCCAGCCTTTCCCTTCGACGGCGTCATCACCTGCCCGATTCAGCCTAAGGCACTCCTTTCGCAGGTTAGAGATTTGACCCAGTCGTTGAGTCAGACCGCCTAGATTCGGTTTGGCGCCACATTGAGGTGTCGTACGAGCGAGGCCAAGGTGGGAAAACCGAGGTTACTCATTGGCTCACATTTATTGGGGTCACATTTAAAGCTGGCCGGATCCGTAGGATTTCGCTCGAAAATTCTGAAATGATGGGATTACAAAATAAGGGTCTTACCGTCCTGGGTCAGATGCTACACGGCCATTGCCGTTTGTAGCTAGTGCCATTTCTAGCTAGCGCCATATCCGTTAGGACACCCAGTGGGGCAGCGTATAGCAGTATCTGACCTTGATCTGCCCAGCCAGCTACCATCCGCTGACGGCACAACGTTGCCCTATCAGCATTTTCCCTTCCGTTGAGTCTTCTATTCGCTATGAAATTGAACTATCGATTTCCACTGCTGTTTTGTTTGGCCGCTGTTCTGACGCTGGCGCAGCCCTCACTGACGGCAACTGCAGCCGATACTGTCACTGAATCAGGGACGCCGAGCTCTGCAACTGCACAGATTGCCCAAGCGCCAACGTTGCCTGCTTTACCTGCGGATGCACCGCCCGCTATTGAGCCGACGCTGGCAGGCATCGCAGAACTGGCTTTGACGGCAGATTGGGAGGGCATTGGTTATCTGGAGCCGGCGAATTCTGCTGCAGAACAGGCCAGCTGGCTTAAGGATATTGCCTTACCCCTGTATGCCTCGGCAGGTGGGGAGCACTGGGGTTGGCTGCTACAAGGTTGGCTAATACCCAACGGTCAGCCTGCTTTGGCAATTGGCCGCGATGCCGGGTTTACGATGGTTCGCACCTCGCCCGACCGCTTGGCGTTCCCTATCCTGGAGCGTCAGGACGATGGTTGGCTGAGGGTGCAGTATACAGACGGGGGCAGTGCCTGGGTCCATGTTGACCATTTGGATAATCCCGGTATTACCCTGGCAGCAACCTTCTCAGACTCGGATGCCACAACGCGGGCAGTCACTAATCCTTCAACTGAGCAGACGCTCTCTAGTCAGCTGGCTCAGGCGGATCGGCTAACGTTTCAGCAAGCGGTGGCGTCTCAGGTATTGCGATCGCAGCCCGAACTTAACCGCAACGTCATTAGTTTGGTCAGCGCCGATAGCCTGATTGAGCCCCTAGAAATTTCAGGTGATTGGGTCAAGGTCCGCGTCGTCTCACCAGCAGATGGCTGCATCCCCCTTAGTCGTGCTGAGAGCGAAGAAGGTTGGATGCGCTGGCGGGGTCCCAACGGCGATGTCCTGTTAGCCGCCGGAGAGGGCTGCTCCTAGTCGTAGCGTGCTGGTATTAGTTTGTATTGAAACAACAGCGGCTCGCCCCTTATCACAGGGCGGGCCGTGCGCGTTTAGCTATGGGTGTTGCCAAGGTGGTGTTATGGCGGCTGCTATATTAGCGCTCACCCTCAACATACATTTCAGGCTCCACGGCAAAGTTATTCAAACGACCCGAATCGTCCACAACATAGCCATCAGTCGTCGATAGGTCGGTGTTGGCTTCGCTCTCTTCAGCTGCTTTGATCGTTGCTTCAGCCGCTTCGACATCGCCACCGGGCATGGTCTCGGTCCCTGGGGGCTGAATGGCACGACCCACAGCCTGAGCCATCTGAACGGCCTGCTGATCGCCCGCGGCACCCTTGCCGGGACGAGCTTCAGTTACGATTTTTTCGTTGGGTTGAGTCGTCATACGGTCAGTCTCTTGCGTTACGTCTTCCTCACAGTAGGCAAGACATAGGCGAGTTCCCACCTCCACAGATGCAGACTACTGCTCTACCAAAGGAGCGAAATTTAATGAAGTTTCAATTTTCTAGCCAATTAGACGCTCCTGTGGAGCGGGTTTGGGCCTTCCACGAGCGCCCCGACATTCTCGACATTCTGACGCCGCCCTGGCAGCCGGTCCAAGTCGTTCGTCGTGAAGGTGGACTGGGTCCCGGTGCCATTACAGAATTTCGTCTGTGGCTGGGGCCGATCCCGATCACCTGGCTGGCCCAACACACAGACGAATTTGAACCCGAGCGGCTGTTTACCGATATTCAAGTCACGGGTCCCCTACAGGCTTGGACCCACCGTCATCGCTTTATTCCGCAAGGTAGCCAAACTCAACTGGTTGACGACATTACCTATGAATTACCCATAGGCCCCCTCAGTGAACCGCTGATTGGTAGTTTTGTCAGCCAGCGGTTAGAAGATATGTTTCGCTACCGCCACCAGCAAACCAAGGCATACTGCGAAGCTGAACAGGCTTAGACACGCTTACGCAAAGCCTGTTTCCCCGTCTGGCTTCATCAGTCGCTTGAGCTGGGTCTTCAGTGCTGTCGCTAGATCCTGACGCCGAATTTCTCGACCCGTCTTGCCGCCTTCCTCAAGAAAGATGAAGCTGTCTACCTGCTTGAGCGACAGTAACTGAAATAGCAGATGGGTCACCGGGTAAGGCGCAGCCGAAAGGTCGGGGTCGATTTCAGCCCCAAGCTTGCTGGCCGCTAGCGTTGCTGCCGGTAGATTTGGGTAGGCGTAGACCACCCGCTTTTGCTGCGTCGGGGTCTCTCGGTTGCCCAGTGTGGTGGTCATCCACCGCTGGTCGAGATTTTGCAGAATGTAGTATTCTATGTGCTTCAGCTGCTGCGCAAGCTCCGTGAGCAGCGGCGCAACTGCCCGCACGGCCATCGCCGTTGTGGGGTCGGGGGATTCGTCTACCAGCACTTGGATTTGCCGTTCAATATCCATTCAAATCTGTTTGATACTTCTGTGAAACTTTGACGGTTCTATAAAGCCACCCTGTTAGAACCGCTGAAAAACTGTCTATGCTCATAGACTAGAGGCCCGGGATCAAAGCCCCAGATTCAAATGGGCAAGATTAGGGAGTTGCCATCAGGCGCCCACAATCTTGAAACCCAAGATTCAGAGACCTGGGAATCGGCTTTCGGTCTGGGAAACCAGATGAGTAAGCCAGACTGGTTTGAGTGTATAGCAATCTCTGCGGGCCCGTGCTGGTCGCCGTCTTCCAGAATGAATGTGCTAGGTTTGAAAGATTACTCCCCACTCGAAGAAAAAATATCCCCTTCTGTGGAATCGCTGTTTCAGACAATCTTTCAGGCGTTTAAGCAGGCAACGCGTGCGTCAGAAAAAAATTGCCGAGCCGTAACGGAGCGGATCTGCCAAGAGGTTCTGCGCATCTGCACCGAGAGTCAGCGCATTCAGGACTCTGGGGAAATTGACGACTGGGCGATGACGCTGGCCAAGCACCGCCTCAACCAGTGCCTAAACTACTATAACCTGGGCTCCCGTCGGGGGCGGGTGGAACTCCACAGCACCCTCAGTGCCATCGTGTATCGCTATATTTCTCCCCCGCAAATGCAGGCCAGCTATCAAACGCGCCTGTACCTGATCGAAGACTTCCTCCAGAACTTCTACACCGAGTCCATTAACGCCTTTCGCCGGGAAAATCAGCTTGAGGACCGATACCAGCCTCGGACCGCGCTGGATCTAGCGGAGTACATGGCCTTTACCGAACGCTACGGCAAACGGAGAATTCCGCTGCCGGGTCGCCGCAGCCAGCAGCTGATTATTCTGCGGGCCCAGACGTTCTCTAAGCAGCAGCCGCCCGAAACAGCCGTCGATATTGAGCAAGCCGCCGAATCAGGCGGCGGCGACAACGAACAAAACTGGAACGCCGCACCTATGCAGCGCCTGCGGGAGCAGATGGTCACCCAGTCGGAAGAGGGCTCGGACGACAACCTGCGGGGGCGGGTGGTCGAAGAACTGATGGCCTATCTCCAGGACAAAAAGCAGGAAGATTGTGCCAATTACTTCAGCCTGCGGCTGATGGATTTACCGACGAGCGAAATTGAATCCATCCTAGGACTGACGCCCCGCGAGCGAGACTACCTACAGCAGCGGTTTAAATATCACCTGCTGCGATTTGCTTTGTCCCACCACTGGGAGCTGGTGCATGAGTGGCTAGGTGCAGAACTTGACAATAACTTGGGGTTAACTTCCCAACAGTGGGTACACTTACAGGAAAAGATGACGGCTAAGCAGTCCAAACTGTTGCAGCTCAAGCAGCAGGGGCTACCCGATGCCGAGATCTCTCAGACCTTGGGGTTAAGTGCAACCCAGATTAAAAAACAGTGGTCCGCCCTGCTCGAACAGGCGTGGGAGATGCGAAATCTCTGATTTATCCGGACTGAGAACAGGGCTGTATGAATAGTGACTCAGACAAGTATAAAGATGTGCTTGACTGGCTATGGCAGCTAGCGATCGCTAGCGGGTCAGCGTCACCACCAGCATCGGGACCCGCTGATCATCTAGCGGACGACCGGCTGTTTCGGTCACTGTCAGTCAACCCATCCGACGCATCATCAGCCGTAGAGGGGGCTATCGAGATATCTCCAGCTCAGGCTAATGCGTCGTCCGTTGTCTACACACCACCAGAAGACCGTGCATCTGAAGTCGGGGTTGAAATGTCGTCAGAGTATCTAGATCCGTTAGCGTCCGAAGACTGGTTAAGCGGTAGATTTAACCTCTCACCTCAGTTTTCGACCGCTGAGATCTCAGCCGATTTGACCCATTGCACCCCCCCTGAGACGTCCCGCAAGGTAGCTTCTGAACAGGCTGCCGTTGTGGCTGATTCGTTTAACTTCGGAGAGATATCCCCTGTGCAAGATCGTTTTCACACACTGTTAAAAGATCGTCTCCGGCTGGAGTTCGAAAATCGTCCTGATATTTTATTCCCTTGGGAATCCTCAGTCCACGAATACCCGGTTGAGCTGCCCAGCGCAGCGACGGGTACCCGCATGTGGATGGACAACCTGCGTCAGCTGCGCGTGGCCAGCGCACTGCCTGAAACTGTCCTAGCTCGCTTGCTAGAAGGCTGTCAGGCTATGGCCCGCTCGACTCAGCAGCAGGGGGTCAAGCTCATTCGTACCGTCGAATCGCTGTTTCCCGAAAATTCCGACCTGCTAGAGCCGATTGCGGGTATCGTCCTGCAGCCCGCTTACCGTTCAGCAGATGACGCTCGGGCATCGGCTATTCAAGAGCTAGAGACGTTGGCAAGTGACTACGGTTCGGCTACCACTGAGCAGCAAATCGCTATCTCTATGCTGGCGGCCCAAGAGATTATGGCAGCGCTGACGCTGACGGTGTCAGAGCAGTCGCCGCAGCTGTCGCGAGAGTGGGTCACTGCTCAGGGCCTGCTGAAACTAGAGGTCAAGTACGACAGCGACTTGTTGTTTGTTCGGGCCTACTGCCCAGGTAATAGCCGGGTCACGCTCAAGGATGGCGAAAGCGACCTGCAGGCTACTCGAACTCAGCCAGGGCGGCTAGAGCTGGTCAAGGCTGCCCCGCAAACTGGGCACAATTATGTCCTAGAGGTCTCCCTTCCCGATAGCGGGTATCGGGCACTGCGCTTTTCCCTTTGCGTCACCGAAGGCGAGTTGGAGAACGGCGCACTAGGATAGGAAGACCGGGATTCAGCTTTCCTCGTCAGCCATGCGCCAGCGCCTTCAGCCGAAGTCAGCCACTAAATTAGCCCTTCAAAGGCGGCAATCCGACCCAACGCGGGGTCGGTTGCCGCTTTTGCGATCGCGTCCCCAATCCGACCTGCCACCGGAAGATTCCTGGCTGCTGCGGGTACTGGTGCAGTGCCTGGTGACCGTGGGTATCTGTGCGATGGCTGTCGCCTCAGCAGGCGTGACCGATACCTCCAGCTGGAACCTGCTGGCGATTCCTCTCAGCGCAGCTGGGGCCTACTGGAGCTGGCGCAACCGTCGCCGTCGCAACATTGCCGCTAAGTTCGCCATTGCCGCTGGCATGCTGGTGTCCCTGGGGGTTTTCTTTGCCCAATTGCTGGCGGCACCGGGCGATACCCGGATCGTGTTGGCCCAGCTGCTCATCCAGCTCCAGGTCCTGCACAGCTTTGACCTGCCCCGACGCAAAGACCTGGGCTACTCGATGATGATTGGTCTGGTGCTGCTAGGCGTGGCAGCCACCATCAGCCAAACCCTGGCCTTTGGTCCGCTGCTGCTGCTGTTTTTGATGCTGGCGCTGCCCGTTCTGATGCTGGACTACCAGTCTCGACTGGGGCTGCTGGGTCAGAGCTGGCGAGGGTGGGGCGGCACGCCTCGGCGGTTGGGTCTGGTGCTGACGGTGACGCTGGCGCTGGGGCTGATTATTTTTGCTGCCCTGCCGCGACTGCCCGGATACCAGCTGCGTACCTTTCCCGTGAGCGGCAGCGTCGATACGACCGACAACTTTGACGGCAGTCGCATTTTTAACCCGGGCTACATTAGCGGCGGCAATGGTGGGCAGGACAGCGACGAAGCGGGGGGCAGCGGCGGCAGCGATACCAACGGCAACAGCCCAGAAACTGGCCCTGGCCCCATCAGTACTGACTTTTACTACGGCTTTAACCAGCGGATGAATCAGAACCTGCGGGGGGAGATGATTCCGAAGGTGGTAATGCGGGTGCGATCGCAGGCCGCAGGCTTCTGGCGGGTGATGGCGTTTGATCGTTACGACGGCCAGGGCTGGGAGGTTTCTCGCAACGACAATACGATCGCCGTTCCCCGGTCGCCCATTTCCTACCAGTTTTTGCCCCAGCGGCTGCCCCGGCTCGGCCCCTCGCGGGAAGTCGTGCAAACTTACACCATGGTCAACGACTTTCAAAATCTGTTGCCCACGCTGTACGAGCCCAGAGAAGTTTATTTTCCTGCCGAGGAGATGGCCATAGACCCGGAGGGGGCGCTGCGGGCACCAGGACCGCTGTCGGAGGGCACGACCTACACCGTGGTTTCGGTGGTCACCGCCCGTCAGCCAGAGGTGCTGTCTGCTGCAGAGACCGACTATACCGACGCGATTGAGACCCATTATTTGCAGTTGCCAGACGGGATTCAGCCGCGTATCCGAGCGGCCGCAGAGGAGCTGCTGGCGACAGCCCCAGAACCGATTACCAGTCCCTTTGGTAAGGCCGAGTTTCTGGCCCAGGCGCTGAAGAACAACTACTCGGTGGAGGAAGACCTGCCCTTCTTTGAAGAGGGCGAAGATTTGGTTGAGGCGTTCCTGTATCGCTACCAGGGTGGTACCCCCGACCATTTCTCGACGGTGCTGACGGTGATGCTGCGATCGCTGGGCATTCCAGCCCGACTGGCCGCTGGGTTTGGCCCCGGTGAGTTTAATCCGTTTACCGGCTTCTACACCGTCCGCAACACTGATGCCTACGCCGTCACCGAGGTGTACTTCCCCCGCTATGGCTGGTTTATGTTCGACCCGATTCCTGGGCACCTGACGCTGCCCCCCGCTGGGGAAGAACCCGACCCGTTCAGCGTTTTGCGGCAGCTATGGGAATGGTTAGCCAACGCTACGCCTGCACCTGTTGCGGCGGTGCTAGAGCGAGGGCTACGGCTGGTGGGCTGGCTAGTTTTCGGCCTAATTCGGCTGTTTACCCGCTTCTCGGGGCGGGGTTGGCTGCAGGCGCTGTGGGTCGTAGCCCTGCTAACGGGATTCGGATTTTTCGGCTGGCTGGGCTGGCAAGGACTGCGGCTGTGGCGACGACGACGCTGGCTGGGGCAACTTGCTCCTATGGAAAAGCTCTACCAGCAGATGCTGCAACGGCTGGCCCACCTGGGCTACGCCAAGGCCGCCAGCCAGACCCCGTTTGAGTATCTAGACCGGCTCAAGCGCGACCAGCAGTTCGCCCACGCGGCAGGGGTAGAGGCGATTACTCGGGCCTACGTCAGCTGGCGGTACGGTAGCCAGTCCCCGGATATTGCTGACCTGCGATCGCAGCTGCTGTCGCTGAAATATAGCCATCGCCATTTACGTTAGGACACCGAGTATAGTGATCCCATTTGGCATACAACGAAATGGCCCCAAAAAGATCAGAGCAGCCTTGTCCTAACGGATCTGGCGGCTGCTATAGCTGCTCCCGCCCCGTCCTGGGTGCGTCATGCCCAGAGGTACGCCATGATAGAAGCGGAAGTCTGGTGACCCGTTGGGGTCAATCGCCCATGATCAACCTGCTAATTTGCGAGCTAAAGCGTACCTGGATCAATTATTCTCGCTACCCCACCGAGATCATCAGCGGCATCGCCATCATTAGCGTCGTGTTCTATGGTCTGTTTCTCAGCGCCCAGTACATGGCGGGACCCATATCGGGTTACGGAGACCGGCTCGATTCTATTGTGGTGGGCTACGTGCTGTGGACTCTGGCGCTATATGTGGTCAACGACATTGCCAATAACATTCAGAGCGAGGCCCAAACCGGCACCCTCGAACAGGTCTTTCTCTCGCCCTTCGGCGCACCCAAAATTTTCTTTGCTAGAGCAGTGGCTAGCGTCACCTTTCGGATCACGCTGATCGCCATCATTTTGCAGATCTTGATTCTGATTACGGGCAGCGAGCTGGCCTTTCCCTTCGCCCTGATCTGGCCGGTGATTACGCTGTTGCTGGCAACCTACGGATTTGCGTTTGTTATGGGGTCAGCGGCATTAGTGTTTAAGCAGGTCCAGCAGGTGCTGCCGATTTTTAACTTTCTGCTGCTGTTCCTGCTGGCAGCCCCAACCGAAGAGATGGGTGGCGGTGCAATTATCAAGGTCTTGCCCATGCTCCCGAGTACTGCTTTGATTCGAGCGCTGATGGCGCGGAATGAGCCTCTGGACAGTATGCAGATGCTGATTGCGCTGATCAATGGCTTGGTTTACTTTGGCCTGGGGCTGTTGGTGTTTCGTTGGGCTGAGCAGCAGGCTAAGCAGCGTGGCATTTTGGGGGGGTATTGATTGGGGAAGGCAGAATTCGAAATTCGGAATTTAGAAGGCAAAGCAGGACATCTCAAACGGGGCGCATGAGTACTTCCCACACTGCTGGTGTTGCAGTGGGCTCTGGTGAAGGTTGAACCCGGACGAGCTGTGTGGCTTTGCTACTGGCCTTGGGTTTGACCGGATTAGCCGTCGTCTGGCGGGATGTTGTGGTGTTTAGCATGGGCGTTGGGCTGCCGTTATGACGGCACACAGGGGTAAGGGGCTTCGTGACAGAATTCGAGTGGCAAACTTCAGAGCAGGCTGACGGTGTGGGCTCTAACCTCATGACGCAGTTTGCGGCTGCCAGTATCCGGAAAAATTTAACATGGCTTTGATTTCCGTTAATCGGCTGAGCAAGGTGTATCCGGTTGCGGTCAAGGCACCGGGGCTCAAGGGCACGCTGCGGCACTTTTTCCGGCGGCAGTATCGTCAGGTTGAGGCGGTCAAGGCCGCATCGTTCACGATTGAAGCCGGTGAGGTGGTGGGGTTTCTGGGACCCAATGGTGCCGGTAAAACCACCACGCTCAAGATGCTGACGGGGTTGATTCACCCCTCTGCTGGGCAGGTGCAGGTGGCAGGCTTCACGCCCTTCGAGCGGACGCCGTCGTTTTTGCGGGCGATTACCCTGGTGATGGGGCAAAAGCAGCAGCTGATTTGGGATTTGCCAACGCTAGATTCCCTGCGAATCAATGCGGCGATCTATGACATTAGCGACAAAGAGGCTCGCTACCGTATTGATGAGCTGGCCACGATGCTAGATATCAAAGAACAGCTCACCCAACCGGTGCGTAAGCTGTCTTTGGGACAGCGGATGAAGGCAGAAATGCTGGCGGCGCTGCTGCACCGGCCTCGCGTCTTATTTTTGGATGAGCCGACGCTGGGGCTCGACGTTAACGCCCAGGTGGCCGTACGAGAATTTCTTCAAACCTACAACGAGCAGTACCAGGCGACGGTGCTGCTCACCAGCCACTACATGGCCGACATTACGGCCCTGTGCGATCGCGTCCTCCTCATCCACCAGGGCGCGCTGATCTACGACGGGCCTTTGGATGGATTAATGACCCGCTTTGCGCCCTACCGAGAGGTCAAAGTAGAGCTGGCGGGTCCCATTCCGGCAGCTATTGCGGCCTATGGCGAACTGCGATCGCAGCAGGGCCACGAAGCTGTGTTCATGGTCCAGCGCAGTGGACTGACGCAGATGGTCTCTCGCCTACTGGCAGAGCTGCCGGTACAGGATTTGACTGTGGCTGACCCGCCCATTGAAGCGGTGATCGGTCGCGTCTTTGAAACAGGGGTGGTGTAGTCACATGTCGCAGCGCCATAGCAGCCCAACGGGCAATCCGGTTGCCCGCGCCTGGCGGCTGACTCAAACCCTTCTGTCCGTGTACTACGCCTACATGATTGAGTATCGGGCCGAGCTGATGTTTTGGGTCCTGTCGGGTTCGTTTCCACTGATTCTAATGGGGCTTTGGAACGAAGCAGCCAGCAGCGGTCAGTTTGAGTTAGATGCCATCACGCTGGTGCGCTACTTTCTGGCGGTATTTTTAGTCCGGCAGTTTACTGTCGTTTGGGTGATTTGGGACTTTGAGAAAGAAGTCCTGGAGGGCAAGCTATCACCGCGACTGCTCCAGCCGTTGGATCCAGTCTGGCGTCACGTTGCGGGACACGTAGCCGAACGCGTCGCCCGGTTGCCCTTTGCACTGATACTGGTCGGGTTCTTTTTCTTACTTTATCCAGAGGCGCTATGGTGGCCCAGCCTAGGAGAGTGGTTGGGAGGGGGACTGGGTATTGTCCTGGCGTTTGCGCTCCGCTTTTTAATGCAGTACACCTACGCGATGCTGGCCTTTTGGATCGAACGAGCAGCAGCGGTTGAGCAGCTCTCCTTTCTGCTCTATATCTTCTTCTCGGGTATGGTAGCCCCCCTGCCCCTATTTCCAGAAACCGTACGCGACATCGTTCTCTGGACGCCCTTCCCTTACTTGATCTATTTTCCTGCTGCCTTACTCGTCGGGTTACCCGTTGAACTCGGACGGGGGCTAAGCGTCACTGTCCTATGGCTTTTGGGCTTCTGGGCACTGAATCGCTGGCTGTGGCGGCGGGGGCTGCGTCGTTATTCGGGCATGGGCGCTTAACCTAAGTGTATTCACTTATAAAATGTCCGCAATAAAGTATAAAAGTAGGCTTACTTTGCTTACCATCAAATTGAATTGATGGCACATTTTTCAGTATTTCTACCGACAAAAGACGGGTTTGCTTTAGGTTTGAGCCTCTCGTTGCGGAAAAATACGTAGTTTTTGCGAGTCGAGTCGGTGAGATGGCGGATGGGTGAGGTAGTGATTTTTACTACGCTGTGTACATGTGAATCAGTGGTTTTCCAGAGCGTGGGTTTCCACCCACCGTCATAAAAGTGCATGGGGGTCACCATCAAAACCTGGGTGTTTCTGCCAGCCCGTAATCCCCCATTTGAGCAAACCCTACTGAGTTTTGAGCTATGAATATCGCCCAGCTACAGGTTCCTCGTCGGGGAGCTAGTTTAAGCGTTGTTGGCGACAGGCGTAACCCAGCCCGTCGGAGTGCAGAATCATCTACATCTACAGAATCCACCCAGCCTATAAATCTCGGTCAGCTTGAGCTAGTTGACCTGATTGACCGGTGCCAGACGCATCGTCAGCCTAACAAGGCCGCTTTTTCTGAGCTGATGCGTCGCTACCAGGCCCATGTTGAAAAGCAGCTTTACCACCTTGCTCCAGACTGGTCTGACCGGGCTGATCTGGCTCAGGAGGTCTGGATCCGGGTTTACCGAAACATTCGTCGTTTGAATACTCCTGCCAAGTTTAAGGGCTGGCTCAGTCGGATTACCACTAATCTGTTCTACGACGAGCTGCGCAAGCGCAAGCGCTATGCGGGTATGGTCTCGTTAGACGCGCCACGTCATCTGGATGACGGTCAGGTTGATTGGGAACTGCCCTGCACTGAGCCCACGCCCGGCGACACGATGATGACGCGAGAGTTCTATGAGCGTCTGCAAGCGGCGATCGCAGAGCTGCCGGAAGTCTTTCGGACAACTATTGTCCTACGAGAAATCAAAGGGTTACCCTACGAAGAAATTGCAGAGCTAACCGGGGTTTCACTCGGGACTGTCAAGTCTCGGATTGCGCGGGCCCGCTATCGTCTGCAGGGTGATCTGAACCAGTATTTGGACGGTCAGCCCATCATTTAGGAGTTAACTGTGTTGCGGTTACCCTTCTATAGGCTTGCCTGTAATCTTTTGAGCAATGGACGGTTGAGCGCCAGAGTTTGTACATGGACTACAGTCTCTGGCGTAGGAACAGTGACTAGTGCATCGTCAAAGCTTAATTTTAGGGTAGACGGAAGCGAGCTTACATCT
>CAWUKV010000089.1:0-21097 GCA_963923025.1 uncultured bacterium
AACCAGCCCCCCATCTGCACGCCAGTGTTGCCCGCCGGGAAGTTGATTACACCAAAGTCGGCATAGAGCTTGTGCATGGCATCGAGTCCGCCACCGTGGTAAAACCAGGCGTTTTGCTGCTGGGCATTAAGGCCAAAGGGCACGGTAGTCCCAAAGGCCAGTGCCGGGTTCTTGCCCACGTAGTAATAGCTGGCCGTGTGGCCGCACTCGACAGTACCGGCCTGGACCGCATCCAGCACTTCTAGCCCCGGTACAATTTCTCCGGCAGCGTAGGGCTCAATGGTGAAGCGCCCCCCAGTCAGCTCGCTAATTCGGTCACTAACCGTTTGCGCACCGCCGTAGATGGTATCGAGTGCCTGGGGCCAGCTGGTTGCCATACGCCAGGAGACAGAAGGTAGGTCGGCAGAGGTTGAGTCGCTCTGCGCAGACGTGGGGGCGGACCCATCCCCGCAGGCTGCAACCCCAATGGCAGTGCCGGTACCTACTGCAAAGTAGTTGATGATTTCTCTGCGCTTCATTGCGTTTTTTATACCCGCTTTTTGTGGTGCTTGATACAGATAGCACCTATTGAATCACGGTTTTTGATTCGCTTAGCGGTAAACAGCGCAATCTTGGCATGCTGTAACATGCTGCTCTGAGGTGTCAAGGGATTGGCATAATCGAAACAAAGACAGCTAGGGTTTGTAGTTTACTGTGATTGTCGTTATTAGAGGGCGTTCAAATTCAATGGGAGTAGATTGGGAGATTCTTAAGCATGAATTCATCCAGGCTGATCAATCTACTCAGCTCGATAGTCTAGCGTTGAACTTGAAGCGCATTCAGATGCTGGTCAGCGGCGGTAAAGACAAATCTGTTGTTGACCATCTTGTGAGAGAAAGTCAGTTCTTCATCGAATGGTCAGTGTCTACCCTAGATTTGGACACTAATCTAGACTGCGCAGTTGAGCTGGCAGATTTACAGCGACTGCTGAGTCGGTGGAAGTTGAGCGACTGGTGGGGGGAAGATCTTAAGCGGAAAGATGTAGCAGGTCTGGCAGAAGCATGGCGTTATCGCGTCGCAAATCGCGCTCACCCACAAATATCTACAACAAGTACTACGGAATCTACCCCATCTGGTCTTTAGAATGGCTGAATACGCCCCCCTAACGATTCCACGATACTCTCCGTATTTGACACCATCATGTCTACATAGGTTTCGCCACCGCTACCGGGTGCGCCGAGAGAGTCAGAATACAGCTCAGTGGGAGCCAGGGTTACATCAGCTTCTTCAGCAACGGTGCGAATCAGCTGGGGGTTGATTGTGGTTTCAGCAAAAATGGCAGGGACGCCTGCACTGCGAATAGCCTCGACCAGCTGCTGTACCGTTTGGGCGCTGGGCTGCTCTTCGGTGCTGATGCCGACGAGGGTGCCCAGCATCTCGAGACCATAGGCGGTGGTGTAGTACTGAAAGGCGTCGTGGGTAGTGACGAGCAGGCGCTGCTCTGGTGGAATGGTGGCGGTTTGAGCTCCTATCCAGTCGTCGAGCTGTGCTAGTTCGGCCATCAGCTGCTCGGCATTAGCACGATAGGTGGCTTCAGCTTCCGGGTTTAGGTCTATTAGGGCGTCGCGGATGCCTTCGGTAAGCGCGATCGCGTTTGCCACATCGCCCCACACGTGCGGGTCTGGCTCCGTCTGCCCATCGTACTGAAACGATAGCGGCGTAATGCTTTCGGCCAGCGGTACCGTTATTGCCGTTACGCTGGTACCCTCAATGATGCGAATCAGCTCTGGCTCTAGGTTGTAGCCGTTGTAAAACACCACATCGGCCTGCTCCAGCGCCACGGTGTCCTGGGGCGTAGGCTCGTAGATGTGGGGGTCATCGCCGGGGTCTAGCAACCCCTGCACCTCAGCTTCGTCCCCGGCTACCCGTTCAACGAGGTCCGTCAAAATGGTGCTGGTGACAACCAGCATTGGCCCCTCTGCCTCTGGGTTTAGCCCGTTCTTTCGTGAGTCAGAATTACAGCCAACTAGCCCCAAGGACAGAATCAGACCCACTGCCAGGTTGCTAAAACCAAGATTGAGGCGATAGGTGCCCGCCATCCCTAGAATTTTCTTCAAAGTGTCTTCAGGTAGAAAATCAACGGCTTTTCATAATCCTTTCATTTTCTACTCTATAATAGTTTTCATAATCCTTTCATTTTCTACAGAGCTTAGGGGCTCTGTCACGTAAATTTGGGAACTCACGCCATGACTGCTGCCTCCGCTACTTCTCAACCTGAGCGCCAGCCGCTGCGCCTTGTGGGTGCTGCGCCCTCCGAGGTGATCGCTGTCCGTCGCTTAACGGTGCAGTACCGCGATGTGGTGGCACTAGACAACGTCAGCGTCAACTTCCGCCCTGGACGCCTCACGGGCATCATTGGCCCCAACGGCGCAGGCAAAAGCACCTTACTCAAGGCTATGCTGGGCCTGATTCCTACGGCATCGGGTCAGGTCACTGCCAGCAGTCGAGCGTTGACCGATCAGCGGGAAAAAATCACCTATGTCCCCCAGCGTAGCCAAATCGACTGGCGCTACCCTGCTACCGTGTGGGATGTAGTGCTGATGGGTCGGATTAAGCAGACGGGCTGGTTCCGTCGCTTTTCTGCCAACAGTCGTCACGTCGCTGCCGCTGCCCTAGATCGTGTGGGCATGTCCGATTTCAAAAATCGCCCCATTGGCCAGCTGTCGGGCGGACAGCAGCAGCGGGTTTTCCTGGCCCGGGCCCTAGCCCAAGAAGCCGATATCTTCTGCTTTGACGAGCCCTTTGTAGGGGTAGACCAAAAGACAGAAGCGGTTTTGTTTGAGGTTTTTAGAGAACTGGCTGACGCAGGCAAAACCGTAGTGGTCGTCAACCATGACTTGGGCGAATCGATTACCCACTTTGATGATTTGCTCTTGTTGAATCGGTCAGTGATTGCTGCGGGCTCGCGGCAGCAGGTACTCAATCGAGAGAACTTGACCGCTGCCTACGGTGGGCATGTTGAGTTCTACGCGGCCTGATAGCCGGGCTTCTTGCGTATGGATCTTTGGCAAGTCCTGATTGACCCGCTTCAGTACGGTTTCATGCAGCGATCGCTCGTCGTCGCCGTGCTGGTGGGCGTGATTTGCTCGGTGGTGGGTAGCTACCTGATGGTGCAGCGGCTGGCGCTACTGGGGGATGCCATTAGCCATTCGGTACTACCGGGGGTTGCGATCGCGTTTGTCCTCAACCTCAACCTGGCCATCGGCGCATTCTTTTCTGGCATCCTCAGCACCATGGCAATTGCCTGGATTCGCACCCGGTCTCCCATTAAAGAAGACGCCGCAATGGGTATTGTCCTCTCGTCATTCTTTGCCGCAGGCGTGACGCTGATAACCCTCATTCAAAAAACAAACAAAATAGACCTAAATCATTTTTTGTTTGGCAACATTTTGGGCGTTACCGCGGCTGATGTTCGGGATACAGCACTGATTACAGTACTGGTGCTGGCAATTGTCATTCTTCTCTACAAAGAGCTGCTGTTTTATACCTTTGACCCTGATGGGGCCCAGGCAGTGGGATTGCCAGTTAATCTGCTGAACTTTGGCCTGATGGCACTAATTGCGCTAACTGTCGTGGCTAGTCTCAAGGCGGTTGGCGTCGTTCTAGTCCTATCGCTGTTGATTACGCCGGGTGCAACAGCTTATTTACTCGTGCCACGACTCCATCAGGTCATGCTGCTAGGAGCCGGTCTGGGCACAGCCTCTAGCTTGTCAGGTATGTACCTCAGCTACTGGTTCAACCTACCCTCTGGACCGGCCATTGTTTTGGTTGTTTCCGGCATGTTCGTACTTGCACTACTCTTCAGCCCAAGATATGGTGTACTCACTCAACCTGCCGCCATACAACCTTCTTCTGGCCTTTGGCAGGAAATTCGACAGCTCCTGCGGTAGTTACCGGTGTACACCTGTTTACCTGCTTAAGTAAGGCGTTCTGCCTACTGCAGATCTGGAAAAGGTGGGTACAGTAACGCCAACTTCTCGTCCGTTTTGACGCCTGTGGATTCTCGGCACAACCCCAATTCAGCCCAACCCAACCGTGACGCCAAGTCGCCCCGGTCACGACCCCAGGACGACAGCGGGCCAGTTTTTCTGACGGCCATCATGTTTCTCGGGGTCACTTGGCTATTGCTACAGGGCACGCCTCTACAGCTCCAATGGCCGACTCAGCTTACCCGGCGTCTGTCCGACTGGCGGGGGCGCGTGCTGACCTTTGGTACATCCAACTGGGTCAGCCGTCCCCTTCCCTTGGTTATGTCCGGTGGCGACCCCCATATTCGTGCCCTGATGCGCACCATTTCGGCTAGCGAATCGAACACCGACAATCCCTACGCGCTGCTGTACGGTGGCAAAACGGTCAGCGACCTGTCGCGCCACCCCGAGCAGTGCATCACCATCGTCAACGGTCCCAACGAAGGAAATTGTTCCACTGCGGCAGGTCGCTACCAGATGATCAATACCACCTGGTACCGTGAGGCCCGCAAGTATCATCCTGCGCCACCCCCCAACTATGCCTTCTGGGGCAGCTATGATTTTTCACCGGTCTATCAGGACCAGGTCGTCCACGACTGGCTAGCTGATAGCCAGGTTTGGGGCATGGATATTTCGGCGACGCTTGCAGCCGGTGATCTCAACACCGTACTAGAGCGCCTGTCGGGGACCTGGACCAGTCTGGGTTATGGCATTGAAACTAACAGCATGTCGAGTCAACTGCCGCGCATCTATCAGGAGATGTTGGCAGAGGAGCTAGCCGCTGAATCATAGGAGAACAGAATACAGGAGCGAGAAGCTAGGAGCCAGAATTGAGGAGGCTTTACGCTGAGAACCAATCTCTTAGAGATTCGAGAGTGCCTGCTGGGCTTGGTCAATGCTGGGGAGCCCATAGCTGCTCAAAGATTTCTCTTTCTCCCATAGCCACTTCTCTCCCCCAGCTGATACAACCTTAGCCGCGATCTGCCAATCGCTGGGTATACGCAGCGTCTTACCTCGCTCCCAAAGGGCTCGAAATGTAGTCAGGCCGTTCATATCCATAATTAGCTTTAGGGCTGCCGCACCTACGGAGCCAAAGTTGTGGGTGTCAAAGCTGTTGAACAAGCCGTCGAAGTGTAAGAAAACAGCGTCTTTGCCAGCCCCTTTAGGATTTCGGGCATGGACGCCTCGTCTGGCTGTTAATGGGTCAGTTCCCCAAAGCTGCGGCGGATTGGTCTCCCATTCTGCACGATCGCTCAGTGCCGAGTAATGAATATAGGCTGGACCGTCAGGCCATGCCCGCACCGCGTTGCCGATGGTGACTACTGTCACATACTCCCGCAAGAAGGTTTCTACATCTGAGAGACGCTCCCCGCGCTGGTTTACAGCGATGTAGATGTACTCACCTAGCGCCTGACACAGTTCTGAAGACGACCGGCTGTAGGCTAGCCAAACAATGGGCTGACGGGCGGCTTTGCTGGCTTCTAGTAGCCGAATGGCATGCTCTCGAAAGGTGACGCGGACACGACCGTACATCGACAGCAGCGTTTCAATGCGATCGCGCTGTCGCCGATCAAACACCGCCGTATCCCCGCTTAGCTTTGGCATCATACCAGCCCCTTCTAGTACCGATTGTTTTGCCTCTAGAAGTTTTCGAGTTGCGGGACGCAAAGGGACGATGGCATCGCCCTGATCCATGTCAGTGCCCAGATGCATGTGTGCCATCTGTATGCCTAGGATAGGCTGATACTGTTCTTCTAGCCGCTGCGGGGCGGTTTGCTCACTCTCCCAACCCGCCTTCACCTGGTGCAACGTGTTGAGCCCAGGCGTAAAGACGATCCACTCCCCGTTGTCCTGGGTCCCAAAATTCAACTTATTTTTGATAAACGCTAACGGCTTAGGTTGGGCCATGACTGCATCGAAGTTGGCGGCCACGCCATAGCCTTGAGGAATCGAAAAGTGTCCACAGTATCCCTCGTCATAGCTGGATGTAAACGCCATGTCGCGCAGCGCCGATGTTGGAGCTTCAGCCCGCACGATTTGAACATCTGCAGGCAGGTCTGCGCCAAACAGCTGACTTAGATCGCCAAGCATAGGCTGCAGTGCTAGCAGCTGTTCCCGAGACAGCCCTAAGCGCAACAGGGCCGTCATCTCCTCCGCATCTGTATTCTGACCGGATGCTGATCGAGGTGTCGTTTGATAGCGAGATTGCTGAGTCATGAACCTATTTCTATAGCAAGTTTCAATTGCACTGAACTTGCGCCTCTCTTGACCTGCTCTTCTGCTAGGCTTTTGCCGACACATGAAGAGTCAAGTCAAGCGAGAAACGCTATATTTGCAGTCCTGTTCTAGCAAATCTGGCAGCTGCCAGATTGCCTTTACTACTACAAAACAAACAACAGCAGTTCAAGCTCGATTGACATTCATAAGATTCACTTTAGAATCTATCGCCTTGGGCAGAATCTATCGCCTTGGGCAGAATCTATCGCCTTGGGCACTTCGCTCGAGCCTCCAAGTACGGCGATGCCCCCTGGCATAGAGCGCTTCGTGTCACGCAACCCGACTGTGAGAGGCCCTAACTGTGATCCAATAACACACACTTTTGTTGACAATCACGCCACTCGAGGACAGCCCCGTCGCTAACTCGAAGCCGATTTCAAAGCTGCCAACACGGCGACAGCAGCTGGTGCGGACGAGGCGGGGTTCTGTCCCGTAATCAGCCGACCGTCTTGTTTAACGTGGGCTTCCCAGTCTGGCCCAGGCTCAAACATTGCGCCAAGTTCCCTAAGTCGAGATTCGAGCAAGAAAGGGACCACTTCGGTGAGCCCAACACCGGCCTCTTCGCTATTTGTGAAGGCCTTTACCGTCTTACCTTTCACCAATGGCTCGCCTGATGGCGCGTTAACAGAGACAAGAGCCGCTGGCGCATGGCAAACCGCTGCAATCACCTTATCCTGCTGGTCGAACGTTTCGATCAGCTCAGTCAGCGTCTGGCTGGTCGCAAAGTCCCACATGGTGCCGTACCCCCCCGGCAGGAAAATGGCATCGTAGTCGTTGGCATTGACATCAGCAATGGGCATCGTGTTTGCCAGTGCCGCTGGCGTTAGGGGGTCTGACGAAAACCGTTGCGTTGTTTCCGTCTGGGCATCGGCCTGATTGCTTTTAGGATCAATCGGGGGTTGACCACCCTCCATCGAAGCCAACTTTACTCGGGATCCGGCATCGACAAAGGCGTAGTAAGGACTGGTAAATTCTTCCAACCAAAAACCAGTTGGCTGACCGGTTTCGCCAAGCTGAGCGTGAGACGTCAGCACCATCAAAATTTCGGGAACAGACTTAGTGAGCTCATCCTCATCGAAGATCAAAAGTACAAAATGGGACCTCAGCGAGCAGAATTTAGGACGGGTGGTCATCGCCCTATCCTAACCTGAGTTCGGTTTAAGCAGCAGGTGGCAAAGCCCACTCTATATGGAGTTTCGGCTTCTTGGGTTGGTGGCAATAAGCCATCAACCCACAAATGATGCTGACCGAGCAGTTGGTGAAACTGCGATGCCTTGAATGCTCAATCTGCGAAATATTCTTAAGCTGGTCAATCACCGTCTCGATAATGGAGCGTTTGCGAGAGAGTAGCTTGTCATTCAGGCGCATCAGGTGGTTCTTCATGTTTCGCTTCGGCTTGGCAAAGAACTCGATGCCGAACATCTCCAGGAGCTGTTTGGCCTTCTCCTTGGAGACATAGCCCTTATCAGCAAAGACTTTGCCATACAAACCGCAAAGCAGGTCAATCAGTGGCTTGCGGTCATCGGTGTTGCCGGGTGTCACCGTCAGGTTGAGCAGTTCACCACACTCGTTGACCACCAGATGGAGCTTAAAACCATAGAACCAGTCGACTGAGGTTTTACCGCGGGCTGCGACATCCTTGAACACCTTGTGCTGACTGATACGGCGGTTGTGGCAGACCTTAAGGCAGGTGGAATCAATGAAGCTGATACCTGTACAGGTGCCGAAACAGTACTTGAGATAGCAGCACAGCGGCATCAAGCAAGAGGGCATCCATTCGATAAAGCGTTGATAGCTCACCAGCTTTGGAAAAGCGTCTCGCCAATGCTGACAGACCTTATCCAGGTAGTAGTGCTTGAAATTCCGGTAGTAGGTGCGATGGAAGCTGATTAAGATCGTCATGATCTCGCTGAGACTCAGTGACCGAGGACGGCGACGTCTTTTCAGACCACTTCCTATCAGCTGACGATGCCATAGCGGTTCGAACACCTGGCAGAAGTCATCGACGTGGCAAAAGAGTTCTTCTAAGCTGGACATAGTTTGAGGACAGGGGATGGAGGTTTAGTAATTCCAGCCTACCTGTCCTCCTTTTTTACGGCTTGCCTTATCCCGAACTGACGTTATCCTACAGAAGGTCTAACTAGGCTTGCCGACCCAGCCGACTCAGAGGCCCAAAGACATGATGAGAGCGCTTTATTAGTGGACAGATACTCAACTGGTTACCGCAGATCGAGACGGCTTTTATGCGGATGAGGGGTCAAACCCCTCGTATAGGTAAACACGCTCGTACAAGCCAGGACTCTACCTATGACCACCGTTGTTGTTAAACAGATTAGCGCTTGGTCTCCCAAGACCGCCGACCATACGCCCATTCATCTCAAAATTCAGTTTGATGGTCATGGGTATTGGCTAGTCGCCGAAGCGGTTGACGGTGGATATTGCCTGGACTGCTGGCACCCGACCCTTGCCAAAGCTGAGCAAACGGCACAAGACCAATTTGGAACAACCGCCACAGATTGGCAATCCGTAGCGGTTTCTTAAGAATAGGGTGCGAGGCTAGGACGCGTACCGTCCGTTCTTATCACGCTCTAGTCGGCAGACGGCAGCTGTGGCGCTTCTCCCAGCTTGAGTACCACCACCGCCAGGGGCGGCAGCGTCAGGTCTAGGGAGTAAGGATGGTGGTGGTAGGCCCAATCGTCAGACCATTTGCCGCCCAAGTTACCCATGTTACTGCCACCAAACTCGCGCGCATCGCTGTTGAATAGCTCTTTGTAGTAGCCCCGGGCGGGTACACCAACACGATAGTGACTGTGAGGCTGTGGGGTAAAGTTGCACACTGTCACCAGAAACTCACCGCTGTCTTTGCAGCGACGAATAAACGACACAACGCTATGGCGGTTGTCGCTACAGTCAATCCACTCAAACCCCTCTTGGGAGAAGTCTTGGGTAAATAAGGCCGGTTCACGCCGATAGAACGCATTGAGCGCCTGCATAAACTTTTGCAGCCTGGCATGAGGGTCGTGCTGAAGCAGGTGCCACTCTAGGTCTCCCCAGACGTTCCATTCACTCCACTGGCCAAACTCCATACTCATAAACAGCGTCTTCTTGCCGGGATGAGTAAACATGTAGGTGTACAGACAGCGTAGGTTAGCCATTTTCTGCCAGTCGTCACCGGGAATCTTGCCAATCATGTTGCTCTTGCCGTGCACCACTTCGTCGTGGGAGAGCGCCAGCATAAAGTTCTCGCTGAAGGCGTACCAGATGCTAAAGGTGACGTTGTTTTGGTGGAACTGACGGAACCAGGGGTCCATGCTGAAGTAGTCCAGCATGTCATGCATCCAGCCCATGTTCCACTTCAGGTTGAAGCCCAGTCCACCGACGTAAGTGGGCCAAGAGACCATCGGCCAGGAGGTCGATTCTTCGGCGATAGACAGCGTGCCGGGATAGTAGCTGAACACCAAGTGGTTGACCTGGCGGAGGAAGTCCGCTGCCTCGATATTTTCCCGACCGCCGTAGTCGTTGGCGACCCATTCGCCGTTTTCGCGGTTGTAGTCCAGGTACAGCATCGACGCCACAGCATCAACCCGAATACCATCAATGTGGTACTTGTCGAACCAAAACAGGGCATTGGCTACCAGGAAGTTGCGCACCTCGTTGCGGCCATAGTTGAAGACCAGTGTGCCCCACTCCTTATGCTCGCCTTTGCGGGGGTCGGCGTGCTCGTATAAGTGCGTGCCGTCGAAAAAGGCCAGCCCGTGACCATCCTTAGGGAAGTGGCCGGGAACCCAATCCACCAGTACCCCAATGCCGTTCTGGTGGCATTGGTCAATAAAGTACATCAGGTCTTCGGGACTACCGTAGCGGGAGGTAGCCGCATAGTAGCCAGTGACCTGATAACCCCAGGAACCATCGAAGGGATGCTCGGCCACCGGCAGTAGTTCGATATGGGTGAAACCGAGGTCTTTCACGTAGGGAATTAGCTTCGCGGCCAGCTCCCGGTAGGTGAGGAAGCGAGCACCAGGCTTCAAGTCTGCAACGGTGACCGCCGGGACCGGATTGCCCTGCTCATCAACCGCCGGGTTGGCGGTGGCAGCGTGCATCCAAGACCCTAGATGCACCTCGTAGACGGAGATGGGCTGAGTTAAAGGGTCCGTGTGCCGTCGCGTCTCCATCCAGTCGGCGTCTTGCCAGCTGTAAGCGTCTAAATCCGCCACGATAGAGGCGGTTTTGGGCCGCACCTCCTGCTGAAAACCGTAGGGGTCAGACTTTTCGTAGATGTGACCGCTATGGTTTTTGATTTCGTACTTGTAGTGAGTCCCTGAAGCGAGTTCAGGAATAAACAGCTCCCAGATGCCGCCACCGCCAATGCGCATTTGATGCTGACGGCCGTCCCAGTGGTTGAAGTCACCCAAGATAGACACGTTGCGGGCGTTGGGTGCCCAAACGGCAAAATGTACACCCGTCACACCATCAATGGTGGCTGGGTGTGCGCCGAGCTTTTCGTAAATGCGGTGGTGGTTGCCCTCGCCAAACAAATGAACGTCAAACTCGGTAAATTTGGGCGACTTGAAGGCGTAGGGGTCGTAGGTGAAGTGCTCGTGCTCTCCAGATTTGTAGCGAATCTGGTAGTTGGCCAGTTCTTCGACATCGACCACCGCTTCAAAGAAGTTGGGGTGCTGATCGTTGCTCATGGCAAACTCTTGTCGAGCTTCGGGCAGCTTGACCCAGGCTAAATCGGCCCTAGGTAGATAAGCCCGCACCACCCAAACTGAACGACCACCAATTTCGGCTCGGTGGGGTCCTAGCACTTCAAAGGGGTTGTGATGCTGGTTCCAGACAATGCGTTCAATCTGGTCAGAAGCCACTGTCGATGTCATAAAGACTTAACCCCTCGGGATAGTTGTGTACTAAAAATTTTTGTTATCGGCGTCTCAGCCGCTTTGTGGGCAGACATACCTGACTGAATTGAGCAATGCTCATTCAGTCGTTAGAACCGATCTGCTAAACAGTGCTAAACATCAAACATACATCAACCGTAGCAATGGTTTGCCAAGGTTGCGAGTTCATAGACCACAAAATATTGGACCGTAACCTCTATTATTCTCGATTACGGTCATTCCCACTTAAAGGCTGAGCACTCCGCGATCGCGATTGGCTACTGCGATCTGCGGCCAAACCATCGGCTAGTAGCCTTGTCAGCCAGTGCTTTCATGGGTTTATTGCAATCGTAAGGGGCTATCCTCCCAAACATTAAAATCCACCCTGTGTCCAAGGGTTAGATTCCTGACACAAAGTGCCGTACCCTGCGATGGAGCTGATTACAGAAAAGGAAGGACTGGCCTCACCGTTCGACGAAGCTCAAGCAGGAAGATCAGTTGGCGAATCCCGGAATCGAGCAGCGGCGTATCGCTCGGCGCTTGTAGTTCGGACTGTAACGCTGCGTACTCAGCTGGCGTCAGGGGTTCACCATCAATCGGCGATCGCGCCTCAAAGATGATTTCCGTACGGAGGACTTCTTCGGGAATTTCTTCGGGCGGTGGGAGCTGAATCTGAGCCGAGGCCAGACGACTCGAGCCTATCTCCACTAAACTCATGCCCACTAGACCCATCAACAATCCGATGCGCAAACTGCTCGTTGACAGTCTTGCATCACTGATGTGCCAGAAATACCGACGCAAACATTGAGGAAATCGTGGCATAGATTGCACGGAGTCACCTGATCGGCAGCTGTAGACAGTCTTATTGAAGCAAGAGCGGTCCGTCAAGACAGGGGGCCAAAACAGAGAGGTCAGCAAAGGAAAGACCATCAAACATCAGACTATCCACCTGGGAGACTGTCACCGCTGCGGTAGAGGAGAAGGATGGGTAACCTAAACTTGAGACCGTCCTCCTTTGGTTAGGCGCAGCGCCTGTTTCGTCAACGCCCGTGCATCGTAAACCTGCCACAACCTCACATCGGAACTATTGGAAACGTAACTATGACATCCTTCACTACTCGACCTAGTTTTTCTGGCATATTGGGCCGCTTTGGCATGCTAGGCCTAGTATCTAGCCTGACGCTAGCTGCTGGCGCTGCCCAGGCCAATCCGATTCTCGAGCAAAGCGGCGCCCTAGAGCCGATGCGCGACGAATATACCTTTACCGCAGAAGCTGGCGATGTTGTGACGATTCAGCTGGAAAGCCCCGACTTCGACACAATTTTGTCGCTGCTGGACCCCAGTGGGGCAGAACTAGAGGTCAACGACGACTACAACGGCACCCTCAACTCGACCATCATCATTGCGATTCCCGAATCTGGCGAGTATACCGCTGTGGCAGGGTCCTTTTCGGGGCAGGGCGGTGCATACGATCTCGTCGTTCGAGCGGCGACGGAATACGAGCAGGTCTACGATCGCGCCATCGATTTCATGGTTTCTGAAGATTACGACCAGGCGATTGAGGCATATACAGCGGCCATTTCGCTCGATGAAGACGACGCTAATGCCTACCTGGGACGCGCCGATGCTTATTGGGGACAGGCTTACCTAGCCCTCGGAGAAGACCTCGCAGGTCCCGATAGCCTGCCCGAATCCACACGGGCCGCTATTGTTTCTGACTACCAAACCGCTGCTGACATCTTTGAAGCAGAAGGCAATGCCGACTACGCCCTGTCCTTGCGAGATCAGGCCGAGTACGTCAGAACCGGCGAGTATAGCGACCCATTTGCGGAATAAGCGATTGCCCGACGGACTCACTGCATTCGTCGCACTGCTAGAGACAGGTAGGTAGGACAGGTTCTGGCGCTGAAGTGCTAAGTCTTGGAGCCCCGCGACGCGGTCGCATGGGTTTGCCCACGCTTCGACTACTACCTTGCGCGTCCCCCACCAAGCTCGCAGGCAAACCCCAGCAGGGCAGCTGATAGCTGCCCTTTTTTGTTCATATCGACTCAGGGTTGCGGGTCACAGTCTGCTCTAAGCTGGCGGCATAGCGATACCTGGGGACTCAAGCACAGGGTCACTGTGCCGCGTGAAGTCCGTACATTAGACAGCCTGGAACTTGAGGAAGAGAACGACGTCTTTGAGCAAGAACGCTGGCCTTGGATTCGTCAGCCAGTTCTTGCAGCGCTTGATTGAAGCAGCGGCCACAGTCTTTGCTGGGCAAGCACTTCACACAAACTTAGCAGTTTCTTCATAAAAACTCGAAAACCTTCCGGACTCCCCCTCGTCCTATGGAATAAGTGAATGAGTAGATGAACCTTGACATATCCCTTCAGTTAACGCTGGGGGATTTTTTCTTTTAAAGGGATCGCAGCCCCATACCCGCTGTGGTGCCCGCCGTAGCGTTACAACATCCGTACCGGCACAACCTGTTGTGCCGTTATGGTTCAAACGGAATCACGGCATCTTCGCTGGGGACATAGGCGACGGTACCCGACACCAGATCGACCTCGTAGCCGCCCGTAAATTCTCCAAAAGCAGGCAAGGTAAGGCAGCACTGGGCCTTTTCTAGGTAAAAGCAGGGCAAACGCAGGCGATCAACGCGCGATCTCAGCACCACCACCGGATGCACGTGCCCACACACGTTCAGCCCACCCCGATGACCAACTACCGGCTCATGGCTGAGTACCAGACCATCCTGCGCCACCGCCTCCGTTTGACAGGCCATATCGAACCTGTCTAGCTTGCTTACCAATCTCTGGTCATGGTTGCCTACGATCAGCGTCACCTGAGCCGGAGTATCGGTCAGAAACTGCTGCCAGGCGTCGATCACTTCTGGCACGAGGGACTTGGGCGAATGGAAAAGGTCACCAAGGACGTAAACCTGTTTGGGCTGCCAGATGGTGCAGAGCGATCGCAGCCGCGCTAGCGTCTCCGCATTCACCTGACCCGCCACCGGTACCCCCAGCGCCTGGAACGTCTCCGCCTTACCCAGGTGCACATCTGACACCAGCAAACTCCCCGACTCTGGCAGGTAAACTGCCTTTTCCGGCAGCAGGCATAGGGTTTGTCCCAGCAGATCAATAGCGTATTTAGTTCGCAGCCCACTCAACATCCAGACTGTCCTGATAGCTAAAAGCCCTTCTTCAAAGGTCAAGGGAGCAGGGCAGTCAGTAACGACCCCAATCTCAGTATTCCTTTCTAGGATAGATAGTCTAATCTAGGATAAACAGTCTAACCCGTCCACTGGTCTCGAAATCGCTGAATCCGGTCCATCAGCTTCTCGTTGGATAGCCGTGAACTCAGCCGTTCTACCAGCAGCGGAAACGCAAATGGGGAAGGTCGCCGTGTTGTTTGCCAGCACAGTCGCATCTGGGCCAATCGTCCCAGAGTCTCGGCTATGCGAGGACTATCTAGCTGCTGATCGAGGACCTCCCGTTCCGCCTGTTTTAGCAGCAAATTCTCCGGCTCGTACTTGGTAAATACTTCGTAGATTAGGGACGAACTGACCTGAAGCTGGCCCGCCGTCTTTCGCGACGAGGGATACCCCTTAAATACCAGCCCCGCCACCTGGGATATCCCCCGAAACCGCCGCTGAATCAGTTCCGAAATATTTAAGCTTTGCTTGAGTTCTTCGGTGAGGTTCTCTGCCTCAAAGAACGCCTCCGAAAACAGCGCATCAAAGGGGTAGCCCTTCGGCGCTAAAATCTCAAACCCGTAGTCGTTCACCGACACGGTGAACGTAGCCCGCTGCTGCTGGGAGAATCGATAGGCCCATAGGAACCCTAGCCCCTCGTGGACATGACGTCCCTCGAAGGGAAACACGTACAGGTGCTGCCCTTCTCGACTTTTCCAAGTTTCTATCAATAATTGGTCAGCCTCTGGCAGGTGGGAAATCTCATCCTGCGCCGCCAGAATGGGCAAAATACAGGCTATCTCCGGGCTTAGCTCAGCCTCTGCCTTAACCTGATTGAGTTCCTGCCTCAAGAAGTAACTCAGGCAATCTGAAATCGCCAGTGTGCTGCCGGTCCAGACAGGCACTGCTGTCGACTTTTTCGTTGTGTTTTTCACATACAGCGTCATGTCCTTCAGCTGAAAATACTCCAGCTGCCGCCCTGAGAAAAAGAACACATCTCCCTTCTTGAGCCGAGAGACAAAACTCTCTTCAACGGTACCGATCTTCTTTCGTGTCGTGTAGACAATGTTGATTTGCTGGTTGCCCGTAATCGTGCCAATACTCATCCGGTGCATACGCAAAATCTGTGCAGAAGAGATTTTATAGCGACCGTCTTCCGGAGTAAGCTTGCGGTAGCGCGGGTAGGCCTTTAAGCACTGCCCGCCGTACTCTAGAAACTCCAGCAACCAGGTAAACTCATCATCGGTGATCTGCTCAAAAGAGACTGTTTTTCGAATGGCAGCCAAGGTGGTTTCTGGGTCTACTCCATCTCCACAGGCTAGGGTAACCAGATGCTGCACCAGCACATCAAACGGCTGGGGCTGCGGGTGCCGCGACTCTATTGCTCCCGAGGCTAAGCCTCTGCGAAAGGCCGAAATCTCTAACAGCTCTAGCGCGTTGGTGGGCAAAAAGAACACGTCTGAGGTGCCTTCCGGAATATGCGCCGACCGACCCGCTCGCTGCAGCAGCCGCGCCAGGTTCTTGGCGCTGCCGATTTGTACCACCCGCTCTACCGGCTGAAAGTCCACCCCTAGATCTAAAGAGGAGGTACACACCACCCACTTAATCTCTCCAGCGTTTAGACCTGCCTCAATCGCCTGCCGCGTGTCAAAGTCAATGGAGCCGTGGTGCAGGGCAATTTTCTCTTCGTGTTCAGGAACGGCAAAGGAAAGTGCCTGAAACCACCGCTCCGCCTGACTGCGAGTATTGGTAAAAATCAGCGTCGATTTTTCAATATCCAGCGCGGCCACTAGCTCCTCAAACATTCTCAGGCCCAGGTGCCCGCCCCACGGGAAGGTATCGACCTCAGCCGGAAGAATACTCTGAATATCGGTCTCCCGCTTCAGGTTCGACTGTACCAGCACCGGCTCAGTCCCTAGCCCCACCGCAGTGCGCGCCGCCTCGGCCAGGTTACCCAGAGTGGCGGACACGGCCCAGGTTTGCAGGTTAGGCTGTAGTACCCGCAGCTGAGACAAACACAGTTCCGTTTGCGAACCGCGCTTGGTACTCATTAGCTCGTGCCACTCGTCGAGAATAATGGCCCGCAGCCTGCCAAACCGCTTTTGAGCGTCTTTGTAGGACAATAGCACCGCCAGCGACTCTGGCGTGGTAATGAGAATGTGCGGCATTTTCTTGATTTGCCGCGTCTTTTGAGAAGACTTAGTATCGCCCGTTCGTGACTCCACGGTAATGGGCCAGTCCATCGCTGCGATGGGTCGCTGGATGGACTTTTGGATGTCTCGCGACAGCGCCCGCAGAGGCGTAATGTAGAGCAGCTGTAGGCCCGTCCCTGGCTCTGCTAGCATTTGAGCGATAGGTCCCATGACCGAGGCATAGGTTTTTCCCGACCCAGTAGGGACCTGAATCAGGCCGCTATATCCATCTAGATAGGCATTCCATGTCTCTCGTTGAAAGGTTAGAGGCTCCCAGCCCTGCTGGATAAACCACGCCTCTATAGGGGTCAGAATCTTAGAATTGCCTGTTGGGGTAGCAGATTTCTGACTGTTTCTTGTACGAGGCATCGAACGGTGCTAAGGAGGGCGTGCTCTTCAGTTTAACGCTAGGTCCTATTGGCTCAACCCCATTCAGATTGAAACCTAATGCTGGCTTATTCTCGGAACTGCTGCTGGTGGTACTGGTAGTAGCGGCCCTGGAGGTCTATCAGTTCGTAGTGGGTGCCGGATTCGGCAATGCTGCCGTTTTCTAAGAACAGAATGCGGTCGGCTTTGCGGACGGTGCTGAGACGATGGGCGATGACAAAGACAGTGCGATCGCGCATTACCCGTTCTAGCGCCTCCTGCACTAGCGCCTCTGACTCCGAATCTAGCGCGCTGGTAGCCTCATCCAAAATCAGAATCTGAGGGTTGAGTAGGATGGCCCGGGCGATCGCCACTCGCTGTCGCTGCCCGCCTGAGAGGGTTGCGCCCCGCTCTCCGACCCAGGTGTGGTAGCCCTGGGAGAATTGAGCAATAAAGTCATGGGCATTGGCAATGCGGGCGGCTTGCTCAATGGCAGCGTAGTCTAGCTCGGTCTGACCGTAAGCAATGTTTTGGGCAAGGGTGCCGGAGAACAGCGTCGTTTCCTGGGGCACAATGCCAATCTGGCGGCGCAGGCTGGTCAGGGTCACATCGCGCAGGTCTACCCCGTCGATGAGAATCTGACCCTGCTGAGGGTCGTAGAGGCGTAGGAGGAGGTTAACCAGCGTGGTTTTCCCTGCGCCGGAGGGACCGACTAGGGCGGTAACCTCTCCCGGCTGTGCCCGCAAGACCAGGTTTTGGAAAACGGATTTACCGACAGATTTACCGGACGAATAGGCGAAGCTGACGTCCCGATACTCGACTTTGCCAGTGATAGGGGGCAGCGCGATTGCGTCCGGCTTCTCTACCAGCGTCGGCTGCTGGGCAAAAATCTCGAAGACCCGGTCCACCGACGCCTCGGTTTGCTTGAAGGCGTTGTAGTGCTGGGTTACCAGGTCAATGGGGTGAATGAGCAGCGCCACCGCCACCAAAAAGCGGATAAAGTCTCGGGGTTCTAGCTGCCCAGCGGCAATCTGCCAGCCGCCGAGGAGAAACAACAGAATAATGCTGATGGTCTGGAGGAAGCCCCCCACCGGGTACTGAATCGCGGTCAGGTGCTCAGCTCGAAATTTGGCCTTGCGATCGCGCTCGGCTTCAACCCCAAACCGCTGTACTTCGTAGTCCTGAGCGGCAAACGCCTTAACCACACGAATGTTGCCCAGCACCTCGGTCATCAGTGAGGCGAGGCTAGACACCTGCTTCTGACTGCGGCCCGAGAGCACCATGAGCCGATGGCCAAACGCTCCGATCAGCCAAGCGATGACCGGAGCAATGGCAAACGCCGCCAGGGTCAGCGGCCAGTTCAGGTACAGCATATAGATGGGTAGGGCAATCAGCTGTAGCACGCAGGCAACAAACTGTTGCGACATCTTATGGATGACTTCGCCGATGCGGTCAATGTCTTCCGTCAGCCGGTAAGACAGATCGCCCGTTTGCGCCCGGGCAAAGTAATCGATGCCGAGCCGATGCAGGTGGGCGTAGACGCTTTTTCTGAGATCGAGGACCGATGCCAGCGACGCCCGAATGCTGAAATATTTCTCGGCGTACTGAAATGCGTTCTGAAACAAAAACACTACTGTCGTCAGCCCCAGCCAGGTAACAATCTGCCGGATCTCGTTCGACACAATGGCATCGTTGACTCGCCCTGCCACGTAGGGCAGCAGCAGCGTCGTTGCTACGTAAGCCAGAATGAACACCAACGATCGCCCAAACATTGGCCACTGCGGACGCAAGTAGGGCAGCAGTTGCCAGTAGCTAGAACGACGCTTCATGGGAGGTCTCAGATCAGGCGGGGGCGGGCCAACCCCAGAACTGCGGATACGCAAAAGCTAGGATCGTTGATGGCTAAACAGTATCTCACAGGCGGCCACACGCAAGAAACCAGTCAGTGTGACAGGTTTAGCTGGCGTTACGGCTTCACCTTATCCAAAAAATCAATCACCGCCTGGGCCATCCGATACGACCCACCGTAGGGACCAAACCGCGCTGCCCCATGCTGAGCACAGGCTGCTAGGTAGTCGGCATCGTTGACAATCTCTAACGCCATCGCCGCCGCCTGCTTCAGGTCTGCTGCCGTGGCCGGGCCAGTGCCCACCATACGGGCATTAAGGCCCAGCAGCCGCGACTGGGCCTCGGCAAAGGCGTAGGTAAACTGCGGCCCCCGACCGGGTACCAGCAGCACGGGCTTACCGATGGCGACAGACTGATCCACGGCCAGACCGGCCATCCCCAGCACCAGTGTACTGGCGCAGACGATATCGCTAAAGGCGTTGCCATAGCAGCCAACTTCGACCCGCTGTCCATCGACCGTTTTGCTTAGCCAGGCCGCTGTCTCGCGCTGTTCGCAGTCCCAGCCAGCCTCGGCTGCTACGTCCTGCACCTGGGTCATCAGGTCACCCACCAGCGCCGCTCGAAACTGGATATTGGGACTGCGACGGGCAATTTCTGTCGCCAGAGTCAGCAGCTGTTGTAGGCTGTGGCGAGCTTCGGGTAGGCGCGACCCAGGCAACATAGCCAGCATGGCCTGGTCGGGCCACAATTGGAGGTCTTTGCCCTGGGGCTGCATCCAGTCTAGAAAGGGAATGCCGCCAAATTTGGCCTTTGCAATACCCTGACTGCAAACGTTCTCAGCGGTGTAAGCATCGCGGGTAAAGACGGCCTGACAGCGTGGCGATTGCAGTGCCCCCTTCAGCACCACATCCAGGGGCAGATGCCCTGTGTACAGCGCCGACAGGGTAGAAATGAAGGCAAAAAAGGGCTTTCCACTAATCCACGCAAAGGACTGCCCCACGCCATCCCCCGTGGCAAACACCAAGTCGTAGTGAGGCGCTTCTCGCCGCACTGCCTGAATTTGCTTCAGGGTGAGCGACAAGAGCCCCGCCCGAAAATCATCCACCAGCTTCCACTGATTCATAAATGTGAAGCCTCCCGACGGCAGCGTCATCGTTGGCACCTTGATGGGAATGCCGAGCTTACTGTAGGCTCGCCCGTGCCCCACGATAGGAATCGCCGCAAACGCTAACTCGGGTCGCATCAGTTGGAGCCGACGGATAATGTAGGAAGAGTGGTTATCTTCCCCATGACCGTTACTGATAAACAGAATCTTGTGAGGCATAGGTCGTGTGCAGACCTGCCCAGCTGGGCTAGATCGCAGAGGGCTAAATTAAGCCCACGCTGATATGTGAGTCCAATCTTTATTGAACAGGGATTGTCTGTCACAAACAAGAAAATTAGGACCCTAAACAAGAAAATTAGGACCCTAGCGAAGCGTTGAACCACAAGGCCATCAATCGCGACCTTAAGCAGACCCACGTCATACCACTGTTCCAAAGACAGACAGGTTCGATGATAATCTTCTATCGCCTGCCGCCCTTGGAGATACTGATGCAATACAAACACAGCAAAGCCAAATAGATCTAGACCATTTAAACCATTTAGAAAAATCAGCTTTAGAAAAATCAGCGTTGTCTCCAAGCCATCATCCGTTTGTAACGGATGAGCCGAGAGTTAGGACAATGCGTTTCGATAGTTTGCCATGCGTCTACGCCTTGGGTAGTGGCATGAGGCCCGGAGCCCTACATTTAACTTTTATCGAATTACGCAGAACAACCCTTTCCTATATTGGCCTTTCCTATATTGGAAAATGTAGCTAATGCCATTTACGTTAGGACACCAAGTATGGCAATCCTGCTTGGCATAGAACGAAATGGACCCGAGAAAGCGCTGGGCAGCCCTGTCCTAACGGATCTAGTGGCTACTAAGGGATGAGGGCTGACAGAGTAGGTCATGAACTTGGAAGTTATTAATGGCTCATTCCTTATGGTCCGTAATAAACTGGGGGAGTGGTTAACCCATTCAACTGTTATGGGCTATCTAGAGTCGTCTGTCGTCTTTTATTGAGAACATCCTAAAAACCTAAATTGCACAGCTCAGCTGTCGGGTCTTTTCAGTAAAAGACAGATTCTCGCCATAGTCCACTGGGCAATCAATCACGGCTGGAATATCTTGCGCGAGTGCCGCTTTCAGCGTCGGGACTAGGTCTGCAACCGACTCAACCCGATAACCTTTCAAACCAAAACTCTCGGCAAAGGCAACAAAATCGGGGTTGTTGAATTTAATAAAAGCAGACTCGCCGTAGTGGTTGTG
>CAWUKV010000090.1:0-20938 GCA_963923025.1 uncultured bacterium
TTCTTTCAGTTCTTCGACCACGGCCTCGGTCACGTAGGGCGCTTGGCTGGTGTTAAATGACGTCACCTCACCCAAGCGAATGGGCTGGGCCTTCGCCGCTTCGGCGTCCTCTGCGGTAATCCAGTTGAGCTTGCGCATCCGCTCTAACACCAGCGCCTGCTGCTCTTTAGACTTCTGATAGTCCACAAACGGGCTGTAAGTTTCCGGTGCTGAAATTAAGCCCGCCATCATCGAGGCTTCAGCCAGGTTCAGTTCGCTAGCCGATTTGTTGAAATAGCTTTGAGCGGCTGTTTCTGCGCCGTAGGTGTTGTGACCCCAGTACACCTGGTTGAGGTACATCTCCAGGATCTCGTCCTTCTCAAAAATTTGCTCAATCCGCAGGGACAAAACACCCTCAGCCACCTTTCGGCTAATGGCCCGCTCCGGACTTAAGAACAGGTTCTTGATCAGCTGCATGGTGATGGTCGAACCACCCTGGGTCGTCCCCCCTGACTGCACGTTGGCCAAAAATGCTCGGCCAATGCCGGTGGGGTTAATGCCGCTGTGCTCGTAAAAGTTGCTGTCCTCGATGGCCAACACCGCCCGCTTCAGGTGAGGCGACATCTCATTCAGGTCCACCACCTCCCGATTCGCTTCATCGTGGAGGCTATCGAGCAGGTTGCCCTCCATGTCGTAGATGTAGCTGGTTTCGGTGGGGAGGTAATTTCGTAGGACGCGCACATCGGGCAGGTTGCGAAAGCTAATGGCCAAACCGACTAGACCACCCGCCAGCAGCGCACTGCTCAGCATTGTCGCCGTCAGCAGCGTGGCACCGCTAATTTGTAGAACGTCATGAATGTGTTTGAGAACCTGCGGTGATTTGGATGCGGTGGGACGGGCCTGCGATCGCGTCTGCCGAAAGGTGTTGGTAGCCACTGCTGAATGCGTCCTTGCGAGATGATATGCGAGATGGCGGGCTTATGTATAAGCGGAGCCTGATAGCACTACTGAGCCATCAAATCAGTAGGCTGCCGAAAGATGCCTAAAGGCTGCCCAACTACCGCTCCGAACTATCGCCGCTGACAGGAAATTTGGCCGGTCCATAATTTGATAGGTTGAAAGGGCTTTTCACTGACGTTCTTCGAGACCCTCTGCATTGCTATCGTGCGTTCAATCTGTAGCCGTTAGACCCTGTGGAGCAGTTGCGAAATGCCTACGATACGGATGTATAAAACCGTGAGAGACAAATTATTTACCCGTACTATAGTGGATTCTTGCCAAATGTCTACCGATCTTTGGATCCACTTTGTATAACGGACCCAGCATCCAGAATTTTGGCCCAAATTATCGCTCCCTTAACCTTTCCATTCGTCCCCAATTGGGCCTGTCTGAGACCCGTACAAATTGTTCAGGCTAGCCCATCCCCTTTGAGTACTCACTGCCTAAGAACCGCGATCTAGCATGACCTTAGCCACCCCTGCAAAACTGGACCTGTCCAATCTGTCTCCAGAAATTCAGCAGATCTACCGGGGCATCAGCGAAGTTTTTCCTGACCAGCCCGATTCCAACGACCCCAACGAACATCTGCTGGCTCGGCTGGCGCAGGCTGACCGTCCCCTACGGGTCAAGCTGGGCATCGACCCTACTGGCAGCGAAATTCATCTGGGGCATAGCATTCCCGTTCGCAAGCTCCGCGACTTTCAGAATGCGGGCCATACTGCGATTCTGCTAATTGGTGACTTTACTGCCCGCATCGGCGACCCCACCGGCAAATCTGAAGTACGTAAGCAGCTCACTGCCACCGAGGTCAAAGCTAATGCCGAAACCTATATCGATCAGGTGCGGCCCATTCTTGATTTTGACACCCCCGGTCGTTTGGAGATTCGTTACAACTCCGAATGGCTCTCGGGCATGGACCTGAGCAAAATTCTCGCCCTGCTTGGCACCATGACCGTGGGCCAAATGTTGGCAAAAGAAGGCTTTGCCCAACGCTACGAGCAGGGCAACCCAGTCTATCTGCACGAATTTCTCTACCCGCTGCTCCAGGGCTACGACTCGGTAGCACTAGAGGCCGATGTGGAACTGGGCGGCACCGACCAAAAATTCAACCTAGCCGTGGGCCGCGACCTACAGCGCCACTTCGGTCAGAAGCCCCAGTTTGGGCTACTGCTGCCGCTGCTGCTAGGCAGCGACGGCACTCAAAAAATGTCCAAGTCCTTGGGTAACTACGTGGGCCTGCAAGAAGACCCACTGTCGATGTACTCCAAGCTAGAAAAAACCCCTGACAGCCTCATCCGCGACTACTTCGAGCTGCTGACCAAGCTGCCCCTAGATCAGCTGCCTGAGAACCCCCGCGAACAGCAAAAGTTACTGGCATTGGACGTGACCGGACAGTATCACGGTACCGACGCCGCCCAGCAGGCCCAAAAAGACGCCATGACCCTGGTGCAGGGTAACGCAGGCAGCGCCGAAGCCGTCCCCGAATTCTCGCTCACCGAAGTCAACTTCCCTGCCAAGGCCTTTTACCTGCTGGGCACAACCCCCCTCTGCAAAACTAGCAGCGATGCCCGCCGCCAAATCCAAGGCGGTGCCGTCAGGCTAGACGGCGAAAAACTCACCGACCCCAACCAGGTCTTTGATGTCCCTGACGAGTTAGCCGGTAAAGTCTTGCAAGTCGGGAAGAAAAAGTTCGTCCGTTTTGTGCTGTAACCCAATGTCCCAATCCCCCCAATCCCGCATCATCGTCCCTCTCGACGTCAGCACCGAAACCGCCGCCGTTACCCTGCTCGACCGCCTCCCTCAAGTTGAATTTTGGAAAGTCGGTCTAGAACTCTTCGTCAGCACCGGCCCCACCCTGCTCAAAGAACTCAAATCTCGCCAGAAAAAGATCTTCCTCGACCTCAAACTCCACGACATACCCAACACCATGGCCGGAGCCTGCCGTGCCGCCGCCGCCTACGGTGTAGACCTGCTCACCTTCCATGCCCCAGCAGGCAAAGCGGCCTTGGAAGCGTCGCAGCAGGCCCTGCAAGCCGGTGCAGCCGAGGCCGGAATAGAGCCCCCTATCGCCATTGCCGTCACCCTGCTCACTAGCATTACCCCTCGCGCTCTGGCCTTCGAACTCAAAATCCCACTAGAACTCACTGACTACGCCCTGCAAATGGCGCTGCTCTCTCAGGAAAGTGGTCTGGGCGGTGTGGTGTGTTCGCCTCAAGAAGCGCAGCAGCTGCGGCAGGTGTGCGGCGACGACTTTCTGCTGGTATGCCCTGGAGTAAGACCGAGCTGGGCCGCGAAAAACGATCAGCAGCGGGCGATGACGCCAATTCAGGCGATGAAGGCCGGAGCGGACTATCTGGTGATTGGCCGACCGATTACCCAGGCGGACGAACCGGCGGCAGCGTTTGGGCGGATTTGCGACGAGTTGGGCGGATGAGACAGGGACAAAGGGGAAAGGGGGAAAGGGAAAAGGATGCTCGGCAAATGCGGCGCATATGGGCGGGCGGGGTTGGTCTACTGTTGGGCTGGCTGGCTGGTCCGGTAGCGATGGCCCAACTCCCCGAGCTGCCACCAGAGCCTCCTGCGCCCACTTCCCCCAGTCCAGAACCCATGCCATCACCATCACCCGGTGACGCTGCCCCACCCGACACTGACGCCATGCCCCCGGTTTTACGCGGTCCGCTGCGTGAGACTATCGCCTGCCCCACTGACCTAACTGACCTGACACCGCTACTCATTCGAGATGTACCCACCTACGCCAACCGCGTATTGCAGCGCAGCCTGGGCGATGTGCCAGACGCTGGTGATGGGCCACCACTAGCGCAGTATCGACCCAGCTATGTTTTGTTGGCGGGGCAGACAGAAGTGGCTCCGTTAGATATGACCGACCGAATTTACACAACAGATTTAGATGCCGGAGAGCATTTAGAACAGCTCTTTTTCACCACGCTAGAGCGCACCTACAACCGGGCAGAACTCATAGAAATCACCCATTATCACTGGCTGTTTCTGGCTCCAGACGAGAAAGGTTGGCGGCTGGCATTGATGTTTTCAGCCATTGATTCGCAGGATGATGGCAGACCGATATTGCCGCCGCAGGAAAGTAGCAATGGCAGCGTAGGTCGAGGGGTGGAGCTATGGCTGCGGGACTGTCGGGCAGGTGCGATCGCAGGCTAAACCACGTCCAGCCTGAAACCTGTAGTTCCGAAGCCTGTAGTTCCGAACCGCGTATAACCTAAAAATCTATGGCTTTTCCCCTGAGAACACTCCAGTTCTGGACGTGGCAGAGGTTCAAAAGATATAGCTAGCGCCATTTGCGTTATGACACCGAGTACGGCGATCCTGCTTGGCACAGAACGAAATGGCCCCGAGCAAGATCTGGGCAGCCTGGTCCTTGTAGGTTGAAAGTGGGGTCAGCTACACCTTCTAACCGGTCTTGGGACCGCGGAGCTGCCGTAGGGGGCTGCCCCGCCTCTGGCTAGGAGCAAGGAGTTGCGACAAGCGATGAAGCGAGTAACAAAAACCTAAAACTGTAGGAAATCTTTACGATTTTGTACCGGATTAAAAATCTTTTGATCCCCAAAGAAACAGTCTTAAATAAGTAATCAGAAATACAGGGGGACAGTGGCGTACTCCTTACACTATTGTCTGTAAGTCGTGTTCTATGCTAAGGCCCCATCATTGCTATGCAACTAACGGCAGATCGATACACCCGCCTCTCTCGCGCGTACCTTACTCTGGCCGAGAAATTTCAACAGCTCGACGTTGAGCACATGACGCTCAAGCAAAAGATTGTTCCCCTGATCAAAGCGCTGAAGCAGTATCAGCAGATGGGACAACGCTGGCAAAAAGAAAAAGCCCTCCTGACCGAAAAGCTGAAGGTAACCGAAGCCCGCTACGATCAGCTCCAGATGGCGCTATCGGTGGCCTCCAACCGTGAGCAGCAGCTGGTGGAAAAATTGCAGGAAAAGACCGCTGAAACCCAAACGCTGCAAGATACGCTCAGCGCCCTGCAAGCTGCTCAAATAGCCCTCGAGCAAACGGCCAGTGCGCTGACAGACGAAAAGCAAACCCTACAAACCCAGCTCAGCGAACTCGAAGTCCAACAGGCTGAACTCGCGCCTCTAACCGGGTTGCTCGACGGTGAGTCAGCCACAGCCCTGTCCGAGGCAGAAACCCAGATGGCACTGGTCGAGGAAACGCTGGCGGAGATGGCAGCAAACCCTACACCTGACCTGAGCGCCGCCGACCAGGCGCTGCTGAGCGAGTTTGAGGCTGGGCAGCTAGCGCTGGAGACTGAAGGTGGAAACGCTGAAGTTAGCCAGTACCCGAACAACAGTATGGCTTCGGTTACACCGCTGCCGGTAGGTCACAACAACGGCACGGCACTGCCTTACTCAGCCTGAGTGGTACAGCGACTGCTGAGTGGGCCAGTGGTCTGCGTCGCCGTCGCCGTGGCTGTAGCAGTGATGTCTTTCTTTCGGTAGAGCAACCCCATGCGGTTGGCTTCCTAGCATAGGAGGGCAGACGCATGGGAACTCACAATGGAATTTGGCATTAAGGACCGGGTGGCGGTAATTACCGGAGGTGACTCGGGCATGGGGCACGCCACGGCTAAGCTGCTGGCGGCAGAAGGCGTCAAAATCGCCCTCATTGACAAGACCACCGACGAGCTAGACTCTGCCCGTGCCGAGATTGAGAAAATTGGCGAGGCCATTGCAGTTACCGCCGACTTGCGCAACACCGACGAGGTGACCGCTGCCAAGAAAGCAATTGTTGACCATTACGGCAAAGTCGACATTCTGGTTAACGCTGCCGGGATCACAGGCGCAACCAAGTCCTTTCTGGAACTGACGGACGACGACTGGTGGAACACCATCAATACCGACTTTATGGCAGCGGTGCGGGTCTGCCGTGCCTTTGTTCCCGTCATGCAAGCGGGCGGCTGGGGCCGCATTGTCCTGTTTACCTCAGAGGATGCGCTACAGCCCTACACCGACGAGATGCCCTACTGCGCGGCAAAAGCAGCAGTGCTGAACTTTATGAAGAATCTGTCTAAGGCGGTAGCAAAGGACGGCATTCTGGTCAACTCCGTCTCCCCGGCTTACATTGCCACGCCCATGACCGACAAAATGATGACGAAGCGGGCTGAAGAGAAAAACATGAGTTTCGACAAAGCAATTGAGACATTTCTAGAAGAAAAGCGTCCTCACTTGGAGCTACAGCGTCGCGGCAAGGCCGAAGAAGTAGCGGCAGTGGTGGCATTCCTATGTTCTCAGCAGTCTAGCTTCATTGTGGGATCCAAGCTATCGCGTGGATGGGGGATCGGTAGCGACAATCTAGTCTTGTTTGGCTGGTTTCATCTGGCTAGTGTCGTCTGGACAACACAGCTGATTGACCGGTTTGCCAGTATCCTAGGCGGGATAGTCTATCCCGGTTTAGCAAGCTTGGTTGAGCCCTCATCCTCCAGCCCCTTCTCCTGTGAGGAAAAGGGGCGTTAGTGCCAAATGAATTAGCTGAGGATCAAAGTCCCTCTCCCCGCGGGAGAGGAATTTAGAATGTAGACGCCTCAGCGTCTTCTCTGGGAGTGGGCCTACGGCAACTTGCAAATTTAGGATACTCCCGAACTAAAGAGTTGTCATGGCAGAGAAATCCACAAAACACGAGACAATCTACACTAACTACCGTCTACAGCTGTCCGACCAAGAGCTACTCGGCACGATGGTGGTCCAAGACGGGCAAATCGCAGACCTACAACCGGGCCGCTCCCAAGCACCCGGCGCCATCGACGGAAACGGCGATTACCTGCTGCCGGGGCTGGTGGAGCTGCATACCGATAATTTTGAGCGCTGTCTGTCGCCCCGACCGGGGGTGCGCTGGCCAATGGCGGCCGCGGCCACCTATCACGACCGAGATCTGGCTTCGGCTGGGGTCACCACAGTGTGCGATGCCATCTCAATTGGGGATGTAACGCCTAGTCCGGGGTCGCTGCGCATCGACATGTTTGGGCCGATGATTGACGCGCTGACCGAGCGGCAGCGACAAGGACAATTCACTGTCGACCATCGCCTACACCTGCGCTGTGAGCTGGGTTATGAGCAGGTCTACGACTTTGTTAGCGACTATGCCGAGCATCCGCTCCTGTCACTGATGTCTCTAATGGACCATACCCCCGGCCAGCGACAGTTTGCCAAGATTGAAAAGTACAAAGAGTACTACATGGGCAAGCACGCGGTTAGCGCCGAGCAGATGGATGACTTTATCCAATCCCGGCTGACGGCCCAACGGGAGCATGCAGATCGTAACCGGCAGTCGCTGGTGGAGATGGCCCAACAGCAACAGGTGGCACTAGCCAGCCATGACGATGCCACCGAGGACCACGTGCAGCAGGCGGTAGGGGAGGGAGCAGTAATTGCTGAATTTCCGACGACGCTGGCAGCAGCGAAGGCAGCACATACCCACGGGCTCCAAGTGCTGATGGGGGCACCGAATCTGGTGCTGGGCGGATCCCATTCGGGTAACGTGTCGGCAATGGAACTGGTGAGGCACAGGCTGGTGGATGTGATCTCGTCAGATTATGTGCCCCAGAGCCTGATTCAAGCCATGTTTTTGATTGCGGCGACCCAGGAGATGCCGCTGCATGAGGCGATGGCGCTGTTTACGTCGAACCCGGCTCGGGCAATTGGGCTAGAGCGCGATCGCGGCTCCCTTTCCACCGGCAAACGCGCCGACTTCATCATCGTCAACAACCGCGGCCCTGTCCCACAACTGACAGCAGTATTCAGCCAGGGAGACCGGGTTGCATAAGCAGGGCTTAGCAGATTCGTAACTCGCGAACCCTTGCATTGATACAGACTCGGTATAAAATCCCCCGATGTCGGTGTCTACATTGGCTTTTGCCTAAGTAACCCCACGGGAAAAACGCTAGAGTTATGTTGTCACTGCTACGCCTTTAATGTCCGTGAGGTCGTATCTTAGATCTATGCCTCCTATAGAGTTCCTATCTAATGGTGTGTCTCTCCCTGCCCCGCTTTCGATTTCGCTCCGGCAACAAATTATCCCAGACTGCTAGCCTACAAACTGACATTCGCCTCAAGGCTGACCGTATCTTCAAAGGCGTAGCCCGCCGAGGGGAAGTAGGGGTAGCGCTGGTGGACGATCTGACGCTGACGGTGCGAGCCGGAGACTGTGTTGGCCTGACAGGGACCAGTCTGGTAGCCAAATCTCTGCTGCTGCAAATACTGCATGGTCAGTCGCCAGTGGATGCCGGGGCGATATGGGTAGCGACAAATGGGCAATGGGTGAATCTGGCACGGCTGTCGCGATCGCAGCTGCAAACGGTCTGTCACCAGACGATTGGCTACCTCGGACAGGTCCTGCCTGCCTGCCGTCGATCCACTGCCTTTGAAATGGTGATTGACCCGCTGCTAGAACGCGACACCCCTAAACCGGTAGCCCGCGAAACGGCTAGTCGTCTGCTGACCCAGCTCGGCATACCCCGTCGGCTGTGGCGGGTCTCCCCGACTCAGTTTTCTAAGACCGAGCAGCAGCGCGTCAACATTGCCCGCACCTTTGCCGTAGACTACCCGCTGTACCTGCTTAACGCGCCGATGACACACCTAACTGAGATGGACCGGGTGTCGCTGATTGAGCTAATCGAGCAGCGCAAAGCCAGCGGCAGCGCCTTTGTCGGTTTGTTTCAAGATAAAGAGCTACAGATGCGGGCCTGTACGCGGACGTTAAGCTGCTAGCGAACTCAAAGCCAAATCAATTCGATTTCAGTTATGACGTTTGCCATACAAGGCGCAACGGTGCTGACGCCTGACGGTTGGACCGAAACGACAACTGTGCTTGTCCGTAACGGGCAGTTTGAATCGGTTGGTACGGAGACTGTGCCAACGGGCTACACCCCGCTTGAGGCAACGGGACTGCATCTGCTACCGGGGCTAGTGGACATTCACGGCGATGCCTTTGAGCGAATGATCTGTCCGCGTCCCGGGGTGCGTTTTCCGCTAGAGACGGCGCTGTTAGAAAATAACCGGGCGCTGCTAGCGGCAGGCATCACCACCTTCTACTACTCGATTACCGATTCCTTCGAGCCGGAGCTGCGCAGCCGCGACACGGCCCGTGCCATCATTCAGGCGGTGTTGACCGACCTAAAGCCTTATCTCAGCGTCGACAGCCGCATCCATATTCGCCACGAGCAGTCCAATACAGACCAGATCGAAGAACTCTACGACTGGCTGGAAAATGGGCGGGTTCAGCTACTGTCACTGAACGACCATGTGCCGCCTACCCTGGACGAAGCGACGCTACAGCGCTATACGAAGGGACTACGTCAGCGAATCAAGCGGTCCGAAGCCGAGATTCGCTTGCTGATTGAGGCGGCCTACAATCGCCGCCCGCTGGGGCGACAGCAGACCGAGAAGCTGGCGATATTAGCCCAGGCCCATGATATTCCCCTAGCCTCCCACGATGACGAGACGGTAGAAGAGGTGGCAGAGAGTCTGACGCGCGGAATTGCGATCGCAGAGTTCCCGGCCCAAATTCCCTTGGCTCAAACCCATCGCAGTCACGGTATTTCGGTTCTGATGGGCGCACCCAATCTGCTACGGGGCGGTTCTCATGTGGGGTACATGGGCGTAGCGGAGGCAGTGCCTGCTGGAGCGGTGGACTGCCTCTGTTCCGACTATCATTACCCATCGCTGCTGCATGCACCGTTCAAACTGGCAGAACTGGGGCTGATGTCGTTAGACGCGGCCTGGGCGCTAGTGTCGACTAACCCAGCAAAGGCGGCGGGGATAGGGCATCAGGTGGGTGCGATCGCACCAGGGCTAGACGCCAATTTTTTGCTGATGGATCTGTCACGACTGCCGATGTCAGGGCTCAAGGCGGTTTACATTAAGGGGCGTCCCGTTGCCCAGTATTGAGCATGTCAGAAGTGAGCCTGTCAAAAACAACCGAACTGATTCTCTATGCCTGTCCAATAGGGCCACTGGCAAAGCAGATCGAGGCGTACTTTGCCCTTAGCCGCTCTCAGTTTGGGGCTAACCGTGCCCACGACTACATGCCCCACTGCACACTGACGGGCTTTTTTCACGACCAGCCAAGTGCAATTCCCAGCTACGTTCATGCGGCGCAGCAGGCATTGAGTCAACATCCCAGCGGGACTGTCACCCTTGACAAGCTGCGGCTCAAGCCAGACTGGCACGGGCTAGAGCTAACGTCACCTTGGCTAGAGCAGGTCGCAATGACCTTTGCGGAACGGTCTACCTCCACCACACGTGTAGACGACATTCGACTGAAGGACTGGCTGCACCTGAGTCTGGCCTACCGGTTCGAAAAAGCCCAACACGAGTCGCTAGCTGAGCTAGCTGAGAAGCTGATTGACCCTACCCAGCCGGTGAGCTGGCAGGTGAGGTTCTATGAGCGTCACCCCCAGAATGGTTGGATCTGCCACTGGCCATCGCTGTAGCAATCTGAGCCGCTTCCACAGCAAGAACTCATGGCGTATTAATTTAATTCTTTCTTTACCCATTCATAATCTGAGCTTAAGCGTAGACTAGGGGGTGCCGCTTTTCTAGTCACCCCTTTTATTGCATCGGTTATGACGACACAACACCGGAAACAATCCGCCTTTACATCCATTGCGCTACTTGGCGCCAGCATGGTTTCTGCCTGTAGTGGGGTTGGCTCTGGGACAACGGCAGACGCTACCGCCAATGCCTGTGCGCCTGAATATGAAACGCTGGAGTTTGGGGTGTATCCGACCGAGTCGCAGGTAACCCTAGAGCCGCTATGGGCTCCGCTGTTTGAAGAGATGTCTGAGACGTTGAACCGTGACGTTATCGGCTTCTTTGCAACGGACTACGCCGCCATCATTGAGGCAATGGGGTCAGGCAAAATCCAAATCGCCTGGTACGGCGGTAAATCATATATTGAGGCTGCTGCCCGCTCCGATGCCGAGGCTTTCGCTCAAAGCGTTGAGAGTGACGGGTCGAAGGGATACTACTCTTACTTGATTACAAACAAAGAGAATCCGATTGTTGAAGAGATTGACCTAGCAACCGGCAACGGCGATCAGTACGTCGTTGAGAATGCGGGCAACCTATCCTTTGCCTTCAATGACCCTAACTCGACCTCTGGCTTTCTAGTGCCCAGCTACTACGTCTTTGCCCAGAACAATATTGTTCCAGGAGAAGATTTTGCAGAGTTGGTTTTTGCCGGAAGTCATGAGGCGACCGCGCTAGCCGTTGCTGAAAATCAGGTCGATGTGGCCACAAACAACAGCGATAATCTGGCGCGGCTAGAGACGCTAGCGCCTGATGCACTAGAGAAAATTCAAATCATCTGGACCTCTCCTATCATTCCCAGCGATCCGATCGCCTACAGCGCCGGACTGCCAGACTGCCTCAAAGAAGAGATTCGCGACTTTATCCTCAGTTACGACAACGAAGAAGTACTAGCGGACATGGAATCCTCAGGCTTTGACCCGGCAGAAGATACCATCTGGGATACCATTCGCGAGTTGGAATATAGCAAACAGCTATTGGAGATTCAAAACGACGATAGCCTGCCTGAGTTAGACAAACAACAAAAGCTAGAAGAGATTAACCAAAAGCTAGAAGAGATTAACCAAAAGCTAGAAGAGATTCAAGACTAAGAGATTAACCCTACCTATCACGCCCCTCTTCAGATTTACCTTATGTCCTCGCCTACCTCACCCCCGTCAGAGCCTCGGGCAGCGACGCCTACTGAACCATCTGTTTCGCCCGACGTTCAGCGAATGCTGCAGCAAGAGAAGCCCCTGATGACGTCAGGACGGGTTGTGGCAGGGGTGGTTGCGATCGCAATCCTCATTTACACCGCGCAGGTGAGCGACCTCAGCTTCGGTGAACTGTTCCAGGGCAGCGGCAACATGGCGGAGTACGTGGGTCGGTATTTTCCGCCCGATTTTTCCCAGGCAGGCTTCCCGCGCCTGCGACCAGACCAGTGCCCGCGTCGAGACGTCCCCATCGGTCTAGGCTTTACTCAGCTTTGTCTGCCCACCCAGGGCTACGTCCAAGACATTCTAGAGACTGTGTCTATGGGCCTTTGGGGAACGTTAATGGCGTCTATTATCGGCGTTCCCTTAGGCATTGTCTCGGCTGAAAACATTGCGCCTTGGCCGGTGGTGTTTGTAGTACGACGATTCAACGACGCGATGCGGGCCATTAACGAAATTGTTTTTGCCCTGATTTTTATTGTTGCCGTGGGGCTAGGACCATTTGCGGGCGTTCTAGCACTGTTTATCCATACGGCGGGGACGTTGGGCAAACTCTTTTCTGAGGCCATCGAGTCGATTGAGTCGGGGCAGGTCGAGGGAATTAGGGCTACGGGCGCATCCAAAGTTCAGGAGATTATCTTTGGGGTAATTCCCCAGGTGATTCCGCTGTGGACGTCCTTTGTGCTGTACCGATTTGAGGCTAACGTGCGGTCGGCAGCGGTGTTGGGCATCGTCGGCGCGGGCGGGATTGGGGTGTCCCTAGTTCAAAGCTTTCGGGCCTTCAAGTATCAAAACGTTTGCGCCATACTGATCCTGCTGGTTACCACCGTGGCCATTATCGATACGCTTTCTGCAAAACTGCGACAGCGATTGGTATAGACAATCTCGGTTAATTTAACCTTTTCTTTACCGTTGCATCTTTCAGCCTTAATCACATCCCCAGACAATGCATCCGGTGCAGTCAGAACATCTATAGATTTGATAACTTTGCTGAGGGTTACAACTCAGACGCAGGGCATTTTCAGCCTGCTTTTGTTTGCGAAGGCCCCATGCCGCATGATCGCCTTTCGGCGACATTTGGCATTTTAGGTTATTTGCAGGTTAGATGCTCCGAACCGCTCTATAAATCTGTCATTTGTATGGTCAAGCAGTTCCAATCGTCACAGGTCGGCGCATCTACCACCGGGGTAGCCGCCGTTGAGACTCAAGATATCGTTAAATCCTTTCGCGGTAAGCCGGCGCTAAGGCAGGTGTCGTTTGCCGCTCAGCCTGGCGAGATGCTGGCGCTAGTCGGTGCGTCTGGCTCAGGCAAATCGACACTGTTGCGTCATATCAACGGCCTCCACCAGGCCGATAGCGGCAGCGTGTCTATCTTTGGCAGCGTTCTACAGTCAAATGGCAAGCTACACTCCCGCGTGCGGCGGCTGCGTAGCGATATCGGCTTTATCTTTCAGCAGTTCAACCTGGTCAACCGGCTAACCGTTCTTGAGAATGTGCTGGTAGGCAACCTCGCCAACGTGTCGATGATGCGCTCGTTTCTGCATCGCTTTACCAAAGCCGAGAAGGTCAAGGCCCTGTCGGCCTTAGAACGGGTCGGCATTCTTGATCAGGCGTACAAGCGAGCCTCGGCCCTTTCTGGCGGACAGCAGCAGCGGGTGGCCATTGCCCGTTGCCTCATGCAGGGCGCAAAAATCATCCTGGCCGATGAGCCGATTGCCTCGCTTGACCCCGAGTCGGCTCGCCGCGTCATGGCCCTGCTGACCGAACTCAATGAGGAACAGGGCATCACCGTCATCACTTCACTTCACCAGGTGCAGATGGTGCGGGCCTACTTTAAGCGTTCCGTTGCCCTGCGTGACGGCGAAGTTTGTTTCGACGGTCCCACGGTCGATCTTGATGACGACCGCCTCAACCGCATCTACGGGGCCGCCGCAGAAGAATTGGTCTTGCGTGGACATGGCGAAGCCCTGGCTTCCTAAGCTGGGCTCGTACCACAAAGGTCAATAGTCACTCCCACACACGTTTCCGCACTCGCTTAAGACATCCACAACTTCAAACCATGACCACACAACCTTGGAAACGCCTTTCTGCACTGGCAGCAGCCTCTCTGCTGAGCGCAGGTATGATTTCTGCCTGTAGCGGTGTCGACACCGCCGAAACGGTTGACGCTGCTGACACTGGCGAAATCGCTGAGGGCGGCGCTTGTGCCCCCGATATCGAGACAATTGAGTTCGGTATCCTTTCCACCGAATCTCAGGAAAACCTAGAGCCCCAGTGGGAGCCCTTCCTAACGGCCATGTCTGACGCGCTAGGCCGTGAAGTGATCGGCTTCTACGCTACTGACTACGCAGGTGTGATTGAGGGTATGGGCGCAGGCAAGGTTCAAGTCGCCTGGTACGGCGGTAAGTCCTACATTGAAGCCGCTGCCCGTTCCGATGCCGAAGCCTTTGCCCAGACGGTTAATGACGACGGTACTAAAGGCTACTACTCCCACCTGATCACCAACAAAGACAACCCCATCGTTGCTGACATTGACGTAGAGGCTGGCAATGGCGACGAGTATGTGATCGAAAATGCTGGTGACCTCACCTTCGCCTTCAACGACCCCAACTCCACTTCTGGCTTCCTGGTGCCCACCTTCTACGTGTTCGCACAAAACGGTGTAAACCCCGAGGAAGCTTTCTCTGAGCTGGTTTACGCGGGTAGCCACGAAGCGACAGGCTTAGCCGTAGCCGAGAACCAGGTTGATGTTGCCACCAACAACAGCGAGAACCTGGCCCGCCTAGAGGAGACTGCACCCGAAGCGCTAGAGAATATTCAGATTATCTGGACCTCTCCGATCATCCCTAGTGACCCTCTGGCCTACCGCAGCGACCTGCCCGAGTGCCTGAAGGACTCTATCAAGGGCTTTATGTACAACTTTGATGATGCAGAAGTGCTCGGTGGCCTCGGCTGGCAAGGTCTGGACCCCGCCGCTGATGAAGACTGGAACACCATCCGTGAACTGGAGTACGGCAAGCAGCTGCTAGAAGTTCAGAACGATGACACGCTGGATGAGGCGACGAAGCAGGAGAAGATCGACGAGATCAACCAGAAGCTGGCAGAGGTGCAGAGCTAGTCTGACAGCTGCTTGCGTTGTCGAGCCCTAACCCCCTCTCCCTAGGGAGAGGGGGTTGATGCCAGAAATATTGCTGGCTTACGCTCCGGTTCCTCTGCTTCTCATAGGGGAAGGGGTGGGGGATGTAGAGCTGGCATCGTAGCTTTGTAGATAAGTCTCCCCCACTATTTACAGTTCTAGAAATCTCCTAAGCTATGTCTTTTTCTGCTCCGCCTAAAGTGACTGAATATCCGGTTTCGCCTGACGTTCAGCTGATGCTGAAGCAGGAGAAACCGCTGGTGACGCCGCTGCGGATTGGAGCGGTGGTAGTTGCGATCGCGATCCTTATCTACACCGCACAAATTAGCGATCTCAGCTTTGGCGAACTGTTCCAGGGGGGCGGCAACATGACGGAATACATCAGCCGCTACTTCCCTCCCGATTTTGCCAATGCTGGATTCCCTCGTCTGCGCCCAGAGCAGTGCCCCCGCCGCGATATTCCCATTGGGCTAGGGTTCACACAGCTTTGCCTGCCCACTCAGGGCTACATTCAAGACATTTTTGAAACGGTGGCAATGGGCGTATGGGGAACGCTGATGGCGGCCATTATTGCCGTTCCCCTCAGCGTGGTGGCAGCTGAAAATATTGCACCAGTGCCGGTGGTGTTTGTGGTTCGCCGCTTTTTAGACGCCATGCGGGCCATTAACGAAATTGTTTTTGCGCTGATTTTTATTGTGGCGGTAGGTCTAGGTCCCTTTGCAGGTGTCCTGGCGCTATTCATTCACACCGCCGGAACGCTGGGCAAGCTCTTTTCTGAGGCAATTGAAGCGATTGAACCAGGACAGGTCGAAGGAATTCGTGCCACTGGCGCATCCAAGCTACAGGAGGTCATCTTTGGGGTCATTCCCCAGGTAATTCCGCTGTGGACCTCGTTTACCCTGTACCGCTTTGAAGCTAATGTCCGCTCTGCCGCAGTACTGGGCATCGTCGGGGCTGGCGGCATTGGGGTCTCGCTAGTACAAAGTTTTCGAGCGTTCAAGTATCAGAACGTCTGCGCCATTCTGATACTTCTCATCGTCACCGTTGCGGTTATCGATACGCTCTCCTCCAAGCTCAGACAGCGACTGGTCTAACAATTCAAACCCGTCACAATTTCTTTACAGCGTCACATCAACATCCAGGCTCGCTGCGGGAATCTGATTTAAGGTTTATCTATGATCTAGAGAATAATCTAGACCGCTGCCTCCTTTCTTGCCTTTCTATTCCCTATGGCTTTTCTCTTCATTTTGCTTGGTCTTGCTATTGGTACGCTCAGCGGCCTGATTGGCATTGGTGGTGGCGTGCTATTTGTCCCCGCCCTGGTTTATTTCTTCGGCTTCGACCAGTACCAGGCTCAGGGGACAACCATGGCATTGCTAGTGCCACCCATCGGCATTTTGGGAGCGTGGACCTACTTTCAGTCTGGGCATGTGGATGTGAAGGTGGCGCTGCTGATCTGTCTGGGTTTCGTTTTGGGTGGCTTTGTCGGGGCAAAGTTTGCCACATCCTTGCCAGAGTTGTGGCTCAAGCGAGTCTTTGGTATTGCCATGCTGGCGGTATCCGTACGAATGATTTTTTCGAAGTAAGTTCCTGAAGACTGCCTTCTAGATGCTGATTTCCCGCTTCAAGGCTGTTCTCTTTGACATGGATGGCCTCATGCTCAATAGTGAGGTCTTGTACCATGTGGCCTGGCAGCAGACCATCGATCAGCTCGGTTACCAGCTAGATCGACAGCTTTATGTCGATTTGGTAGGGCGCAGCAATGCCGAGTCGGAGCGGCTAATGCGGCAGGCATTTGGCCCAGCATTCCCGATGGAGACCTTTGCCCAGCAGTGGCCCCAGCGGTGGCGAGAGCTGGTGGCGGAACAGGGCATACCCCTACAGCCAGGGTTGCTAGAACTATTGAACTTTTTAGACGCATGTACCCTACCCAAGGCCGTGGGGACCTCCAGCAACCGAGTCGAGGCAGAACTGAGTCTCAAAAGTACCGGGCTGTGGGAGCGATTTAGCACAGTAGTCACGGTGGATGACGTGACAGAAGGTAAACCCGCGCCAGACATTTTCTTGCTGGCGGCGCAGCAACTGGGGTACGAACCAGCGGAGTGCCTGGTACTGGAAGACTCAAATGCAGGGGTGCAGGCCGCCACGACAGCAGGCAGTGTGGTGATTATGGTGCCGGACTTGCAGGTACCTTCAGATACGGCGCGATCGCAAGCTCTCCATGTCTGTGATTCCCTCCACGACGTCCGCGCCCTCCTCGCTGAGTGACACTCTCCCCGTCTCCAGTCAGGGCGCCGTATAGGCTGGAGGCAAAGCAGAACTAAAGCAGCCGTAACTGGTCAATCCGCTGCAGCGTTAGCCGCGTGAAGCAGCGGTTCAGCCGCTCGCCCTCACTCAAATCACGGTCTTCCCCCCCCTGCTCAACTTCCCAGTCACAGTGCTGTTCCCGATAGGTCTCCCATAGCATTTGGTTGCTGGGCAGGCCAGCCTGAACCCGTAACGGTGCAGTCTGCAAGGCCGCTGTGTAAGCAATTTCTAGCCGTGGCAGTACAGCAAAATAGTCTGGCAACTCATCAGGCTCCCACTGGGTCAAGGCAACCATGCGCTCGTTGTGCCGCTCCGCTCGACAGGTATCGAGAATCAGGGTGTAAATTGTGCCGCCTCGGTAGCCCTGACTGACAAGGGCACAGTAAGTACTCTCAAACGCCTGCCAGGTAAACTCTGCTGTCTGTAAAGCATTGGGTTCGCCCAAAAAAGTGGCCCCATCCAGCGCTTCGTACAGGTCCCGTCTGCGCTCTAGCGCGGCCTGTTCCCAGTCCTGAGCACAGCGATTAAGGCCAATTTGGGTTGGGTCAGGGCAGTCGGGCTGCGCCACGCCGGGAAACGTTTCGTTGGCCTGACTGGCGGCGGCGGCGAGTGCCAGGGTAAGCAGGGTCAGGGTCAGGGAACGAAGGGTTGAAAGCATGTGCGATCGCAAATCTACAGCAATATCTAATCGGCCTAGTTTTAATAGATACCCAGCGAAACCCCCGATTTTCCGATTCCCTGGCACAATAGAGGCGTTCAAATCTACCCCTGACATTTCGTGCTCTCCCCTGACCGGCTGTTTCCCTTTGAATTAGACCCGTTTCAACACCAGGCCATCGACGCACTGAACACTGGCAAGTCCGTCGTCGTTTGCGCCCCAACCGGGTCAGGGAAGACGCTCGTGGGGGAATACGCCATTCACCGAGCCCTGCACGACGACAAGCGCGTTTTCTACACAACTCCCCTCAAAGCCCTATCGAACCAAAAGCTGCGAGACTTCCGCGAACAGTTCGGGACGGACAAGGTGGGTCTGCTCACAGGTGACACCTCCACCAACCGCGATGCACCTATCGTGGTCATGACCACCGAAATCTTCCGTAACATGCTGTACGGCACCGCCATCGGCGAGACCGGCACCTCCCTAGCCAACGTGCAAGCCGTTGTGCTGGACGAGTGCCACTACATGAACGACCGCCAGCGTGGCACCGTTTGGGAAGAGTCGATTATCTACTGCCCACCAGAGATCCAGCTGGTTGGCCTGTCGGCGACGGTTGCCAACGGCGATCAGCTCACCGACTGGATTGACCAGATTCACAATGACGCTGAGCTGGTCTACTCCGACTATCGCCCAGTACCACTGACGTTTCATTTTTGCACCAGTAAGGGGCTGTTTCCCCTGCTGAACGAACGGGGGACCGGCATGCACCCCCGCCTGAAGCGTCAACGGAAGCCGCCCCGTGCCCAGAGAGGTCAAAAGAAAAAGCCCCAGGTAGCGACCATTGGCATGGTTGTCAGTCGGCTGCAGGAGGCCGACATGCTGCCTGCCATTTACTTTATCTTTAGCCGCAAGGGCTGTGACAAGGCCGTGCAGCAGGTTGACCATCTCTCGCTAGTAACACCAGAAGAGGCCCAAGAACTCAAACAGCGCATCGACAAATTTCTAGCCCTCAATCCCAACGCTGGGCGGACGGGACAGGTCCAACCCCTCTACCGGGGCATAGCGGCTCACCATGCGGGCATTCTCCCAGCCTGGAAAGGGCTGGTCGAGGAGCTGTTTCAGGCTGGGCTCATTAAGGTTGTTTTTGCCACAGAAACCCTGGCCGCAGGCATCAACATGCCCGCCCGAACAACCGTTATTGCCAGCCTGTCTAAACGGACGGACAGCGGCCATCGGCTGCTGCACGCGTCAGAATTTTTGCAAATGGCCGGACGGGCCGGACGACGGGGCATGGACGACGAAGGCCATGTGGTTACGGTCGAGAATCCTTTTGAAGGCGCTAGAGAGGCATCGGCGCTGGCCACCTCAAAGCCTGATCCGCTGGTCAGCCAGTTTTCGCCCAGCTATGGCATGGTGCTCAACCTGCTCCAGGTCCATTCTGTTGAAGAGTCACAGGCCTTAGTCGAACGCAGCTTTGGGCAGTACCTGTCAACCATGCACCTGAGCCCGCAGGTAAAGGCGATAAAAGACTTGTCGCACACCATCGAAGAGGTAAAAGCTCAGCTGGCCACCGTAGATACGACGGTGATTGATGACTTTGTCAAACAAAAAGAGCGACTCAAAGAAGAGAAACGCCTACTCAGAATCTTGCAACAGCAGGCAGAAGACTCGCTCTCTGGCGACCTACGCATGGCTGCAAGCTACGCCGTCGCCGGGACCACGCTAGCGCTGTTGGGCCAAAACCTACCGAAGCCAGACCCCATTCCTGCGCTGCTGGTTGGCAAAATTTCAGGGCCGGGTCAGTTCCCCTATCTGGTCTGTCTGACGAACAGCAATCGCTGGTATGTGGTCACGGTCAAAGAAGTGTTTGCCATCCACAACGAGTACGATCGCATGGCCGTTGTGGACGAGATGTCGTTGCCCAGTGGCCTAGGAAGCAAGCCAGGGAGTACGCTGCCCGGCGATGAAACCACTGCCGAGATTGCCGCTCAGCTGCCCGAACTGCCCAAAATGGATGAGCTGGCTCCCGAACTCAAAGACCAGCAGGCCCGGATTGACGAAGTGGAAGACTGCATTCGGACCCACCCCGCTAACGAGTTTGGTAAACCCAAGGCATTCATCAAAAAACAGCAGCGACTCCAGCGGCTGCTAGACGAACTTGAAGATCGTCAGGGCAAATATGAGCACCTGTCCCATCGGTATTGGGAAGAGTTCACCGACCTGATGGTGATTTTGGAACACTTCGGCTGCTTAGAGAACAACCAGCCCACCAACTTTGGCAAAATGTGCGCGGCCATCCGCGGAGAGAATGAGCTGTGGCTGGGTATGGCGCTAGCCTCAGGAGAGTTTGACCACCTGGCACCGCAGGAGCTGGCCACAGCCTGTGCCGCAATTGTGACCGACATGTCTCGCCCGGATACCTGGACACGCTACCGCACCTCAGCCAACGTTGAAGAGGCACTAGAAGGGCTACGCCAGATTCGTCGAGAGATCTTTCAAATGCAGCGACGTCATGCCCGAGAACAACAGGACACGCTGCCGGTGTATTTGGAATGGGACATGGTTGCACTCGTTGAGCAGTGGGCACTTGAAACCGACTGGGAAACGCTCTGCAACAACACTAGTTTGGACGAAGGCGACATCGTCCGCATTCTCCGGCGAACGCTCGATCTGCTCTCTCAAATCCCCCACGTGCCCTTTTTGTCCGACACGTTCAAAAACACGGCCCGGCAGGCAGCGTACCTGATTGATCGTTTCCCAATCAATGAGGGCAAGTGACCGGCATCGCAGTTCGGCTACGGCAGAGTATGTTGCCTTCGGCCCTAATGCATAAATCGCCGACTGTTCAATTTCCAATAGTCCTGACAGCGACGGGCCGCTGGCCTGAGAACGCTTTGGGGATGGACGACGCAGCGAACGCTGGCATGATGGCTGTAGAAACGGCAACTCAAGCAGGGCGTAGAGGCATTGACGGGCGACCGTGCTGAGCGCGTCAATGCTTGCTTAACACGATAAAACCGACGCATTTGGCAGACGCCGTACGTGAAGAGTGCCACCCCCGATAGAATTAGGCCCGTACTGACTAAACTCTGAGGTT
>CAWUKV010000091.1:0-20720 GCA_963923025.1 uncultured bacterium
GACTATTTTAACCCTTGTTAAAACTCCAGGTTTCAAGATGGATGAGGTTTAACAAAATGCTGAAGACCGGCCAGGACTGTTTTGCCCCTTGCCAGCAGTAGCGCAAAAGCTGGGATAGCGGCTGCCCCCGGCGCAGGTGAATCAGCAGGAGCAGGACGATCGCGCCACCCAGCGGCCACCACAGCTCCACCCCTTGCAGCACACAGCCCAGCAAAACAACAAACGCTGTAATCAGCCCTAAAACAATATCCACGTCGTCGCCCGTACCGAAACTGCGTCCCACGCTAGCACCACATTCTCAGTAAACCTATGGCAAATTTCGATAGTGTCTATGGTTGCTGCTCCATTTTTCTATCTCCTTACCCTCGGTCCCTGAGGCTTTCCCACCGCAGACTGAAGCGGTCTAAGGGGTGACTCTGTCAGAATAAAGCCACTGCAATCTGCCGAGGGACAGATGAGGAATTCGCCGCTGACGTCAGGGAGACAACGCCGATGCTGCTAGTGATATCGCTAGCGGCAGGTCTGGTGCTGGCCGTTATCTTGCAGCTCATGCTGACGAACCTAGGCATTGCCCTGGGTCTAACGGTGCTGGATTTATCGCCTGCTGAAGCTGGGGAAATAACTAAATCGGGTCAGGACGCGGTAGGTGAAGCACCAGTGCATGAATCGGTCTCTCTGCCCATTACCCATTTTGCTGGGTTTGGCATTGCCGCTACGCTGACTGGGGTGCTGTTTGCTGCAGCGCTGTTGGGCACTGAGTTTAGCGAGATTGCTCCCCCCCGCCGGGGGGCAATCTTTGGGCTGATGTTATGGGGCGCGTACTGGCTGCTGTTTCTTTGGCTCAGTACCACGACGCTGGCAGGCATTGCAGGTTCTATTTTAGGTACACTAACGGCGGCAGGACAGCGGCTAGTCAAGACCGTGCGGCAGCCCATACAGCCAAACCCAAAGTCCCCATCAGACGAGCAGTCGATGCTGAGATTACTCGTAGCCGCAGTGGGCCAAGAGGCGCTGGCGATGGAGGCTCTACCGCAGCTGCTAGCGGAAGAGCGAGAGAATCTGGTAGCGGAGATCTGCGATCGCACCCGCCTCACCCCCGATCAGGCCAACACTGTTCTGGATAACATTTCTCCTGCCCCCCAACCTTCAACAGACTCAGCCCCAACCAGCCCTGCCATTTCCAATACCAGTAGCCCCAATTTTTTCGCCCAGTTCAACCTACCCAGCTGGCGGCAGTTGCTCATGCAGGGACTTGACCAGATTGACGTTGACGACCTGGATATTGACACCCTATGGCAGCAAGCCCAGCAGCTGATGAAAGATAACCAGGGAATTGAGGGCACGTTGCAAGCCGTGGCTCAAGACCTCCGGACTGGGTTTGTGTCAGCGATAGAAGAACTCACGGGGGAGCCATCTGAGTCAGCGCCTGTCGAGCAGCCTGGATCGCCAGGCGATCGACAATCCGATGTCAAAACTGAGTCGGAAGCCGTCGCGGCTAACTCACGATCTCTTGAGGCTATTCAGAACAAACTGATAGCCTACTGCCGGTATACCAGCCTGGATTCCATCACGCCAGCGAGCCTCATTGACAAACTCCACACCCAGCTGGAGGAACACGATCTCAATCTTAAAGCTGTGAATCAGCAGCTGGATATAGAAGCGATAGAATCTGTTCTTTCTCGCCGGAAGAACATCACCGCAGAACAGGAAGCATCGCTCACCCATGCCCTTCAGTCCGAGCTACTGCCGAGGCTCTCTGTCACGCCTGACAACGAGACCAGTGGAACAAACTGCAGCCTGCATGACCGGTTAGACAGCTACTTTCGCACCGTGAACTGGGATACTGTGCCGGTTGCGTCCGTGAAGACAGAGGTGATGCACATTCTGCACACACTAGAACATACAGACGAAATCGATTGGTCACAACTGATGCAGCGGGTGAGCATTCCCCCTGAGCTGCGGTCTGAGCTTTTAGACTGGCTGCGTACGGTTCGGAAGCCCACCATTCGCTGGGCCAAACATGCCGGAGCGTCGACTCAGGAGCTGGCAGAACAGCTTTCTGAGCAGGTGGCCGACTACCTACGTCATCAGGACAAGCCTGCGTTCAAGCCCAAGCAGCTGTCAGCCTCGGTAGGTCAGCTGGTGAAGGGCGAGGTGAGATCGCGCCTACCTGACCTCTCGTCCTTGCCCAACCTCTCCTTGCCCAATACTCGCGCCTGGAAAGACGCCCTGGCCCATCGCCGCGACCTGACCACCCCAGAAATTCAGGAGATTTTGCAGCATACTGAGGCGGCATGGCACGAGACTCGACACGGCGTAGAAACCCTATGGACGGGGGTGAGCGATAAGATCAGTACAGAAATGAATAAGGCCACAGCAGCGGTGCGATCGCAGTTCATCGATAGCATTGAAGCAGCCCAGCAAGCGGTACAGGCCCAGGCAGAAACCGCACAGCGACAGGCCGATGCGGTGCGGCGGCAGATTGAGATCGCGGCCTGGTGGCTGTTTTTGAGTCTGTTATCTTCTGGCACAGGAAGTGCGATCGCAGGCTGGCTGGCTACACGCTACTAAATGCTGCCAGCGTCCGTTCTCCAACAGTTCCACCAGAGCATGCGACAGAGTTTAAGCAGAACGCGACAGGGAAGACAGGGCAAAAGTCGTAGAAGATGATGCCGACCGCTTGCTCGAGTGAGAGGATGGCGTCAGCATCGTCTCTGTATCAAACCAAAGCTTCTCGGCTGTTTGGGTGTACAGTTCGCCAGCTTGAGCATGGTAAAGGTTGAACTGAGTCAGGGGATGCAGGTAAACATGCAGTGTCGCAGCCCAAACGTCATAAGGGTTGTGCATCGCATGGAGCTGAGCACCCTCAGATTCTGGCAGGATAGGGCTAATGGTTTTTGAGCCCAACACTTCTGCTGGCCCTGCTTCTAAATAGTGATACTGACCCAGCGCAGCCACCTTTTCGTATTTTCGCTCTATGGTAGTGCCGATCAGAGTAGTAACAACGCCCGTCGTCTCGTCATGATCATGAATTGGGCTACTGCTATTGGGTCGCCAGATAGCCATAACAATATGAAAATCATCCTCCGGGGCACTTAAGCGCTGCCTACGATAGAGCGACTTGGAGGTAAAACAGCGCTCAACTGAGCTAACATCAGCACCTGCAACAAACTCTTCTAAAGCCTCACTTAAGCAGTCAATTGTCCCTGTAGGAGAGAGCCCTGCTGCCCGAGTACGATCGATCGCTGCTCGCAGCTTCTGAATATTCATAACGTAGGCCCATCCCATAAAAATAAAATAACCAAGTTCGGTCAATCCGCGCAGTTGCGGATTGACCCCAAACCAATCATTCAACTAGCCACCGAAATACACGCCACTCGCTGCGCAACAGATCAGTGGAATCACCAGAAATATTCATCCTCAGAGTATTATTCCTACTTAAGGATGCGTGTATCCACCTATACTTTCCGGAGATAGATCTCTCGACCTCATAGAAACTTTATCGAACGCTCAAAACCATTCAGCGGCTACCACCGCGAAACTACGGGTAGCCTCAGCAGCGCTAGAAACAAGTTCTCCTGATTTTGGATCGCTACAGTGTGCAGTCGTGTCTCAAGCAACCTCGCGGTTCAGGGACGGCAACTATCCGCACCGTTCGGACGAGACTGCATCTTAATCACTTGCGTCGCTAATGTTGTGAAAGAGAAAATGCTGAAGGTTGGTCGCTGAAACCTTACCGGCTGAAACAAGATGTGCACAGGCGCATTATCCCTAACTGAAGACAGGGGAAAAGAAGGCAGGCAGAAAAGGAGCAGGAGCATAACCGCGCCTTAGCGATCACAACTCTTCAGCCTATGAAACTGAAAAATGCTGAACCCCTAGGGATTAGAACCCCGCGACTTCGACTGCTACAGCCGCAGCTAGTAACCTTGAGCGATGCTATGGAGTTTCATACCCAACAGGACAACCGCACTCGGCATCCTAGTGTAAATGGCGCTAGCTATATGCTCCGGAGTAATAGCAGCCCCATACCCATAGCTTAGTCCTGCCGAAACCAAGCCGTGAGGGCAACGGCCAACGCATCGGCAGCATCGTCTGGTCTAGGAATTTTGTCGAGCTTCAGCTCACGAGCCACGGCTTCCTGCACCGCTGCTTTGTCTGCGTTGCCATAGCCGGTCAATGACTGCTTGATTTGCGCTGGCGTAAATTCTACGAACGGGAGCTGATGCTGTGCCAAGACCAGCATGACTACACCCCGAGCCTGGGCTACCAAAATGGTGTTACCCATACGATAAAAAAACAGCTTCTCCACTGAAATGGCATCGGGCTTGTAGGTGTCGATCAGGCTGTGCAGGTCGTCATGAATCGTGCAGAGCCGTGACCCCACCTCTGTCCCAGCAGGCGTTTCGACAATGCCAAAATCCACCACCCGAATATCCGGTGAGGTGTGCCGCATGGTAGCAGGGTCGTAGTCGATGATGCCAAAGCCAAGAATGGCCAGGCCAGGGTCAAGGCCAAGAATACGCTTCACTAAAGTCAGTTCGAGTGAGGGCAGACAATACAAGAATACTATGTAAAATCCATCCTGCCCGACTCAGAAGCATTTCTTATCGCGCGCCGACGGGCTTGCGTCCGTTGCTATCTGCATCGGCAATCGCCACACCAAATACGTCACCAAACGTCTTCTCCACCTTGAAGCCCGAATCGATGGACTCCAGCGGGTCCTTCCGCAAACGATGCCGCAAGCACAGGGCAATGACGCGCTGAATGTCGTCTAGGGTCACTTCAGTGCGGCCTTCGTAGGCGGCTAGGGCCTTGGCCGCACGGTTGCTGACGATATCACCCCGTAGACCGTCTACATCTAGCTCGGAGCAGACTTGGGAAATTTGGACTCGGTGTTCTTGGTCCATCGTCACATCCTTGAGCCGCTGCTGAGCGCTAATAATCTGGTCTTGCAGTGCCTTTTGCTCGCCTTCGTACTGGGTCAAAAAGCCCTTGGGGTCCTGGTCAAATTCAGAGCGCTGCTCGACGATACGGACGCGCTGCTCCGGATCCTTGACCGTGCGGATTTCAGCATGCATACCAAAACGGTCTAGCAGCTGGGGGCGCAGTTCGCCCTCCTCAGGGTTGCCGGAACCGATCAGCACAAACTGGGCGGGGTGCTGAATGGAAATGCCCTCCCGTTCGACGGTATTGCGGCCAGAAGCAGCAGAATCCAGTAGGACGTCTACCAGGTGATCGTCTAGCAGGTTGACCTCATCCACGTACAGCAGACCACGGTTGGCCTTAGCCAGTAGACCCGGTTCAAAGGCTTTGACACCTTCGGATAGGGCTTTTTCAATGTCAATGGTGCCGCAGACGCGGTCTTCGGTTGCGCCCAACGGCAGGTCAACCATCGGTACCTTCTTTTTGCCGGTAGGAATCGACTCGCCTTCTCGCTCACGCTTGACGTCGGCATCGTCGGGAGCGCGGTTAAAAGGGTCATCGGCTACAACGTCAATTTCAGGAAGGAGATCGGCCAGTGCCCGGATGGTGGTGGATTTGCCGGTGCCGCGATCGCCCATGATCATCACCCCACCGATTTTGGGGTCAATCACGTTGAGAATCAGGGCCAGCTTCATGTCTTCTTGCCCAATGACGGCGGTAAAGGGAAAGACAGGGCGGCGAGTAGCGGTGGCAGTAGTCACAGGGCTATAGAAAGTTACGAATTTAGACTGTGTTTAATTTTGCCACAGAGAGTTATCCCTTTTGCGTCTTTACTGGCAAAGCAGCATGTGCGGGTTTACTAGTCGGCGCGATGTGTACTGCACCTAGTCAGCATCTAGTGAGCCAATGACATAGGGTCAGTTTCCAATATCGGAAGCTGTCCGTAGGTTGCCTCTGGGAAGCTGTAGACCCTCCAAACGCTCGTTTCACGAATGGAAAACGTTGTCGAAATGCAAATTCTTTTAGGCAGAGAACCTTTTCATTTCATCCGACTGGGTAATTTAAATAGATAGAGACCTTAGATAGATGCGGCTTGGTCTAAAGGCGTTCGCAACTCTTTCATTCGTTGAGTTTACTGTCCACCATCCTTCCTTCACCATTTGCCGGATTTCCCGGCTAAAGTCATGCTAAAGCCCTCCAAACTTAAGCTGGGACAAAAATTTACACTGATGCTGCTGGCTGTATTCGTCAGCGGCATCATCATGAGCGGGATCGCCCTAGATCGCCTGCTGAATTACAACACGCAAAATGAGCTAACCAGCAAGGCGCTGATGCTCATGGAAACGATGAACTCGGTGCGACAGTACACGATTACGGAGGTCCGTCCTGAGTTAGCAGAACGCTCAGAGGTCGAATTTTTACCAGAGACGGTGCCGAGCTACTCTGCTCACACCGTGTTTGAGACGCTGCATGCCAACCCTGAATATCAAGACTTTTTCTACAAAGAGGCGGTACTGAATCCGACTAATCCCAAGGACAAGGCCGACGAGTTTGAAGCCTCGCTGGTCAGTGCCTTCAAACAAGCTGACAGCCCTCCAGAGCTGCATGGCTTCAGGAGTACGTTAGGCGGAGGCCTGTTTTACATTGCTCGCCCCATTCAAATTAAGCAAGAAACCTGTTTGGTCTGTCACAGCACGGTCGAGCGTGCACCCCAGCCCATGATCAACCTCTACGGCGATCAAAACGGGTTTGGTTGGGAACTCAATGAAATTGTCGGGGCACAGGTCATTTCAGTGCCTGCGGAACGGGTACTCAAAGAAGCGAAGCAGTCGCTGGCAGTCATGCTAGGTGTGTTCGCAGTAGTGTTTGCGATCGCAGTCCTACTGGTTAACCTCTGGCTAAAGCGCTACGTGGTGCGCCCGCTCAACCGCATGGCCGCCACGGCAGAGGCCGTCAGTCTGGGCGACACCCAAGCCGAATTCATCAAGCGCTCCGATGACGAGGTGGGCAAGCTCACCGATTCCTTTAACCGTATGCGTCTGAGCTTGCAGATGGCAATGCAGCGTCTCGACCGCTATCGCGGCAGCCGCAGTCGGGGCAGCAACCCCAGCGGCGGCCCCAGCAATTATTCCAAGTAAGCTAAGCAGACAAGCTAAATCGCCCTAGCAGCACAGCTAACCGAGGAAAACATCATGGTGCCTAAGGTCTATAGTTCGATATCCATCGAACTATAGACCTTAGGCACTTCGCTTGAGCCTCCGAGTACGGCCATCTTTTTTGCGGAGAGCGATTTGTATCATGTTTGGACTGACCTGGAGCCTCTCGCTGGCTTCAGTCTTTGGCCTTCCGTCTAGTGCTATTGCATTCGTCGAGTTGCTAAGGACAGGTCCTGACGCTGAAGTTCTTGACGCTGGAGCCCCTCGACCCAGTCGCATGCTTTAACCAACCCTTCGACTGCTGTATTGCTTCGATAGCTCAGCATCAAAAGTCGTAGCAGTAGGCTGTGGGCGTCGGGACGCAAGGGCAGCAACCCTTTGTATGACGACCTAATCTTTATGGCAGTTGCTATACCGCTTTACTCACCGAATTTCTCGTCGATTGAAAACTGCGGGTCCAAAGTCAAACCGCTATCGCCACATTTGGGACCTTCTATCTATGGAGAAACGCTATATCGCGCCATATTTGGGACCTTCCACCCATAGTTTCTTCTCTTTGATCGCCGTATATTTAAATAAGTTTGTTCCCTTGAATGCAAATTTGGCAGCGGTTGGGTTCGAAGCTGACAACAGTATTTAATGTTGTTGTTTAGCCCGTGACCCCAAATTTTTGATGGCATAGCAGCCGCCAGTTCTATTGGTGCAAGGCTACCAGGCTTTTGTACGGGGCCATGGCGCTAGCTACACCAATCAATAAATGTATAGCGTTATTCACTTTGCTTGATCCACATCGAGTAGCGCTATCCCTTAGCCATCAAGCGATCCATGACACGCAACCAGTCCAACTGTGTGCGGATTGCCATAGATGCTGTCTATGGCAGGATTCAATTTCAAACTTGCGCTTCACTTGACGTTGTTTTTCCAAGCGTTTGCATGAATAGAACAGGCCAAGCGAGAAATGTCACATGCTCAATCGTCCATCAGAAAGAAGGTACTGTGACAACGATGAGGCTCCGTCCAAGTACGGTATTCAAAGTGCATGTTGCCTCAATTCTTCTCCTGCTATGTGCAAACGTCCTTGCAATAGTCTCTAAAATGCATCCGGGGCAGGGCCCACTTTATAACCTCGCACCTTGGTTCGATTTCAATATTGAAAACAGTATCCCAACCTTTTTTTCAGCCATTATGCTGCTGGTTTGCTGCATTTTGCTCGGCATTATCGCAGTGAGAACGAAAAGACAAAAAAAGAAGAGACCCTCCTATATACCTTGGTTTGGACTTTCTTTAATTTTCTCTTTCCTCGCAATTGATGAAAAAACCAGCCTCCACGAAAGACTTACCGTGCCCATGCGTGAGACATTTGAGGCTACGGGGTTCTTACATTACGCCTGGGTCATACCTTACGGATTTGCGCTGCTCGTTTTTATTCTTGCCTATACGAAGTTTCTGCTCGATTTGCCAAAGAATACAGCGATTCTCTTCTTAGTCTCAGGCTTGATATTCACTATCGGCGCACTTGGACTTGAGATGTTGGGAGGCAATCATGCTGAAAGCTTTGGCGAAAGCGACCTTTTCTATTACACGCTTTATACCTACGAAGAGCTTTTTGAAATGCTGGGTATCGCAGTGTTTACCTATACCTTACTCAGGTACATGACGCAGGCAGCACCCGTTCAGAGTAGAAAATTTTTGAATAGGCTCTAATGCCAGCCTTCAACGCGATATCTTTATCCCTGCTGCACGCCGCTGAGCTGTTGGCGGAAATCTTGAGCTTTTTGATTGTCAGGAATTTCGGCGGCCAGCCGGTCGATCAGGGCAGGGGCACTGAGATTGGGGTAGTCGGTCATGGTGTCCTCCAAAATCATATCCGCCATGGGCCCGACACACTGGGTCAGCGCTTCGCGACAGCGATCTATAAAGGCTGGGTTTAGCGGCTGACTCTGTAGCACCGTGCTGGTTTCGAGATGACTTTGGCTGGAAGTCTGGCTGCTGTTAGGTAGGCGAATGTGACTGAGAAACGCCGTGGCCTGATCAGCGTCGGAAATCTGCCCCGCCAGAATGGTGACCAGTTCCTGGGGTGTTGCAGTCGGGTAGTCTTCCATTGCCTCTTCGACCACCAGATCGGCAATGGGGCCAATACAGCGGCTTAGCTCTTCTCGGCATTGAGACACAAAGCTGGGGTCAACGGACGGAATGGCATGCTCAGGAGGAGCCATGGTCATGGCCGCAACCGGGCGAGGGGGGAGCGGCGGCGGAACTTGGCTCAGACTCTCCGTAACCTCCACGGGTAACAGTGGGTGAAGCTGCTGCATCACGGTCCGAGCAGACGGGTAGCGAGACTTGGGTTGCTGCCGGGTCATGGTAGACAGAATGGTCTCTAGGGTTGGGCTCACCTGCACATAGCGCTGCCAGTCCCAGTCCAGCGTGTGCTGGTCCATCAGGTCGCGGGGGTGCTTGCCGGTCAGTAGGACCAGGGCCGTCACGCCAAGGGCGTAGAGATCGCTAGAGGGGTTGCACCGGCCAAAGCGAATCTGCTCCGGTGGTGAATAGCCAAATTTGCCGACCACGGTAGCTGACTTCTGGATACTCTGATCGGGGTCTTGATCTTGCTCACCCTCCTCAGAGAGCGGGTCGGACATCGTGTTGTTCACCAACCCAAAGTCAATCAGAACGGGCAGGTCGCGCTCGTGGGAGTACATGATATTCTCCGGAGAGATATCGCGATGCATAATGTTCAGGCTATGCAGGTAGTCCAGCACTTGAAGCATGTGGGCCAGCCAGGGGATGATTTCATCTTCGGTAAAGAGCTGAGCCTGCTTTTTGCGGTGTTGGAGCAGCTTGAGATAGGTCACCCCATCGATGTATTCCTGCACGATGAATAACCGCTGGGACTGCGTAAAGCAGGCCATGAACTTAGGAATTTGCGGATGGTCAATGCGGTAAAGCGTTTTAGCCTCACGCTTAAACAGATCAATGGCTTTTTTCAGGGATTTGCCTTGACTTTTGACGGGCCGCAGCTCCTTGAGCACACACAGTTCGCCAAACCGCTGGGTGTCTTCTGCCAGGTAAGAAATACCGAAACCACCCTGCCCTAGCATCTGCTTGATGGTGTAGCGTCCAGCGATTTTGGCGTTGGCTGAGAGCAGCTGGGCAGGTGGGGCCGGACTGGCTTCGCCCGCATCGGGGGAAACGGCCGCTGACTCGACCAGGGTTTTGGCCGCAGAAATTGCCGTTGCGTCAGCCTCAGGGTCAGTCACAGCCAGGTGATAGATCGTAACCGGATCCTGAATATTTTTGAGCTGTAGTGGCCCCATGCGTTCCGCATTTAGGGGAAGGCGCGATTTTACAACGTCGTAAACCACCTGCGACAGGCAGATGCCACCAGGCCGAGCCTGGGTTTGCAGGCGGGCAGCGATGTTGACACCGTTGCCCATCACATCGGAGTTATTGAAAAAGACGTCGCCCAAATGAATGCCAATCCGATGAACGAGGCTATCTTCCGTTTGCAGGTTGAGGGCTTTTTGAATTGCGATCGCGCAGCTCACCGCCTGTACCGCGCTGACAAAGTACATCAGCAGCCCATCCCCAGTCGACTTGAGTACCCGCCCATTAAAGTCCTTGCACTGCCCCGCCATCCGTCGCAGATCCTGATTGATCAGCTTCAGAGTTTTTTCTTCATCAACCGACATGCGGGCACTAAAACCGACAGCATCTGTGACAACAATGGCGGCTAAGGCACGTTGTCCGTGGTTCGGTTCGGGAAGTTCGCCAGTCATGACAGAGCCAAATAATAAAGTTAGAACAATGGAGTTAAGTACATGTCATAGAGAAGCTGTCGCAGTAGAGACGCCAAATTGCATCGGTGGGGGCTACAGAGTACCGCTGTCGGAGTAGGTTTTAGCCCCGTGCTTCAGCCTATTGTAGACCTCCATTTGTACTCGGCTGTTTCCGACCGAACCTCAGAAGACAATCGAATAACTGTCTACTCGATAGCGGGATAACGATGTCTGGTCTACCCGCTTTGGCACTATTGCCCGGATACTGCTGGTCGCTGGGGTGAGGTTCCCTAGCCAGCCGCCTGGGCCAGCAACGGATCGAGCTGACGCTGGCCGTCGAGCGCGTACAAATCGTCGCACCCACCAATATGTTGCCCGTTGATGAAAATTTGAGGCACACTACGACGACCGCTAGACCGTTCGGACATCTGGTCACGGGCCGCGGCGTTGCCGTCGATCTTGTACTCGGTATATTGCACCCCCTTCCACCACAGCAGTAGTTTGGCGCGAATGCAGTAGGGGCAGGTTTGCCAGGTGTAGATTTCGACCGAGGCTGGAACGGTTGGACGGTTAAACAAGCGTTGAAACAGTTGCATAGGCACGAAACACAACGTACTCGTCTATCCTACTGAACAGAATCGGATCGTGCTGCGCCTAGGCTGGATGTGATGTCAGCAGTTCAAACCGAGGCCAACGCCAGCCTGTCCGGAACGTAGGTCAGTGAAGCTGAGGTTTAAGGTCTACACACTCCGTCCGCCGTTGAGCTTCAGCGGCGGATTTTTGTAGTTAACACCACAAGTGGCCCAAACCTGACTAGGGCTGCGCCAGGGGCCGAACCAAATGAAACCCCTCGGCAGTGCCAACAATTGCTGAACTCGGCACACCAAGCTGCTCTACAGCGTCTTGTTGCAGCAGCAAATAATGGCCGTCCTGGTAGTGCTGCTGCAGTTCGGCTAAGCCCACAGCGCTGATCTGCCGGTTGGCGTAGAATTCTAGACTCGGGCGACCGTAGGCAAATGAAGTGTAAACAATTTTTGCTGGTGGGGCATTGTCTGCGATCAGACGACCGACATCAACCACGGGAAACGCTTCATTAATTTCCCAAAGCCAGGAGTGTGACAGCATCAGCAACAGAAAACAGCCATAGATGCCAGCCATTAATGTTGTGGCGTAGCGTGCTTGTCGTCGGCTCAGCTGCCAGGCGACCACACCCACGGTAACCGCTAGACACACCGCCAGCAAAATTAGCGGCAGCTGTGGGTCGGACAGCGCAAAGTAAACGATGCCGCCTATTCCCACAACAATCAACCCTCGAAACAGCCAGCGCAGCCAGTAGATATAGCCCTTGACAGGCTGCGAGAGTTGCCAGCCTACCGCCAGCGCAAAGAACGGGTAAATCGGCATGATATACCACGGCAGCTTGGTCCCCATAGCTGAGGCCATACCCAAAAAGAGTAGGTTGCCAGCAAGAATTAAACTGCCTCGGGAGGTCTGGCGCGATCGCAACGCTAACCAGAGCCCTCCCGGCCAAAATAACAGCCAGGGAAAAGTGTATTTAGCCATTTCCAGCAGATAATACCAGGGGGGACCGGCATGGTCTTCTAGCACGCTGGACACCCGGGCAATGTTGTGGAAACCGAGATGTTCTCGCAGGAATAGGTCACCGTAGCGGTGCCACTGCAGCCCGTTCCAGCCCAGCGTCAGCGCCAAACCCATTGCTAGGCCGACCCAGAGATAGAAATTTTTGAAAATATCGGTTCGACGGTCCAACAGCACAAAGGCCAGGGCTATCGCCCCTAGGGCAACGGCCAAAATGCCCTTAGATAACGCAATTCCTGCAAGACAGAGGCCAATGCCTGCGGCCCAAGCGGGTGATTTGCGCGATCGCAACATACACCACAGCATGCCGATTAGCAGCGTATTGATAAAGCCGTCAAACATGTGCAGCCGCCCTAGACGGACCACAGGCAACAGCGTCATATACACGCCTGCCGTCAGCAGTGCATCCCGTCGTCGGCTCGAGAATCGGGCAGGGAGCTGCCGTGTCACGCCATACAGCAGCGGCACCCCCAGCGCCGTCGACACGGCCATAGGCAACCTCAGCGTCAATTCGTTGGCCTGTCCAGAAAAGAAATAGCCTAAAGCCCCCAACCAATAGCCGAAGGGTGGCTTGGGAAAATAGGGTTCACCAAAACGGGTAGGGTACAGCCAGGTGTGCTGCTGCACCATCTCGCGGGCCACGACCGCGTAGTAGCCTTCGTCCCAGTCCCGTAGCGGGACGTTGCCTAACCCCACCGTCCACAGCACCAGGGCAGCAATCGTGAGGGCTAAAACCCACGTCCCATCTGAGTCCAGCCGCAATTTACGCATGAGCCAGCCCTGCCCTAGCGGATCTGGCGGCTACTATAGCATGCAGCCCCATCACACACCCGTCATACAGGACCTGTTACCCATATCGGATGGACAGGCACAAGGTTTAAGATTGTTGGGTTCTGGTTTGCGGGGCTAGCACAAAGGAGCAAACATGGTCGGTCTCAAAGCGCCACAGCATGACACCCGTTGGACAGTCGACCTAGGGCGACTGCTGCTGCTGTGGCTGCTATCCGCGATCGCGGTTATCGTGTGGATTCGACTAGACCAAACCCCACCCGCCTGGGACCAAGGCGATCACCTATCGCGGGCGTTAGACCACTGGCGGGTGCTGCGACAGTTTCAGGGCTTTTCTTCTAGCTGGTGGCGCGAGCTGTGGACTCAGGCCCCGACCCAGCGGGGGCCGGTGACTTACCTGCTAACGGTGCCGTTCTTTGCTCTGCTTGGACCGGGCTTCGATCAGGGCGTAGCGGTTAATCTGTTGTTTACAGCTATTCTGCTAGCGTCGATCTACGTCGCCGGGAGACGCCTATTCTCGGCTACTACAGGGCTCTGGGCCGCAGGATTAATGCTGTTGTCTCCCGTTTTATTGGACCTTCAGAACAACTATCTGCTCGACTTTCCGATGACGGCCATGACGGCGCTGATGTTTGCTGGGATGACCGTTTTCTGGTTTGCAGAACGTCCCCTCACCCGCTGGCTCGCTCTACCGCTGTTTGGGGTCACAACAGCGCTGGCGTTAATGACCCGTACGTCTGGACTGTTATTTGTCGTCTTCCCAGTCCTGTGGATGCTGGGGCGTACACTCTGGCAACGGCAGTGGGTGCGGTTGGGGCAGGTCTGTTTGGGACTATTGATTGGGCTGGGGACGCTGTGGCCCTGGTTTAGCACCAACTGGCTGACGATCGTGAGTACAACGTTGGCCTCTAACTCCCACGGGACGCGCTATCGGGGTGACCCACAGGCCAGCAGTCTGGCAGGCTGGCTGTTTTATCCCGAGCGCCTGCCCCACTTACTCTCTTGGCCGCTGTTTGCCTTGTCGCTGTCGGCACTTATCATACTGATTCTAAACAGCGTTCTCTTCCGGTCTAAGCTGCCCCTTCAGGTGGACGACGCCCCGCCGTCCCATCGCAAAGCCTGGGTTTGGATTGCCGTCTTCTGCGGGGGCGCTTATCTGCTGTTCTCCCTGGGGTCGTACAAAGCGTTACGGGTTTTTATTCCCTGTATTCCCGTTGTTTGGATCGCGCTGGCACAACTGGTTACACGCATTCAAAACCGATGGTGGCGAGGCTGGCGCTGGGGCAGCGTGGGCGTTGCCACTGTCTTTGCCCTGATGCAGTTATTTGGTAATTACAGCTATCTCGAAGAGACCCATCAGCGGTCATCCGTGTCCTGGCCCAACCAAGCCGTCATCGACGAGGTTATTCAAACCAGTCCCTTCCTCAAGGCCAACGTTGGCATGGCCGCACACACGGCACAGTTCAATGCGTTCACAATGGATTTTTACGGTTCAGCTGCCGATTTTCACGTGTTTACGCGGGAGCTAGCAGGCAATCCCGACAGTGTGCCAGAAGACATTGAAGCGCTGGACTGGTACCTGACCCAAACGGGCGACCAGGGACTGCCGGAGAATTTTGCAGAAGGGCCACAAAAGTTGCTAGAGGCGATTGTCGCCGATGATGATCTGTCCCTCCACCAGTCTTGGTCATTACCGGACAACACAGAAGTGCGCCTTTACCATCGGGATGCTCCACCCATTGAAGTTAAAAAGGTCGCAGCTACCTCATCTAATGAGCGTTTGTCTAGCGCAGGTTCTACTGGTGCGGAATCATCCGATACAGGTTTATCTCATACAAAACGGCCCCCTGTCTCCCTAACCGTCTCTCAAGTCCCCGACACCGTTGTGCCGGATAAACTGTCTGCCATCACTTACACTGTCCGTGGGACCGGAGCAGCCCTAGAGCCAGGGCTCTTGTTGTTGACCTGGGTGCCCGACCAAGCTGAGTCAAGCCAATCCTGGGTGAGTGACCATGCCATCGGTCTGGGTTATCTCAATACCACCGCGTTCGGACCAGAACAGTTTCAGGTTACAGAACACCTGTCGCTACGTCCTCCCGCAGATGCCCGCCCTGGCACATACCACCTGAAAGCAGAATATCTAAACCGGCAGACCCAGTCCGTTGAACTTCTGGGCGATCGCCTGGCCCAAGTTGAGGTCACGGCTGCCGCTGGTACGGGGGCAGACCCTAGCAGCAGCACGGATAAACCAGCCCCTTTTCAAGATCTGCTGACCTACTTCAACACGGCGCTAGCCCCGAACCTAGCAACTGGGGACCTGGATCCGATTTTTTATCATGTGGGTCGCATCAACCAGTACGACCCCCAACAGGACTACCTGTTGCAGGCGGAACAGGCTATGACCTACCGTCTAACCCAGACGTCAGACCGCATCGACTGGCTTTACTCGTTAGCCCTATCCCACGTTTTGCAGCAAAAAGGACCCCAGGCAACCCAAGCCTTGGAGGCACTGACCGCGATCGCGCCAGACAACCCCAATCACTGGGCCTACCTAGGCTTTGTCCACCTCTATCGTTGGCAGCCCGGTCGAGCCGAACCCGCCCTGACACAAGCCGAACAGCTTCAGCCCGACCTACCCAATCTGAAACTATTGCAAACGGTCAATGCGGCTATGGGGCTAAACGTTCCCAAGGCGCTTCGCTTGGCCCGATCCGGCCTTTAAGATAGCCCAACCTGAATACCGCAACCTCACTTAATCGCATCGGCAAAACGATACCCCAGGTTCAGGTGGCCGTTAGAGTCAAAGTGAACATCGTCATCGGTCAGGCTTAGGTCATCGGTATTGATCCAGTGGGTCAGCGGATCAGCACTAGCAACCTGGATCTGAGCGGTTCTCACAACATCCACGTAGCCCGCTGAGTGCCAGGGCATGTCGTCATGAATGCGACCAATGACAAATTCCATGTCTGTGCCGTAGCGGCTCCGTATGTCGGCAATAAAGGCGGTCAGGTTAGGCTTGTAGGCATTGGCCTGGGCAGGCACAATCGAGTCGGCCTCACCCTGCATCCAGAGCATGCCTTCGATGTCATAGCTGATATTTTCCGCATCTAGGGCCGCCAACGCCGTACCCACTCGGCTGACAAAGGCATCATGCTGATTGTTGTTACCGTTAGGGTCCCAATCTTCGGCCAGGTCAGTGGCCCCCAGCGCGTATTTAATCAGGTAAATTTCTTCATCGGTATGGCCATTCATGGCATGGCCAAAGCCCAGCTCTAGCCCAAAGCCTTCACCGTCGCTGGCACCACCAAAGTACCCCGAGAAACCGGGCTGAAGGTTGACAAACTCAGCCGTTGGCCCCGCTTGCCAAATATGAACGTCAGGATGAGGCGTCTGCAGGTTAGACTGTAAATCTTCGTTGAGGCTCCCTTCCCCGACCGCGTTAGACTGACCACCGATCAGGAAGACGGAGACCTCGTTAGTGAGATAAATGGTTAAGGCTTGGGTCGCGATATCACCGTTGGCATCCGTCGCTTTGACGGTGACGTCGTAGATGTTGTTGCCATCGACATCGGCAGGGGTTTCATAGTCTGGAGTGGCGACAAACCTCAGCTGTCCCGTTGTCGCATCAATGGAGAACCGATCGGCATCCCCACCCGATTCGAGACCGTAGGTGATGCCGTTACCCGATGCGCTGACGGTCGTAACCGTCTGATTGTTCTCAGCCATGGACAGGTTGGCGGTTGCACCACCCCCATCACTGGTAATGCTAGGGCCAGAACTACCTGGGTAGTCTACAATCACGTTGATAAACTGCGTATCGGCATGCCAGTCACTGTCAAAAGCAATCACGTTAATCCGGTATAGGTTGTTAGCATCATGATCCTGAGGATTACTCCAGACGGGCGGCGTATTGAAGGTAATCTCTCCGGTGGTCGAGTCGATGTTGAACAGGTGAGCATCTTCTCCAGCATTGATATCGTAGAAAATCCCGTTGCCCTCGGCATCTCCATCGGGGTCGAAGGTCTGCACGTCGGTGACAAAGCTGGCTCCCTCGCTGACATGAACCGTCGCCGTTGGCCCCTCCCCGTCGCTAATGATGATGGGCACAGCATCGACCACTACAGTTATAAATTGAACATCGGCATTCCAGTCAGAGTCGAACGCTAGAACGTTGATGTGGTAGACATTATCACCGTCATGATCGATGGGAGTATTCCAAGCAGGCGTAAGTTTGAAGGTAATTTCGCCGGAATAAGGATCAATATGGAACAGATCAATATCTTCACCATCGTTGATCATGTAATACAGCCCATCACCCTCGGTATCCCCCTGCGGGTCAGTCACCGTCATGTCAGTAACAAATCGGGTTCCTTCCGTCACATGTACGATGGCATTATCGCCACCGCCATTGCTGGTAATGATCGGATCTTCCCCTGGCGCAGCATCGCTCTGTAGCGGCACATCCTGAAGAATGGCTGGACTCAAAAACAGATCGGACGTCGACTCCAATGACTTACCAGGTACGCCTTGGCTGAAATCTTCAAGTGAGCCAACAACAGCGTTCGGCCACGCTGCGCTGGAGCTCGACGGTAGAGAGAGTGCACTGTCAAATGGGGTAGTCGAAACAGCAGCAGTTGTGAGATCGGTTAAGGGTTGGCTGGAACTATCTAGCGAGCTAACTTCAGTAGTAGGGAACATAGTCGAGGTAGATGAACGCCCCCAAAGACGATGACGGAATAGCGCACTTAAACGTTCACCACTGGGCGACTCAATACCCTGTGAAAGGGTAACCCACTGGTGAATACGTATTGGTCTATGGAATGAATGACAGCGAGACAGGCCCGCAAATGGCCATTAAAGCATTGCCGTATCTCTTGGGTAACTGAATGTGTAATCAACGAACAGACGGATGCATTAGTAACGAGGAACAGTTGCAACAGAAATAACTTCGCCATGGGGTGTAGCGTTGCTCAAGTTGCGAACGCCAGGGGCAGCGTTTGTAAAAGGCACAGCAAACCCACTGCGAAACTAACAACATAACTCTTGATTGCCTGCCAGCAGGTTATCTCCGTCAAAAACATTTTTGGAGAGGCTTAAGAAAGCCTTCCGTTCTGTGCAGAAACTAAGGACAAAATGTTTACCAATCGTCTTAACCCGGGTCTATTTGTCCTTTCCTCCGTTCAGCAAAGACAATAACTAAGGAGAATTTGCTCACTTTTGCTAGGCGCGGCATAAAGTTTTTGAAAAAGGAAAAATAACAACTATCGACTCAATGCGGGTTGTGGGTGCTGTACAAGGTTAGGGACGCCCAACGGATGGTAAGCCATCAACAGTCAGGGATCAGACTGTTTCTAACGCCTGTCGACTGATCCTGCTAAGCCGCATGTGCTGATAGCTGCAAGAAAAGCGCTTGAACCTTATCTAAGTCTTTGTCTCCGGGTGCCCGTTCTACACCGCTGGAAAGATCGATACCGTCCGGGCTGAGCTGAGCAAGCGCATCACAAATATTATTCGGGCTAAGGCCACCAGCTAAAAACCAGGGCTTGTTGGGAGAAAAGGCTTTTATGGCTTCCCAATCTAGTGTCTGCCCAGTCCCCCCTAGCTGGTGGGGATGGTAGGCATCGAGCAGCAGCGCGTCGACAACAGGCTCGTAGGTCTGGGCGAGGGTCAGGTCTGCTGTTTGGCGAATCCGCAGCGCCTTAATCAGCTCAACCTGGGGAAGGTGCTGACGAAGCTGCTGGCAAAACTGGACCGATTCTTGGCCATGTAGCTGTACGGCCTTGAGCTGCGCTGTGGTGACAGTCATCGCGATCGCATCTAGGTTGGCATCAGCAAACACACCGACGCGCCCTACCGAGGGCGGGAGTTGCGCAGATAGGGATTGAATATGCTGGGGCGTAACGTAGCGCGGTGACGCAGGAACGCAAATAAAGCCCAGGTCAGTCGCGCCAGCAGCAGCGATTGCCCGCCCCTGATTCGCCTGGGTAATTCCACAAATCTTGACGCGCATGGCCCTATTCATCAGCTCTTTAGCTCATCCTACGGCAGATCGGCTATTCCCCCCTGCGCTTTTAGCCCGCCTCGGTAGAATAGAACTGTAGCTTATTTTAGGCAGGCGCTATGCAATCTGGCTGGCGGGTCGGCGCTATCTTTGGCATCCCCCTTTTCATCGATACCTCTTGGTTCTTCATTCTGCTGTTGATGACCTTTTTCTACAGCAGTGACCTAGCACGCCTAGGATTGGCCGGGTCATCCGCTTGGGTGATTGGTCTGGTGATGGCGCTGCTCCTGTTCAGCTCAGTACTACTGCACGAGTTGGGCCACAGCCTGGTTGCCCGTCAGCAAGGGATCGACGTAAAGTCGATTACGCTCTTTTTGTTTGGGGGCATGGCCTCCATCGACAAGGAGTCTGACACGCCGGGACAAGCCTTTCAGGTTGCGATCGCGGGTCCTCTAGTCAGCTTTACCCTCTTCGTAGTGCTGACCCTAGCTACACAGCTATTGGCACTGCCCCCGCTAGCGGCCTTCATGCTAGGGTCCATTGCCCAGCTGAATCTGGTACTGACGCTGTTCAACCTAATCCCAGGACTACCGCTAGACGGGGGTCAAATTCTGAAAGCTGCCGTTTGGAAGTTTACGGGAAGCCGTACTCGTGGCATTCGCTGGGCCGCTAACGCCGGACAAATCATCGGCTGGGGTGCCATTGCCCTAGGGGTGATAGCCTACCTGGTGGCGCAACGGCTCGATCTGCTGTGGATTGCCTTGATTGGCTGGTTTGCCGTGCGTAATGCGGGGGCTTACCGGCGCGTCACCGACCTGCAAGAGGGCCTGAGCCAACTCAAGGCATCCGATGCCATGACCCGTGAGTTCAAAGTCATCGACGCTGACATGACCCTGCGGGAGTTTGCCGACACACAGCTGCTGCAAACGGGGCAGCCGCCGGTTTACTTTGCCGCCTCCGACGGTCGGTATCGAGGCCTGGTATCTGTAGATGACCTGCGCAACGTCGAGCGCAGCCAGTGGGAAACGCTGACGCTGGCTGAGGTCGCCCATCCCTTGCTGGACATTGCCCACGTCAAGGAAGACACACCGCTGACCACCGTAATTACCCAATTGGAAGAGAGCCAGTCCCGGCGGGTCACGGTGCTGACGCCCGCCGATGCCGTAGCCGGTGTGATCGACCGAGGCGACATTGTGCGATCGCTCGGTCAGAAGGTCAAACTCCCCTTCTCCGATGCCCTGATCCAACGCATCAAGGAAGATGGCACCTATCCCCCCGGCTTTCAAATTGTGTCTTTGGCAAAAGCCGCTGAATAAGCATCCGTCACCGCCCACCTCAGCGGCGATGTCTTTCTATGGTCTCTGCGATCGCACCAAGAATAACATTGTTTAAACGACGCTTTTCCTCTGCAGGCAGATCAGGAATGTCGACAGATTTGGGAAATTCAGTAATTCGCTGCTGAATACAAAATGG
>CAWUKV010000092.1:0-20675 GCA_963923025.1 uncultured bacterium
GATTGAGGCTAACCGCTACCCCATCGCCCAGTACCAGGCCGACCGACGCTTGCCCGCTGCTTCGTAAACGAAGGTAGCCACGACGCTGGCCGCGATTGAAACCTACGGGGTAGAGCACCAGTTTCAAACCTATGTGGGCATCCGTGGCAGCTTTGCCGACGGGGTAGTCCAGGGGGACCTGATTGTGCAGGGGGGCAACGACCCGCTGTTTGTCTGGGAAGAAGCGATCTCGCTCGGCAACACCCTTCAGCAGCTCGGCATTCGCCGCATCACCGGCAATCTGGTGGTCTCTGACGGCTTTGTGATGAACTACAAAATCGACGCAGCCACGGCGGGTGGGCTGCTCAAACAGGCACTGAACGCCAATAACTGGGGGTGGGAAGCCCAGAAGCAGTACCAAACGATGCCGCCAGGGACGCCGAAGCCCCAGATTCAGATTGATGGCGGGGTACAGGTGGGGCCACCGGACCTGAGAAACCAGACCTCGACCTGGCTGGTCAACCACCAGTCGCTGCCGATGGTTGCCATCCTCAAGGCGATGAACATCTATAGCAACAACGTCATGTCGCAGATGGTGGCCGACACCGCAGGCGGCACCGGCGAAGTGATGCGCATTGCCCAAAGCAGCGCAGGCGTCGCCTCGGGCGAAATTATCCTGATCAACGGGTCCGGCCTGGGCGAAGACAATCAGCTATCGGCCCAGGCAGTGGTCAAGATGCTGCAAACGATTCAAACCCGCCTTCAGGCCAGTGGCTACACCATAGCCGACGTGTTCCCCGTGTATGGAACCGACGGGGGGACATTGCAAGACCGACGCATGCCAAGGAACGCCACCGTCAAGACCGGCAGCTTAGCGGTGGTCAGTGCGCTAGCAGGGGCTTTTCCAACCGAGAAGAAGGGTGTTGTGTGGTTTGCTGTTGTGAACTACGGCTCTGGCTTGGAAACGTTTCGCAATCGCCAGGATCAGCTCTTAAACGCACTCGAACAACGATGGGGACGGGCAGCGGAAATTCCACCTGAGCTAACGGCAACCGTGAAATTTAATCAGGGTTCGTACCGGCTGGGCGATCCGAGTCGAAATCAGGTCGCTGCGGACTAACTATAGCTCTCGCCACTTTGCTTAGGACATCTCTAGCGATCAAGTGCTTAGTACTGGAGCCAAGTGGCCCGCCGTCGCGCACAACCCTATGTGGCGACGGCTATCAAACTTTGGGTACAGCAAGGAATCGAAGGGTACTGCTTTGAAAATCTGTTTGGCTTGATGCCGACATCCCCAAAAATTAAGCTGACGCGCCCCGAGGGACGCGTCAGCGAGTTCTGTATAGAGAGGTGGGTTTCTGTATAGGATTTTTACCTACGTCAACTATTCAACCCGGTTTGATGCACTCAGGCAACATTTTTAGAAATATTTTTTAGTTTTTCTAAATCTGCTTATTTCCAGTGTTTTGACCTCGTGGAAAGCACGGATAGTTTGATCATTTTTTGATGACTCAATCTCTAAAAAAGAGCAAGAATCCGTATTTTCTCTGGTATCATTTGCAACCTTAGAAGTGTGTTTTTGCATACAAAAAACACTGCTGCAATGAAAGTCAAAAAGTCAAAATAGATACTGTTTGATATTCAGTAAGGGGGGTGTGCAGATGCTGAGTCAATTTGCTTAGGGCCATACAGCGGTTGTGTAGAGAGCCTATGCAGATGATCTTCCGGCTTTTTGAACATCTTTCTCAATAGTGACGGCCTATTGCAATCTCCCCATGCGTTAGCTAGGATTGTCAACAACGAGACGTTATTGATATCTCGTATCTAGACTTTCTCAAGGAAACGGCGCATGGTTGCTTACACTGCTTCCGCAATGCGGGCTGAGCTCAATGAACGGGGCTGGCGGATGACGCCTCAACGGGAGATCATGCTAGAGACCTTTCAGAATTTGCCCAAGGGGAAGCACCTCAGCGCTGAAGAGCTGTGTGATGTTCTAAGGGAAGCAGGCGATCCGGTTAGCCTTTCTACCGTGTATCGCAACCTAAAGCTGATGTCGCGCATGGGTATTTTGCGAGAGCTGGAGTTGGCCGAAGGCCAAAAGCGCTACGAGATCAACCAGCCCGCCCCGCACCATCACCATCACCTGGTCTGCGTACGTTGTAATAAGACCGTAGAGTTCAAGAATGACTCTGTCCTCAAGGTCGGTGCCAAGATGACCGAAAAGTCAGGCTATCACCTGCTCGACTGTCAGCTAATGATTCATGCTATCTGCCCGGCCTGCCAGCGTTCTATTCTGCCAACATAGCTTGGCTGCGCTGACGCAACTTCACGGGTATCCCTTCACCCACAAAACCATGAAAGCCCCGAAAGACGTCATTAACTCCGTCGTGTTTGTTTTGCTGATAGCCTTTATCGGCTGGAATTTGTTTCGCCTGGGGCTGATGGTTTTTACCGCCAATAGTCTGCTTTAGGCTGGAGGCCAGCAACAAGGGGTCACTCCAGCATCAGACGCAGGGCACGACGAACATAGGCTGACCAAGATTCGGCAGTTGGGGGGAAGATGAGCGCGTAGAGCATGATGCCGCTCATCGAATCGAAAACTATTTCAGCGTCGAGGTCTGTCTGTACTTCTTGTCTGATTTTTGCGCGTTCCAAGACGACTGAAAATACCTCACGACGGGGATTTAAATATTTGTCGCGGTAAATCTGCGCGAACTCAGCATTGGCCGACGCACTACTCAGAATCATGGCGACGGCCTGTCGTCCCAAAGGCGTGAAGGTAATTTGTTCGGCATTTTTGATCAGGGCATCCAGGTCGCTCCATAGAGAACCTGTATCAGGAATCAGCACCTCTTCTCGAATGCTTTCAATGGCATCGGCAACCAGCTCGCTTTTACTGCGGTAGCGACGATAGATGGTGGTTTTCCCAACTTTGGCACGGGCTGCGATCGCGTCGATACTCATGGCCTCAAACCCCACTTCAGCAAGCAGCGCTAGCGCCGCACTCAGCATGGCCTGATGAGCAGCTGTGCTACGAGGCCGTCCGGGTGGTTTTTTCTGACTATCAGTCATTGATGTTATATTTTCGATACGGTGTCGTATCGAAAACCATGAGCCATACACATCCCAAGTCAGCACCTCGATATATGGATCAGCACAGTACCCAGACGCTGCGAGACGGTCTGGCAGAATACTACGCGTTGAACCCTCACGTTACCCAGCCAGAGACCCAGCCAGCAGATTTTGCAAAGATCCTTCTTGCCCATGATGTTGAACACGTAATCTACGGTTTAGACACTGGCATGCATGATGAGCTGAAGCTGCTGCCGCTGGCCTGGTGGACCAGTGAATGCACATTTCGACGTTACCTGAAAATGAAAGACTCTCCGGCAGTAGAAGTAATGTACGCCGACCTGATTCGAGAAAAAGGCGCTTTTTGGCTCTACAGAACTGTAGTCGGCGTGCTACCGGGTGTGCTGTTAGAGATCGTTCCTATCTGGTTCAAAACTCGCAACCGAGAGAAGCTGCTGCCGTTCTTCGACTTTGAGCCGCTGTTGAATCGTTCTTTGCTGGATATCCGTCAAGATTATGGACTGATGCCCTTTCTTAAATAAATTGCGTCAGTGTTGTTGTGCGCAACTTGCGGATCAAGCCTTTTCAACTATTCGTTTGATAGACATTTTGACGGCCACTTTGACGGCTGAACTTCGACGATAGATAGTGGTGAGAGCCAAAATGCCCCACACATCTATCTGCGCTGTCTATGTCTGCCGCGTCTACGTCTGCCGCCGCTCCGTTTATTCCTACTAGTGCCTGGTCCTGGCCCATTGGCAAAAGCTGGGAAACGCCTTACATCGTTCGCTATGCCAGCAATCTAGACGACGGCCCCAACCACGGTGCCCCGCTGGGCGGCTTCGGTGCAGGCTGCATGGGTCGCGCCCCCAACGGCGACTTTAACCTATGGCATTTAGACGGCGGCGAACACGTCTTTGACACCTTTCCTGCCTGCCAGTTCGGCATTTTTGAACAAACGCAGGATGCCAGTACGACCCGTAGGTTGGGTTCTGCTCCCTCAGAATCTGTCGCCCCTGATCGATCCACTCTCCAACCCCACACTCCTTCGCCAGAGAACCCCCCTGTATCCGGCACTTACCATGCCCTTTATCCCCGCAGCTGGTACCAGTACGACACCTTTCAAGCCAACCTCTGTTGCGAACAGCTCACCCCCATCTGGCCCGACAACTACAAAGAGGCCAGCTACCCCGTTGCTGTCTTCGTCTGGCACCTGCATAACCCCACCGACCAGCCCATCACACTCAGCATTCTCCTCACCTGGCAGAACATGGTGGGGTGGTTTACCAACGCCAGCAAATCGCCCGAGGTCCAACAGCGCGACGACGGCAGCCCCTTCTATGACTATGTGCCCCGCCTGAGAGAAAGCAAGGGCGCATTCAACCAGCTGGTGGACGCCGATGACTACACCGCGATGGTGATGGACAAACAGTGGCAGGGTGAGCCTGCCGAAGGCGATGGTCAGTTCTGCATTGCGACCCCAAAACAAACGGGGCTAGCCGTCACCCACCACACTCGCTGGAATCCTGAAGGTGCTGGGTCAGAACTTTGGGATACGTTCTCTGCTGATGGCACATTACCCGATGTTGCAGATACAACTTTCGCCGCACCCGACGAGCAGATTGGCTGCGCGCTGGCAGTAAAAGCGACTCTGCAACCCGGAGAGCAGAGAGAAATTCCCTTTGTGTTGAGCTGGGACTTGCCGGTGACGGAGTTTGCCCAAGGCAAGCAGGCCTACCGGCGATATACCGACTTCTTTGGGCGGTCGGGGCGGAACGCGATCGCAATTGCCCATACCGCTTTGACTCACTACAAAACCTGGCGACAGCACATCATAGACTGGCAGCAGCCTATCCTGGACCGCCCGGACCTACCTGACTGGTTCAAGATGGCGCTGTTCAACGAACTCTACGATCTAGCTAGTGGCGGTACCCTATGGAGTGCCGCCAGTGAGGTGGACCCCGTCGGCCAGTTTGCCGTGCTAGAGTGCATGGACTACCGCTGGTACGAAAGCTTAGACGTGCGGCTGTATGGCGGCTTTGCCACGCTAATGCTGTGGCCCGAGCTAGAAAAATCCGTCATTCGCGCCTTTGCCCGCGCCATTCCCACAGAGGACCTGAAAAAGCGCGTCATCGGCTACTACTACACCGTTTGCGAAAAGGAACATCTGGCTATTCGCAAGGCCAGAGGCGCAACCCCCCACGACCTGGGTGCCCCCAACGAAAACCCCTGGATAGCCACTAACTACACCAGCTACCAAGACTGCAACCAGTGGAAGGATTTGCCCAGCGATTTTGTCATTCAGGTGTATCGGGCTTACCAGATGACCGGCGCGGATGACGGGCAGTTTCTGTCTGACTGCTGGCCTGCGGTGGTAGAAACGCTGGCCTACCTGAAGCAGTTTGACGCCGATGGCGACGGCCTGCCCGAGAACGGTGGTGCACCGGACCAAACCTTTGACGACTGGCGATTGCAGGGCGTGAGTGCCTACTGTGGAGGGCTGTGGCTGGCCGCGCTGAGTAGCGCGATCGCGATTGCCGATGTCCTCGAAACTCACAACAAAGCCCCAGGCAATCTCGCCGTCCTACGAGCCCAGTACCAGCGCTGGTACGACCAGGGCCGCAAGCTATTCCACAAAAAGCTCTGGAACGGCCATTACTATCAGCTCGACACTGGCAGCGGCAGCGATGTGGTCATGGCCGATCAGCTGTGCGGCCAGTTCTGTGCTCGGTTGCTGGGTTTGCCGGATATTGTTTCGCCCGAGTTTGCTGACTCAGCCCTCAATGCAATTTACGACGCCTGCTTTGTGAAATTCAACGAATACATTCTCGGTCACACGGCCCCGCAGAATCAGAAGTTTGAGGGAGCCCAAATCGGCTACTTTAGCGCCGCAGAGCTAGGCATGACCATTGGCGCGGCCAATGGGGTGCGGCCCGATGGGTCGCCACAGAACCCTGACGACACCCATCAGCTAGAGGTGTGGACCGGAATTAACTTTGGTCTGGCAGCGTTTTTAGCTCAGATGGGGTATCGAGATCGCGCACTCGAAATCACAGAAGCTGTTGTTCACCAGATTTACCAGTACGGCCTCCAGTTCCGCACGCCCGAAGCCATCACCGCCCTAGGTACCTTCCGGGCCTGCCACTACCTGCGCCCCATGGCCATTTGGGGTGTCTATGGGGCGTTGGGTACAAACACAACAGAAACGGACTGATCAAGCAAGGCAAACTGTCAGCTCTTTCGTTCTACGCCAAGCAGACTCTCTATGCTCAGTGTCCTAACGTCAATGGCGCTAGCTATGTTTTCCGCTTCGATAACCTGCAGGGTTAATTTCTCCCCAAATCCATAGGGCTCTCAGGATTGATCCGGATAGTTTCGGGGTTTTTGGGAAAATATTTTTTCCCTTGTAAAGATACCGTTTGTAAGTTCAAAGCTTGGAAACAGGGCTCTATCATGCATATAACTGTAGTTATTACTGAGGAGAGACTATCCGAAAGAATGAATTTCATATACTGAATAAAAAGTCACGTACACCGAGAGTTCAAATGGAAAACTTCAATTCCCAGCTTGCAACTCTATCCATCACCACTAACATCAGGATTTTGCATATTGCTACCCTACTGTAGGTAGAGTGGATCCTGTAGGTAGAATGGCCCTGTAGCCTGATTCAAAATTTTCTAGCTGCTGTAAACCTACGACAGCTAGAAGGCACAGGTCGATACTTTCTCCTGCACCAGCCATTAGTGTTGTCTCAATAGCGTTCTCATCAAAGCCCTAGTTCTAAAAGATCGGGTCTTTGAATCCTGTCTCACCCAGTCTGAGGGAGGAACGGTCTTCCGATGTACAGCGATTAATTAGGATGGCTTGCTTCCGGTGAGCAGTTAAATATTTCTCTCTAACAGTCTTCTTTGTCTATGAGCTGTTCTTATTGTCTGCTGACTCTCAATTTTTAAAAATTGGTTTCGCGTTATCGAGGCTTCGAAAGCGAAGCTTATTTACTAACTTCCCTCATTAACCACAGTGTCTGCTGCAGAGTCAATCCCCAACTACGTCTAGCTAAAGCCCTCTCGCTTTCTCCAGGGCCAAACCTCAGTTGTGTGCATGTCCAAGGTTCTAGTTATGGCCAAGGCCTAATTATTTTTTAGATTGGTTATGGAAAAGCTAGATATTGTCGTACGCGTCTGCAATTCAGAAAGTATTATCGACCGTCTTTTGAGACACCTGATGCAGCTCCGCTTACCGTTTGAATGGGAAGCCGAGCAAGTCAAGCTGATATTTATCGATAACTACAGCCAAGACAATACGGTCGAGAAAATCACATCAATGCTTCATGAATTGCCCATGAAAGCTCGCCTTGTCGTCGAAAAGCGTAAGGGAGCAGCGGCAACTCGAGCAAGGGGAATCCTCGAAGCGCAGGGGGACTATGTAGCTTTTCTCGATGATGATAATTTACCTGCTTCGGATTGGATTCTCCAAGTTAAAGACGCAATTTTGGCTTTTCCAAATGCCTCCGCGTTGAGTGGAAGAATTAATGCAGTTACCGCAGAGCCGATTCCATCATATGCTGAGCCATACAAGGTGTTCTATGCCATCGTCAACCGCGGTGATAAAGCGTTCCGCTACGATGTTTTTCGGAGAGTATTGCCTCCCGGAGCTGGTTTGATCTTACGTAGGACTGATGCACTTGAGGTTGTGCAATACAACAAGCTTCGGATAGATGGTCCCGTCGAAAAAGGGTTTCACTTCAAAGGCGAAGACATTGAGTTTTTAAGAAAAATGCAGGCCCGGGGTTGCGAAATTTGGTACACCCCAAATGTTTGCATTGATCATGCTCTTTCTATGCATCGCTTTGCCCTTGATTATCTTGTTGACTTTCTTAAGGCAATTGCCCGACCTCGACACTATCATCGCATGTTGCTCTACCCAGTTTGGCTATGGCCGATCATGACCGTGCTCTACTTTTCTATCGACCTCCAAAGATTGCTGTTTCATATTTTCAGATACAACGACAGCATAGATTGGCGCTTACGTTACACGTTTTTGTCCTATATACTAATTAGCCCGATCTACACGAAAAGCTTTTTCTCGGTGTCTCGAAGCCATGCAGAGAACGCGCGAAGCTCGTTTGCAAACCGAGAAGAACAGCATCGATTTATTTGAAACATCGCTCACCTTAAAGATTTGCTTGAAGCCTCCCTTGCTATATGCCCCTAGCTATCCCTAGTGATATGCCTGAACAGCACGATGAGAGACAGTTGCAAAATCACATCGCTACGTTGATTGAAGCGTAATAGCTTCTCAGTCAAATGACTCACAAATGATTAGTTAACTAACGCAGGAGACACACATGACAGCAACATATGGGAGTTCGCCAATACAGTTCTTTGATAAGACAGGCGATTACCTAGTAAAAGGCGTCAGAAAAGTCCTCTTGCCCATCTTGAGGTTTTCTCGGCGTCTTTTACCCTATCCAAAGCTATGGGCCAGTCTGTTTGGCAAACAAGTCCCCCAGAACTGTATTGCAGGGAAAGCGTCTAGGTTATTTCGACCAGAAAGTGTTGTATTTTCCCCATCAGGCGACCTGATGGTCGTGAGTAATTCTGGAAAACACGCTGTAAACATATACACCAAGGGGGCACAAGCTAGTGGTGCTTTTTCCGTACGTCCAAACTGTGTCGTTTCGGACAAAGCATTGCTGAGCTATGCTCACGATTCAGCTTTCTCACCCTGTGGAAAGTTTCTCGCTGTTGTGGGTGAGTACTCCCATACCCTGTCGATGCTTGCCGTATACAGAGAAGGTGAGACAAAGATACGAACAGAAGCACTCTGGTCGATTCAGGGTGATGAACATGGGCTCAGCTACCCGGCTAGCGTTGCTATTGATCCATCAGGTCAGTGGCTAGCGGTTGCTAACCGCAGAAAGCATGGCATCACCTTATATCGAAGTACAGGCGTCGGAGGGCAGTTCGTGCCAACGCCATGCCAATCAATTACCGATGAAGAGTTGGCCCAACACGGTCTGGCTGCCCCCCACGGTGTTGACTTTTCACCCGACGGTAAATTCCTTGCAGCAACGCACAAAGGATTTAAACAGTATCAGCTCGATAATGATTCCGGCGTCTCTATATTCAAACTCCAGCCTGAAGCAGATGCAGGGCTAGACCCCATGCCTGAATTCATCCATCCGTATGGTTCTGCGAGCTTACATCTTCCAGCTTTTCATCCTTCTGGAAGCTGTCTGGCCGTTTCCCGATCGGACGGAGGCATCGACACCTTTAAGTGGTCGTCTGCAGAGAAAAAGCTAATCCAGCGAGACTCCATCTCAATATTTCGGGTTCGCGAAGGTGCAAAGGGTATGGCGTTTGCAACAGGAGGCAGTCAAGTCGTAACGACAACAGATCTCCATGAGGTACTTTTCTTCGACTTCGCTGCATGAATCTGGGCATGCATCTTAGCCCTTGTCCTGAGCTAGGATTTCTCGCAGGGTGCACGCATGCTCAAGCATCAATCTCAAGTGTCAATATCTTTGGGTAGGTCGTCGTTGTCTCATTCAGCGAGGAAAACCTACTCGAGCGCTGATTCCTTCACTGGCATGACAGCACCAAGGGTCGAGGGTATCTGGCGGCTGAGGGTCAATGCCCGCATAGCCATAAAGCTGGCCATGGCCAGCCATAAGAGGTGTGGGCTCTGTAGGATGGATGCCGCGATCGCGGCCGGAATAAAGCCCACACAGGCCGCCACTACCGTGGAATTTCTCAGCGTGCGACCGGCTGTTAGCCCCAAAAAATAGCCATCTAACATAAAGGCAATGGCCCCAAACCCCAGTATAGGCAAAAGCCACAGGGTATAGGCCGATACCTGTGTCAACACCGCCCCATGATCGGTTAAAAGAGAAAACAGCGGTGTGGGGAAAAGAACAAACACTAGGGTAAAGCCTAGACCTAAAACAACGCTGAGGCCACCACCGATGTAAAGCAGCGATCGCAGTTGCTCTACCTGTCCTTGACCATAAAACTGCCCCCCGTAGGTCTCGGTTGCAAAGGCAATCCCGTCTAGAAAGTAAGCCGCCAGCGTCACCACCCCCAGCAGCAGGGTATTCACCGCCAAAATATTTGTCCCCAACTGAGCACTGAGCTGGGTGAAGGCCGCAAAGCTCATCACTAGGGCAAAGGTGCGAATCAGAATGTCTCGATTGAGCCGAAACAGGTCCAGGACTGCGCCAGCATCCCACAGCTTGAGTCCTCGTACCTGCTGCCAGGGCCGTAGTGGGACGATGAGCACTAGCCCCACAGCCAGCAGCGCCACCTGGCTCAACGCCGTCGCCAGCCCGGCCCCGTAGCTGGCCCACCCTAACCCGCGAATAAACCAGGCATCGAGCAGGACGTTACCGCCGTTACCGACCAGCGATAGCAGGACCACTTTGCGCCCCTGGCCCTGACCCAGAAACCAGCCCAGCAGTACGTAATTCAGCAGCACCGCAGGCGCACCCCAGATGCGGCCATTGTAAAAAGCTTGACCGGCTGCCAACACCTCCGGTTCGCCCTGGAGCAAGGTAAACGCCAGCCACCGCAGCGGCGTTTGCAGCAGCAGAATGACTAGGCCAAAGGTAAGCGCGATCGCACCCCCTCGGAGCCCGATCCGCCATACGTCTGCCCGGTCGTCTCGGCCCACAGCCTGGGCAACCAAGCCGGTCGTCCCCATCCGTAAAAAGCCAAAGCTCCAGTAGATGATGTTGAAAATGACTGTTGCCAGCGACACCCCGGCTAGGTAGCTAATGTCTGCGAGATGTCCCAGGAATGCAGTATCTACCAAGCCCGCAATGGGCACCATCAGGTTAGAGCAGACGTTGGCTGCGGATAATCGAGCAAAGTCGATTACCCAGTCAGCCTGAGCAGGCGGCTTAGACATTGTGGAAATTAGACCTATTGGTGTCAAAAGGCGAAAATTAGCGCTAGCAGCGGCGATTACACATCGTTAAATACAAAATTTTGATGATCTGACCGTATTCCATCAAGGAAGCTTGATAAATATCCGTTAGATTGCGGATACGCAGGGGAACCCTTCTTCATATAAAACTCAGTAAGTGTGTACAGCACCGGAATGGTTAGCTGATCACCCAGGCAGCCTCGGCTGTTCCTGACCGACGTCATTGTTTCGCTACTCGTTTTCTTGATAAGAGGCACCGTATGAAATTTGCATTAAGCGCCCTAACCCTTCTCAGTATGACGGCGTTGACTGGCCTAAGCACGCTACCGGCCTACGCTCAATCAACGGAGTCAGAAGAGCTGCCTGCCCTAGAGGAGGTCGAGACAGAAGAAGTCGAGAGTGAAACGTCTGAGGAAGAAGCCGAAGCCGCCCCCACTGCGACAGATTTCTATGCCATCGGTGTTGAGCGCTACGAGGATGGCAACTACTTCTCAGCCATTGATAACTTCGGTGCTGCGATTGACCTAGATCCGAACTACGAACAGGCCTATTTCTACCGCGGGCTGGCCTATGAGCAGGTTGAGGATTTTGACCGGGCGTTAGCGAGCTACACCGCCGCCCTCAACGTCAACCCCGAATACGCCCGAGCCTACCTGGGTCGGGGCGCGCTCTATTACGAACTGGGTGAGTACTTTCAGGCCCTGGGCGACTTTGATGGGGCCATTGCAGCTGACCCAGACTACGCTCAGGCCTACGTGTACCGCGGCCTAACCGAGGCAGATCTGGGGAACTACGAAATTGCGATCGCAGACTTTGGGATTGCCATGCAGTTCGCACCCGACTATGCGCCTGCTTACTTCCACCGGGGGCTCGCGCACAAGGCGCTGGGTAACAACCAAGAAGCGATTGTTGACTTTACCAGTGCGATCGAGCGCCAGGAAGACTTTGGCGGGGCTTACCTGAACCGAGGGGCAACCTACTACAGCCTGGGCAACCATCGAGCCGCACTGGACGACCTCAACACAGCGGTAGAGATTGAGCCGAACAATATTGAGGCACTTTACAACCGTAGCTTTGTCCTGGCGGCGCTAGGCCGAGCCAACGGGGCAGTTGACGATCTCAACGCCATCATTCAACTGCGCCCAGGCTATACGGATGCCTACCTCACTCGTGGGACGATTTATGCCAACGCGGGCCAGTACGACGTTGCCATCAGTGATTACGACAAGGTTATTGAGCTAGAGCCAGACGCCTCCGAAGCCTACTACCTGCGGGGCAAAGCTAAGCTAATGGCCGACGACGAGTTTGGCGCGATCGCGGATTACAACGATGCCATTGCTATTAGCCCTAACTACGCTCAGGCCTATAAGGGGCGTGGCGATGCCAGTGCCCTAATTGGCGACTTGCAAAGCGCCGTCTTTGACTATGCCACCGCGATTGAAATTGATCCCGATTACCAGGATGCCTATGCTGCCAGGGGACGGGTTTACTACGAGTTGGGTAACCCCAGCGCGGCCTATGCCGACTTCTCTCGCGTGATTGCGGCGAATGCCCTGAATCCTGATGTGTACTACTACCGGGGCGTGACCCGTGCCAACCTGGGCGATATGGTCGGTGCTCGGGCTGACCTAACTCGGGCAGGTGAGCTATACCTCGACGAGGGTGAGCCCGACGGTTACCGCTTTGTGGTAGCAGCGCTGAGTCGCCTATAGGCTTAAAAGCCCGTCTGAGACGTAAGCATAGGGTCTACAGACCGCGTATCCTAAACTGTAGGAGAGTCATGAACTGTAGGAGAGTCATGGCTTTCCTACAGTTTTTTGATTTAGGCCCTCTGTTGGCGACGAAACATCACAATGGCAGCACAATGGCAGCGTTGGCTAACGGTATGGGGCCTAATACTTTGTCTCTTAGTCAGTGGTCTCTCAGTCAGTGTGCCGTTGCCAGTGCAAGCCGCGCCGCTGGCCTCGCTGCACACCTATCACGAGCGGCCCGGACAAACCACGTTTCGGTCTCGCCAAAGCTTTCGCGATCGCGCAGACCGAGCCTGGCAGACGGTACTTTTCAAACGCTACGACGACACGGCGTTACAGGGGCTCTATCTGAGGGTTGTGGGGTTTCCTGGCGTTGCCGATCTTGATCCCAATCGCCCACTTCAAATCCTGACGGGCACAACGCTACAGTGGCAGGCACCGGCTGCCCTGGACTCACAGACGCCCGCACTACCGACCAACGCCGCCCAGTATGACGTGGCTACCCTCTTTGCATCCCTACAGAAGGACATTCCCCTAGAGCTCGTGATTCCTCTCCAAGGCTCCCGCACAGCCACGGTGGTTGTACCCCCCTATGGCGTCCGGGAATGGCGTCAGCTGGCCCAGCAGCGCGTCGGTGGTTGAGGTGTAGTTTTTACTATTCATCAAGTTCTGCGTATACGTTTGTCCAACTGGGCATACTGATTGAGCTTCATTGTTCTGTAAAGTGAACAATGCGCTGCCAGTCGGCCCCACCATCGGCATAAGCGGGGATTTGATCATGGCATCGGCATGTCGATGGAGTTCCTTGCTTTTTAAGAATGCTGCATTACTTTTTAAGACCCGCATCAGTTGCGTTACTGGTCTGTCTGGCCCTAGTACAGTCCACTGCGGCACAGACGACGTCCGGCACGGCCGCAGACCTACAGCTCACACCTCGGGTAACAGCTGATTTCAGTACACCTCGGAATGGCGACAACGAGCGCAGCTTTACTCAGCTCAACGGGTTTATTCCACTCGTTCAAACGCCGGGTGGCAGCGTCACGTTTCTCAATACCAGTGCGCGTTTGGATACTGGCGGACACTGGGGCGGGTCAGTAGCGGTGGGGCATCGCTGGCAGCTCGAAGACCTGCTACTGGGGGGGTATCTGTCCTATGACCTGCGCGATACTGGCAATGCCACATTTAATCAAATTGGCCTGGGTCTGGAGGTATTTGGGGATGTCTGGGATGTCCATCTGAATGGCTACATCCCAGTAGGCGATAGCAGTAGCCTAGTGAGCGGATCCGACGGGACAGGGCAAACCACCAATGCCTTTTTTCAGGGCAGTCAGCTCTTTTTTGCTGCTGAGACAACGCAAACTGCCGAGACAGCCTTGGGTGGCGTAGATTTGGAAGCGGGTTGGCAGCTGGGTGATTTTGGCGATACTGGCGTGCTGTGGGGCTATGGCTCGCTGTATTACCTGGGTGACAGCATTGGCGGCGGCGCACGAGTAGACTATCGACTGGCGAACCACTTTAGAACTGGCCTGGGTCTACAGAGCGACGGCATTTTTGGCACGCGGGTCTTTTTCTCCATAGGGACAGGCTTTGGCGGTGCGCCGCGCGGTAATGGGGAAGACAACAGTGAGGGAGAAAACGATAGCGCGACTGCCCTTTGGGCTCGGGCCGCTGAGGCGCTGACCCGCAATAGTGGGGTAGCCGTCGAAGAAGAAACGGTGGTGACCGGCACCACGGCGCTCACAACAGCGGTCAACCCGGCGACGGGAGAGCCATGGGTCTTTAGCCATGTTACATCTGGGGGGAGTGGCGATGGCAGCTTTGAAAGTCCGTTTGGCGCGATCGCGTCTGCTACGGCAGCTGTCCCCACCGATGGCAATGGCATCATCTACGTCTCTGGTGACGGCACCTTAGCAGGCGGCTTCACCATACCGGGCGGCGTACAGCTACTCTCATCTGGCCCTGAGCAGTTTATCAACGTCAACGATAATGGGGGCAATCCGCTACAGCTGCCCGGCTCGGGTAGCAATAGCTTTCCGCTACTGGCAGACACTGTGACCTTAGCGAGCAGTGCCACCAGCTCAACCGTAGTGTCAGGCTTTACGATTCAGTCTGCTGCAGGTAATGGCGTAACAGCAGACAATAGCTCAGGTGAAATTGTTGTTAGCGACAACCGCATTACCGCCCAGCAAGATGGCGTCGCTGTAGCCGCGCCTGGTGCAACAGCAGCAGGTGCAGTGACCATCCGCCGTAATCGTATTAATGCTACGACCGGCGACGGGATAGATCTGGCGTTTAATAACACCACCGCAAACGCCGCCGTGACAATTGCAGATAATACGATTACAGCCAACCAAACTGGTGCTGAAGTGACTAGCGAGGGCGGTAGTAACCTGACGCAAGGGGTGACAATTACCGGCAACACCATCACGGCTGAGGTGGCGGGTGTCATTGTCGGTAACGATGGCAGTAGCCAAATCGCGGGGGTCAACATCAGCAACAATCCGGAGATTACCGTAACCGGTAGCGGTACCATCCCTTCGATTGGAACTGGTTCAGGGGGCATTGCAATCGCCAACAGCGACGGCAGTACGATTACTAACGGCATTACTGTGAGCGGTAATGGCCCGATACAGGTGACACCGGGGGGGGCTAATCCAACCCTGGGAATTGTTGTTGTGAACCAGGGCGCAACGGTTACTGGCAACATCACCATTGAAAATACTGAATCGATTCAAGTCAACGGCGGCACGACCAATGTAGCGTTATTGAGTACTGGCGATCCTGCAGGCTTAGGGACGGTTGCAATTTCATTGGTTAACCTGACGTCTGCTACTCAAGCAGGAACTATCAACGGCAGCGTCTCGGTGAACGGTAATACGAACATGACCTCTAACGATTTGGGAGTTGTTCTGGCTAACGCCTCTTCTAGCGCAAATGCAACGAATATTACGGGCAACCTAACAGCTAGTAACAACAGTATGACCGCTGCCGACGATGGTCTTCTGTTCTTGAATGGCGGTTTGACAGGAACGTCACAGATTTCAGGTACGGTCCTTTTTTCCAACAACACGATTACGGCCACAGCTGATGACGGCATTGACTTGACGATTACCCCATTCGGGGCCGTTATTCAAAGCGTTCAGGTACTTAACAACACGCTAAATTCAGGTGGAGACAGTATCAAGTTTACGCAGACCGGGGGAGTCACGCAGAATGTTCAGCTCAACAACAATGCGCTGACCGGTGGCGAAAACGGGATTGAGTACAACGGGGCTGGAGGTACCGTAGGCGGCAACCTCGAGTTTAATGGCAACACATTTACGGTGACGCCAGGGCCCGATATTAACTGTATTAATTCAGGGACGGTAGGCGGTTCAGTCCCAGCGACGTGCCCATAAACCCTACCCGCGCTGCCGCATAATGGCTGCGTAAGCCGCTTGGAAGTGGTGTTCCTGAATGCGAATTTGCGTGGGGTCGTTCAGCTGCTGGGCGCGGTACTCTCGTACGGCCTCTAGTGCGGCCTGGTTGCTGAGCAGGGCTAGGTCAGCGCCGTTCCAGCCGTCGGTGCCGTCGGCCCAGGTGGCTAGGTTTACCCCGGCAATCGGGCGGTCCTGGTTGTGAACTTGAAGGATGGCGAGGCGGCTGTCGCGGTTGGGCAAATCCACTTCTAGCTGTAGGTCCAGACGACCCGAGCGTAGTAAGGCGGTATCGAGCGCGTCGGGGCGGTTGGTCGCCGCAACCAGCAGCACATCCTCAGCCGCGTCTAGCCCGTCCAGCTCGGTCAGCAGCTGCCCAACCACGCGATCGCTAACGCCCGAATCTCCTGAAAACTGGCCTCGCGCCGGAGCCAGGGTATCGATTTCGTCAATGAACACAACGCAGGGGGAAGCCTGCCGCGCTTTGGCAAACAGTTCTCGTACGGCCTGCTCCGCAGCGCCAACCCAGCGGCTCAGCAGCTCAGGTCCGTTGACCGCGATGAAGTTCGCCCTGGCCTGGGAGGCAACCGCCTTAGCCAGCAGCGTTTTACCCGTCCCAGGCGGTCCCCATAGCAAGATTCCCCGGGGGGCTTGGGCTCCTGTTTGGGCATAGAGCTCGGGGTACAGCAGTGCGCCTTCTACCGATTCTTTGAGGGTTTGTTTAATCTCTTCCAGTCCGCCGACGCTTTCCCAGGTGACGTTAGGTGACTCGACCTCGACCGAACGTAGTACGGAGGGTTTAATAGCCAGGAGCGCCTGTTGAAAGTCGGCCTGGGTAACGCTGAGGTCATCGGGAATGGGGCTGTCTAGCTCGGGGACCTGACGACGGAGGGCCAGGAATGCCGCTTTCTGACAGAGGGCCTTGAGGTCTGCGCCCACCATACCCACAGCGGTATCTGCGATCGCATCCAGGTTCACCCCGCTATCCAGCGGCATCTGCCGAGTTTGGATGCTCAGGATCTCTCGCCGTCCGTTGCGGTTGGGGACCCGAAACTGTACCTCGCGGTCAAACCGGCCGGGTCGACGTAGGGCCGGGTCGAGATGGTCAGGGCGGTTCGTTGCGGCAAGCACAACCACGCCTTTCGCCGCCGCAAACCCGTCCATCAGGCTCAACAGCTGGGCCACCAGTCGTTTCTCGACTTCGCCTTCGACAGCGCTACGGTCCGGTGCCAGACTGTCAATTTCGTCAATGAACACCAGACAAGGGGCAGCCTGAGTCGCTTTTTCAAAAATCTGTCGCAGCCGACCTTCAGCCTCGCCGTAATATTTGCCCATCACCTCCGGGCCGACGATGGCAATGTAGTTGACCCCCATTACCTCCGCCAGGGAACGAGCAGTGAGGGTTTTCCCCGTCCCCGGTGGCCCGACCAGCAGCACGCCACTGGTGGGCTCTAGCCCTAGTTTGTCTAGCAGTTCCGGTCGCCTGAGCGGAATTTCGACCAGCTCACGCAACTCTTTTAGAACGTCGGCCAGACCGCCAATATCAGCGAGGGACGCGGCAGCTGAGGGAGATGGAGCCGACGCGGGTGCGGCAGGCTCATCCGCGGCTTTAGCGTCCTGGGGCGGCGGCGTCACAATAACGTCGTCACTGGGGGAAGCCGTACCGCTCCGGTCCATTCTGCTGACGCCGATATCTGCCGAGCTGCTAGTTGGCATGTTGCCCTGGCGAGGAATGCTGCTGAGGCTGCGCGAGTTAATCTGCACGCTGGTTTTCAGTTCGCCCTTTTCAGCTTTTTCCTCGAGTGTCTTGGCTAGCTCTAATAGTTGCTCGAAGCCCTTAAACAGGTCAGTCATAGATATGAAGATCTTGGGAAGTTGGCGGTACTGAGGGGAACGATAGGAAACATAGGCATTTCTAGCCCCGACGTATCGAATAGGGTGTCTATCGTCTGCCTTCTCAATGTGCCCACTTCACTAGATGGCCTACCTATGACGCTCGCTGCTAACCGACCGCCTCAGAGCTTGAGTCCCCTCGCTTCGATGGACGACCTGACGCTGCTGATGGTGAGTGGTAAGGGTGGGGTCGGCAAAACCACCTTTGCCTGTGCCCTGGCCCGCCGCTGGGCCGCTCAGTTTCCCGACGAGACGGTACTGCTGCTCTCGACCGATCCCGCCCATTCTCTCGGGGATGTATTGCAGACCCCGGTATCGAGCCGTCGCACCTGCTCGTTCCAGGTGCCGAATCTACAAATTCAGACGTTGGATGCCGAGCAGCTCTTGTCCGACTTCAAGCGGCGTTACGGCAGCACGCTGGAGACCCTGATTGAGCGGGGCAGCTTTGTCGACGGGGCCGACCTACAGCCGGTGTGGGACCTGAGCTGGCCCGGGCTAGATGAGCTGATGAGCCTGTTAGAAATACAGCGGATTTTGCGATCGCACGAAGCTGACCGTGTCGTCGTGGACATGGCACCCAGCGGTCACACGGTTAACCTGTTTGAGCTGATGGACGTGCTTGATCAGTTCATCGAGGCCCTAGAGCTATTTCAGGCCAAGCACCGCACGGTGACTTCGTCGCTAACCGGTCGGTACACCCCAGACGAGGTTGACGCGAGCTTGAGTGATATCAAAGCGGAGCTGGCCGCAGGTCGCCGCCTGATACAAGACGGTCAAAACACGGCCTGCTGGGTGGTGGGCGTGTCTGAACCGCTGAGTCTGGCTGAGACTCGGCGGTTTATCCAGAATTTGGCCGAGTTGCACATTCCCTGTGGGGGCATCTTGGTCAACCGTTACAGCGGACAGACAAAGCTACTACAGCAGTTTCGTGCCCTGGCTCAGCCGGTGGTGATTACCCCCGACCTTCCTTCCGAACCGATTGGCGGCGATGCGCTCGATAGCTGGCTGCGGCAGGTCTCTACCCAAGTGCGATCGCAAGAGGACATCACTGACCTCGTCACCTGGCCGGACAAAATATCCTCAGGGCTACCGGACCTGATTGCCGCAGGACGACGGCTAGTCATTGTTGGCGGTAAAGGCGGAGTGGGCAAAACCACGATTGCGGCAGCTATTGGCCTCGGGCTAGCCAAGACCCACCCCGAGGCCCAAGTCAGGGTCGTGTCGATTGACCCGGCGCACTCCCTGGGCGATGCCCTAGAGCAGTCCTTGGGTCATCAGCCCCAGGCCATCACGGCAAATCTGAGCGCCCAAGAAATTGACGCCCATCAGATGCTGGACCAGTTTCGTCAAGACTACCTGTGGGAGCTGGCGGCCATGATGGGCGGTGACACCCACAGCGAGAGTTTGCAGCTGGCCTATGGCCCTGATGCTTGGCGGCAAATCGTGTCCCAAGCACTACCGGGTGTGGACGAAATGCTATCACTGCTGTCGCTGATTGAGCTGCTAGAGCAGGATGACCAGGACCTCATTGTGCTTGACACCGCGCCCACAGGTCACTTGCTACGGTTTCTGGCAATGCCAACGGCGCTGAACGACTGGCTGTCATGGATTTTCAAACTTTGGCTGAAGCACCAGGACATTGCGGGCCATACCGAGCTAATGGGCCGTCTTCGCCAGCTGCGGCTGCGAGTTGTGCAGGCACAAAAGCGACTCAAAGACCCCACCTACACCGAGTTCATCGGCGTAATTCAGCATCCTCGTCCGGTGCTGGCAGAAGCCATTCGCCTGACGCAGGCGCTAACTGACCTTGGCATCACCCAGCGGTATATCATCCACAACCGCTACCAGGCCAGTAAACCCATTGATGCCAGTCAGTTCCCCCAGCAAACGCTGATTCCCCTACCGGACCTGCCCCGTGAGGTGCCGCCGTTAGCTCAAACAAAGGGTGCCGCCAGACTGCTGTTCTAGGGTGGTTGCTAATGCATGTGTCGAGTTGCTAAGGACACCTTTGCACAACTCGACGACACTAACTGGCCAAGCGTGATGATCACAAATACTATGCTTGCCACACAGTGCTGCACCCCTAGGGCTGCCCAGAAAGCTTGATTGACCTTGGCCAGAGAAAAAATACAAAGAAAATGACCAGTCGTACTGATGTCGCTTGTGACCCATAGATGTTGATTTAATCAGTGATATCACGCAATTTTGCGACCATATATTTGTTTCTTTTTGTGATTTCGATTAAGTAATTTGACGTAGAGTGAAGATATAGCTAACGCAATTTAAGTTAGGACACTGGCGGAGCGATTTTGCTCGACGTAGAACGCAATGGCCCCACGAGGGCTTGCCCAGCCTTGTCCTGATGGATATGGCGGCTGCTATGTAGGCGGCAGCTCGGAGCGAAATGCGGCTGAGCTGTACCTGTATCTACGTTATCTGTCAGCGTGTCATGATCTCTACCTCTGCTCCTGCCGGTGCCCACAAGCTACCAACTTTTCTGGTCGTTGGGGCCTACAAATCAGGGACGACGGCCCTGTATCGCTACCTGAGTCAGCACCCTCAGGTGTATGTGAGTCCACTCAAAGAAACTAACTTTTTTGCCTTAGAAGGCACGACGCCCAGCTACCAAGGCCCTAGA
>CAWUKV010000093.1:0-20459 GCA_963923025.1 uncultured bacterium
GGTTTAGACGATCAGCCAGTGCCGGATCTGCTTCACAAATGGAGAGCGGCAGCGCTTCCCCGGCATAGATACGGCGAATCTGCATCGTTTCGCTATCGACATCGACATCCATACAGCCGCAGTAATAGCCGTAGTGGACGTTCGTTGCGACATATTCCCCTGGTAGCGGTGACGGGATATATTCGGTCCCCTCGGCTGAATAGCCCCCCTGAATCATGAATGTCCAGGTGCTGTCTCTGTCTGTAATCCACCAGTTGGCCGGGGTGGGGTTGTCGATCCAGCCGCAGCGCCTTTCCGCAGCACGACTGCTGGGGACGGCTGCACAGAGGAGGAGGAGCAGGACTAGGGGAAGGTGCGATCGCATGGCTCAATCATGGCTCAATCAAGTCGATTCAGGCGGCCTGATAAAACATATCAACATGGGTGCGCTTTACTTTTCCGCGCTGATTGACCTGCCAAATGTTACCGCTGTTGACCTCCAACCCGGTCAACCAGCCTTCGCCACAGGCCCACGTATCGATGCAAATAGCATGCCCCAGATTAACCGGGTTACCGCTTTTCTGACGGGTATGACCGCACACTAGCGTCTTGCCGGACATGTGGGGTCTGGGGTTACCAAACTTTTCTAGAAACAGTTTGCTGCTCGGCTGCTCTGCCATTGGCTTTTGCGGATCGACACTGGCATGGACAAAAATGTGATGCGCGCTTTCCCACCAGTTAAGGCACTGCTGGTCAACAAACTGCCAATGACGATCAGGAATGCTAGCTAGGGCATGGTGAGCGGGGGTAGACGGCTTTACCGCATAGGAGGCTAGCGTCTGCGAGTCTAGCAGAATCTGCTCCTTAACTTGTAGAGTCTGCTGCGCCCGAGCGGCTAACAGTTTAAGCTCGTGATTTCCCCTGAGGGCAATCAGCTGACCGGTTTGGGCCAGCGCAATCAGCTGGTCAAGCACACCGCGGGTATCTGGCCCTTTGTTGATATAGTCTCCCAGCGTCACCACTCGATCAGCGGGTGTCAACTCAAGGGCAGACAGCAGATGCCGCAGGGCGATCGAGCAGCCGTGGATGTCGCCGATTGCAAAAATTCTCATAGCTCAGCGTCCAGTCTGACAGATGGTTTGACAATGCAGCGGTCAGGCACAGACGCTAACAGCTCTAGATTAAGTCTCCCCTAAGTCAGGCGGTCGCTAATCTATCGACTTAGTATGGCCTGCGAATTAGGGATGTTGGGAGGGATGTTGGGTCGCCCAGATAGGTCGCTACACTGAAGATAGTCGAAGATCCCCACACCGCCGAGCTATGCCGTGTTACGAGCAGCAAATCTACATTCAGGCCAACTCTACGACAGTGGAGCGCTGCTTTACGGACCGTGAGCTGATGCATCGCTGGCTCAATCCTGCCCTGCGCTGCGACCCAATCGGTGAGCAATGGCGAACCGATAAAGGTAGTCAAACCCGATTTGTTTTGCAAGTTCCGCTGGTAGAGCCCAGTCTCCTCAGTACCGTGATTGAGCGTCGTCCAGGACTAATTGTTTGGTCTTTCAAAGGATTTTTTCAGGGGCAAGACCGGTGGGAATGCTGGCCCGAGGAAGCAGGCAGTAGACTGCTGAATCGATTTGAATTTGAGATTCCTAACCCGGTAGTGGCGTTTGGCTTTAAGCAGTTTGCGGCGGGCTGGACCCAAGCAGATATGACAGCGCAGCTACAGCGGCTTAAACAAGTTGCAGAGCGGCTATAGCTGGGCTACTCAATGTCAGGTGACAGACGTAAAACGTTTATAGTGAGACGTTTTGACCGGGATCAAACCCGTCCTCTTTGAGAACGGTACCAATCGAGTTGGGATCGCGGTTAATGCACTCAGCATTGGACGTGTACTGGCAAACCCGAGCGTACAGACGGGCTCGGGTACCGGGTGCACCAGTGGAGAACTGGACTTCGTCTCCAATAATGCTAACGCCACAAACGGGACAGGTTTGGGCATCGTTTGCACTTGTGGGGCTGTTCATAAAAGTCACCACTTAACATCAATCAGAGCCGATATTGATACCGGCGCTTGAACCAGTCGGTTCATTTGGAATTACCCGCCTTAGATTTTAATAGGGATGCTTGGTGGTTTGGTCTAACCCAGCATCAAGCGTTACAGCATCTGCCTCTGCAATTTTGGGTAGAGAAGTCGTAGGCCAGACTGCTCCGATGGCGTCAGCCGGAGATCGTGGCCAGCGAACTTGGGAAAATCTAACGCACCGTAACGATGAGTGTGTCAGTCCTTTAAGAAATGCTTTGGCCTCGGGGGGATCAGTTTTTTCCTTCTTACAGTGTGTAATGAGGTTAAAGGCCACGGTCTTCGTTTATGGATATTGCAAACTTTCCCTGGCTGACATTCAGCATTCTGTTCCCGATTGGGGCAGCGCTGCTGCTGCCGTTTATCCCCGATAAGGACGGCAAAACGGTGCGCTGGTATGCCCTAATTGTTGGGTTAATCAACTTTGCGGTGCTGGTTTATGCCTTCGTTAACTACTACGACCCCAGCAGCTCGGGCATGCAGCTTGTGGAAAGCTACACCTGGGTACCGTCGCTGGACCTGAAGTGGTCAGTAGGCGCAGATGGCCTATCAATGCCGCTAATTTTGCTGACGGGCTTTATCACCACGTTGGCAACGCTGGCGTCTTGGCCGGTAACGCTGAAGCCAAAACTGTTTTACTTTTTGATGCTGGCAATGTACGGCGGCCAAATTGGCGTGTTTGCCGTGCAAGATATGCTGCTGTTCTTCCTATTCTGGGAGCTGGAGCTGATTCCTGTCTATCTGCTGCTGTCGATCTGGGGCGGCAAGAAGCGCCTGTACGCGGCCACCAAGTTCATTCTCTACACGGCAGGCGGGTCGCTGTTCATTCTGGTGGCAGCGCTGGCAATGGCCTTCTACGGCGACACCATCTCGTTTGATATGCAGACGTTGATGGCTAAGGAATTTCCGATACGACTGCAGCTGTGGTTGTATACGGCATTCCTGGTCGCCTACGCAGTGAAGCTGCCGATTTTCCCGCTTCATACCTGGCTACCGGATGCTCACGGTGAGGCAACGGCCCCGGTCCACATGCTGCTGGCAGGCATTCTGCTGAAGATGGGCGGCTACGCGCTGATTCGCATGAACGTGGAGATGTTGCCCGATGCCCATGCGATTGTGGCACCCGGATTGATTATCTTTGGCGTCATCAACATCATCTATGCGGCGCTGACCTCCTTTGCCCAGCGAAACCTGAAACGGAAGATTGCCTACTCGTCCATTTCCCATATGGGCTTTGTGATTATCGGTATTGCATCATTCACCAACCTGGGCTTGAGCGGTGCCGTGTTGCAAATGGTTTCCCACGGTCTGATTGGTGCCAGCCTGTTCTTCCTAGTGGGGGCTACCTACGACCGGACCCACACGCTAATTCTTGAAGAGATGGGTGGCGTCGGTAAGAAGATGCCAAAGATCTTCGCGATGTTCACCACTTGCTCTATGGCATCGCTGGCGCTGCCGGGTATGAGCGGCTTCGTAGCAGAGCTAATGGTGTTTGTGGGCTTTGCCAACAGCGACGCCTACAGCTTCCAGTTCAAACTGATTGTGATCTTGCTGATGGCGGTGGGCGTGATTCTGACGCCGATTTACCTGCTGTCAATGCTGCGGGAGATCTTCTACGGCCCCGAGAATAAGGAACTGACAGAGCATGAGGCGCTGATTGATGCTGAGCCCCGGGAGGTGTTCATCATCGCCTGCCTGCTAGTGCCCATCATTGGCTTTGGCCTATATCCCAAGCTGTTGACCCAGGTGTATGACGCGAAGACGATTCAGATTAGCGACCGGATTAGAGAGGAGATGTTTGCGATCGCAACCAAGCAGCCGCCTCTCCCCATCGGCAACCTCCCCGTCTCGCAGGTTCCTCCTATGAAAGCTCCTGCGATTAGCCCATAGGCTTTAACCTACAGTCCACAACCTGGAGGGCTGTGGGTGCTGGCATTTTTGTATAAAACACAAGCAAGGGGGCGTCCAATGGCTGGACGCCCCCTTGCTTTGTGGAGGACTATCACATGCTGTCCGCAGTAGGTGAGCCTAACCCTCGGCGGCATTAACCGCGGCGGAACAGGTGCTTGATCGGGTTTGAGGCAATTTGCTTAAAGGCATTGCCGTGCTTGCGCTGTGCGGCCTGTACCGGGTCGTCTGCTGTAAGAATTTGCTGAGCTTTGTCCATGAGCTGGCTGCTGTCATCGGGGCTATAGCTCACTGGAGTTGCGCCCTGTGGGCTGTCGCTCTGTAATGCGTTCTGATATGCCTGGTTGAGGGCAGGTAAAGAGGCTGCGATCGCAGGCAATTCTACAGCTCGACTTTGTAGGTTTTGACCGATGGCTTTGAGCTGGGCCTGCAGGCTTGCGGGCAACGACTCGTCCTGCTCACTCAGTGCCGTCAGAAACGCATCAATGCTTTTCTCTTGAGAAGTTGCCATACCCATTACTCCAATATCAGTGCGACCTGTAGTTATAGCTAGCGCCACATAGGTTAGGACACCGAGTATGGCGATTCTGCTTGGCATAAAACCATGTAGCGTCGCAGCCTTGTCCTAAGGTCACTGGCGGCTGCTATAACCGGTCTAATGCTCAGCTTAAGAGATGATTCAGTGTTTGATGGAATAGGACAGCATAAATCTCTCTAAGGGCAGAGCTAACCGTTCGCAGAAAAAAAGCTCCAGCATCGCCGGAGCTAGAAGTGTGTTAGGAGAACTACAGATTGTGATGACTCGTACAGGCTGAGGTGGCCACATCAGGCTACTCAGTCAGTAACGGGTAGCAGCCTCGCAGAGGACTGACAACTGTCATTTGCTAATGGTTGATAGCAACCTTAACAACTTTGTTACGCTCTTCGGCAGCCTTGGGTAGCGTTAGATGCAGGATGCCATTTTGATAGTTTGCTTTGGCATCAGTGTTTTGCACCTTGGTTGTCAGTGGAATTACACGACGGAAGCTGCCGTAGTAGAATTCGCTGTGTGTGGTGCCGTTCTCTTCAGACATTTCCTCAGACTTGCGCTCACCACTGATAGAAACAGCCCGCTCTGTCACTTCAATGTTAACGTCGTCAGGGTTAAGACCTGGCAGCTCCAGTTTGATCTGGATGTCCTCGTCTGTTTCACTCATTTCGACAGCGGGTGCGAAGCTGTTCAAGCCAGGCAGGTCAGTCATTGGGGCAAGCGTATCCTCTACCATACGGTTCAGCTGGCGCTGTAGGGTATCAATTTCGCGCCAGGGATTCCAACGGGTTAGAGTAGACATAAGGGAGTCTCCTTTGTTCGCTGATCGTTTCTTGTATGTCTCTATCTTAGAAAAAGCAGCCAAAAACAAAATTCGGTTCTCCCAACCCGCTGAGATGTTGTTTCCCGAACGTTCTAGACTGTATGCCTTGTCGCAATCTGGGAAAAGCTTGAGCTGGGTGGCGAGGCCCGAAGCGTTCTGTGCTAACGGGAGCGAGAAACGCTATATATTGGGAGGCTCAAGCGAAGTGCCCCAAGCTATAGGTTCCCCGTACTGAAGGACAGCCTGATATGCCGCTAGAGTCCGACAAGCGCCAGTACGCCCCCGCCGCAGAGCGTAACCGCGAGCCGATTTTGGCTGTGCTGCGGCAGTACCTACCGTCGGAAGGCACGGTGCTCGAAATTGCCAGCGGCACTGGGCAACATGCCGTCTACTTCGCTCCACAGCTGGTGCCGCGCTATTGGCTCCCCAGCGATCCACAGCCCCACCTGCGCGACAGCATCGAAGCCTGGCGTCAGCAGACTCAGACAATCAACCTGCTATCTCCCATTGATATCGATGCAGCCAGCCTTGACTGGCAGATCGCCCTGAGCGGAGATGTTCCAGCCGTGACCGCGATTGTCAACATCAATATGATTCATATTGCTCCGTGGATGGCGGGGCTGGGACTACTAGCTGGGGCAGGGCGGTTACTTCCAACCGGGGGCGTGCTGTATTTGTACGGTCCTTACCAGCGGGGCAACCAGCACACAGCCCCTAGTAACGCAGACTTTGACAATTGGCTACAGTCTCAAAACCCAGATTGGGGCGTCCGCAATCTAGAAAGTGTCATTGAAGCTGCGTCAAAACAAGACTTGCAACTCGATCAGGTGATCGAAATGCCAGCAAATAATTTGTCTGTTGTGTTTCGTCGAGTTTGATGTGCAGCTTTAGTCGTCTGATCTGTTATGTGGTAGTCGAATGCTTTGAACAACCCTTCGACTGCTATATATAGCTAGCGCCATATAGCTTAGAACACCGAGTACGTCAGTCCCGCTTGGCGTAGAGCTATGTGGCGTCGCAGCCTTGTCCTAACGGATCTGGCAGCTGCTATAAGAACAAACGGCAAAGGAATAGCAGGCTGCTAGTCATGGGATTGGGGTTTATGTCGGGGTGCCTACTCCGGCTAACGCAGGTTCACTGAGGGCACCCTTCATGTAACTGAGCCATTCAATCAGGCTATCAAGCTGCTTTTGCGGCTTCATCACCCCTAACCCGCGTACGGTTACTTTGCCAGAAGCGTAGACAAAGCGTCCTTTTAGGTGGCCAGGAAGTTTGTCTTGTAAAAGCTTGAATGCAGGGCCTTCCATGGGGGTCTCCATCACCACATGCTGCTTGCCCTCAGGCCGAATGCGGGAGAACCCTAGCGGTTTGGCAATTTGCTTAAGTTCTAGTACGCGGACGAGCTGCTCTACGGCAGGGGGGAGTGGGCCGTAGCGGTCGTTCAAGTCGGTGATAATCTGCATTAGCTCGCGTTTGTTGTCTGCCGCCACCAATGAGCGGTAAATGCTCATCTTCTGGTCCAAATCGGGAATGTAGTCGGTAGGAATAAACGCGGTGACTTTGAGGTCTACCTGGGTGTCGTCCACTTGGGGAATCTCTTGCCCGCGAATTTCAGCGATCGCCTCTTGCAATAAGTCCATATATAGGTCAAAGCCGATGGCATCCATCTGTCCAGACTGTTGAACACCCAGCAGATTACCAATGCCGCGAATCTCCATGTCTCGCATAGCCAGCTGGTAACCGGAGCCCAGCTGAGTAAATTCTTGGATGGCGCGAAGTCGTTTGCGGGCCTTGTCCGAGAGCTTATTTTGCTGCGGGAAGAACAGCCAGGCATGGGCCTGAATGCCCGAGCGACCCACCCGACCTCGAAGCTGGTAAAGCTGGGATAGGCCAAACTTTTGGGCGTCTTCTACCAGGATGGTATTCACACGGGGAATATCGAGACCCGATTCGATAATGGTGGTGCAGACCATCAGGTCAGCCTCGCCGTTGCTAAAGGTCAGCATTGTCGCTTCTAGTTCACCTTCGGGCATTTGACCGTGAGCGACCGCCAGACGAATACCCGGAACCATTTCGCGAATGCGAGCGGCAATCTCTTCGATGCCTTCTACTCGCGGCACCACATAGAAAACCTGTCCACCCCGGTCCAGTTCCTGACGAATAGCGGCGCGGACCTTTTCGGGGTCGTAGGGTGAAAGGTGCGTTTTGATGGGTCGACGAGACGGCGGCGGCGTCGTAATCAGACTCATCTCGCGCACGCCAGAGAGGGACATGTATAAGGTGCGGGGAATGGGTGTGGCACTGAGGGTTAGCACATCCACTTGCGTCTTGAGGGCCTTGATTTTCTCTTTTTGGTTGACGCCAAAGCGCTGTTCTTCGTCTACAACCAGCAATCCCAATTCCTTAAACTTAACCGCCTTCCCTAGAAGCTGGTGGGTGCCAACAACAACGTCTAATTCGCCAGACAATAGGCGTTTGAGAATCTCTTTTCGTTCAGAAGCGGTACGGAACCGATTTAGCAGACCCACTTGAATGGGGTAGGGCGCAAAGCGCTCCTTCAGCGTATGGTAATGCTGCTGGGTAAGAATGGTGGTGGGAGCCAGCAGGGCAACTTGTTTGCCTGCGGTAATGGCTTTGAATGTGGCGCGGATGGCCACTTCTGTTTTGCCAAAGCCAACATCGCCACAAACCAGCCGGTCCATGGGGCGAGGGCTTTCCATATCCCGCTTCACATCTTGCGTCGCCTTGAGCTGATCGGGCGTGGGCTGGTAGGGGAAAGAGTCTTCTAGCTCCTGCTGCCAGGGCATGTCGGTGGGGTAGGCGTGACCCTCAAGCTGCGATCTCTGGGCGTACAGCTTCAGCAGGTCTACCGCAACTTTCTGAATGGCTTTCTTGGCTCGGCCCTTGGTCTTTTCCCAGGCTTTGCTGGTCATTTTATTTAGCTCGGGTCGCTTCTCGGCGCTGGCGCGGAAGCGAGACAGGGAGCCCATCTGGTCTGCCGCCACCCGCAGCAGACCGTCAGCGTATTTAATGACCAGATACTCGCGGGTTTCGGCATCAACCGTCAGACTTTCGAGCTTGAGGAACTGACCGATGCCGTGGTTGCGGTGGACGACATAGTCGCCGGGGCGCAGCTTGTTGGGGTCGACCTGTTTACTGGCTGCACGGCGACGCTTGCGCACGTAGCTGGGGGTCGCCAGGGTGTGCTGTCCGAAGAATTCTCTGTCCGTCACCACACAGATGCGGAAGGTGGGCAGGATAAAGCCCTCCAGCTCTGCTAGGCCAGAATATTTCACCCCGACAGAGACATGCTGACCGTGTAGTTTTTCAATCGCCGGGTAGTCCTTCGGGTTGGGGATGAACTGGGCGGGGCAGTCGTGTTCTTGCAGCAGGGCAACTGAGCGGCTGGGCTGAGCTGACATCAGCCAGACGGCGTGTTTGCGATCGCACTCCCCTCGAATGGTTTCTGCCAGCTTGCCAAACTGGTGGGGAATCGCCGGAACTGGACGGCTCGATAGGTTTAGCCCCACGCCTTCTTCTGCAATTTCGGAGAGGTGCAGCCGCTGAAAGACTTCCGTTTCTTCTAATGCCTCGTCAAAGGAGCGGTGGACCTTCACCAACCCAGACTTAGGCAGCGTAATCTCTTCGCTGTTGGCCAGAGCCTCACTCGCTTCCTGCCAGTGGTCGCTGACCTGCTCAAACCAGCGATCGCTATGGGCGCGGCACTGCTCTGGTTCGTCAAAGGCAATCACCGTATCTTCGGGCAGGTAGTCTAGGAGTGAGGCGGGCTGGTCAAAGGCAATACCTAGAAAGCGGCGGAGTCCCTCCAACCGAAAGCCCTGTTCAAATCCTTCTTTGTCATCAGGGGGCAACAAGTCCTGGAGTAAACCCTTTTCCTCCAGGGCCGCAGAGATCACGGGGCTGTAGTCTGTGGTGGTCAGCAGCAGCTCTGTAATTTGATCCAAAGATCGCTGGGTGGCGGGGTCAAACTCTCGCAGCCGTTCCAGCTCATCGCCAAACAGCTCTAGCCGCACCGGCAGCTCTGCTGATACGGGAAATACATCAATGATGTCGCCGCGCTGGCTCCACTGTCCTTCGGTTTCTACCGTGGGTACCCGCTCGTAACCTAGCTTGGCTAGCGTATAGCTAAGATCCTTGAGGTCTAGATCCATGCCTTTGTGCAGGCGTAGGCAGTAGGGTGAAAAGGTGCCGGCGGGTGGTAGATGAGGCTGCAGCGCTCGTTCAGTTGCAACAAGAGCCGTAGGTTTTGCCTCGTCGCGTTGGCCTTGCATCAGGTCAGCCAGTACCTGAAGCTGCCCCCAGGTCATCTCTGACTCTTGGTCAAAGGGGTCGTAGGGTGACGCCTCTGACGTGGGATAGAACGAAACGCTGGCCCAGCCCATGGCCTCTAGCTGTGCAGCCCAACGCCCCGCCTCTTCTAATGTGGCGGTGACGACGAGTATGGGTTTGCCCTGTGCTTGTGCCAGGGCCGAAGCCACCAGTCCCTTAGGGAGCCTAGGTATGCCATTGAGCGTCAGCTGCTGCTGCTTATCGAGCTTATTGAGCAACTCGGTGGTGAGGGGGGCTTTGCTGAGGGCTCGAGTAACTGAAGAAAACGCCATGCTAATCGCAGACTAGGGGTGCAGAAAGTCAGAGTCACCATTTTACTCAGCCTGAATGCTGCTTGCTACTGATTTGAGTTCTGCATCTAGCTCCGTTCGTCATGACAAAGCCCCTCGACAGAAACTCTATCGAGGGGCTTTGTCATGCTGACGCAGTTGATGTATGGCGTTTTCAATAGCCAAGCACCGGGTATGAAACCTTACGACGCTACGTCAACGCTGCCTATGCCTGTACTAGGCTTGCTTCTCGACGGCGTAGACGACGGCTACCTGCCAGTATGCCGCCAACCAATACGAAACCCAGCGCTGAGGTGGGCTCTGGCACCTGCCGTTTCTCGCCCTGAATGGCAACACCGTCGTTGGCACATTCTAGGAAGACGCTGGCAATAAATGACGCGTCGGGCAACAAATCCTTGTCAAAACGGAAACCGAACGTTTCTGACCCTGTGGCTTCAATATGACTGAAGTCGAGCCCCGCGGCTGCCAAGAAGCCTGCATCGACAATGTCAACATCGCCAATACGGTTGCCCTCGTCAATCACGTTCTGAAGCCCAATTTGATCAGCCTCTGCTTCGGTGCGCTCACCAAAGAGGTATTCATACACGTCGCCAGAGGTGTCCTCTAGGTCTCCCATCGCATTTTCAGAGCGACCGTAGTTGGTGTTGACCCTAACATCTCCATAGACATCACGAGTGCGCGTTACCTCTTGCATCTCGTAAACATCACGAGTGCGCGTTACCTCTTGCATCTCGTAAACATCGCGAGTGCGCGTCACCTGCTGCGTTTCGTAATAGCCGCCTACCCAGCGTTTTTTCCAACGGCGACCATTCCAATAACGCTCCCGATGACGGGGTACCCAAACTCTCTCAGGTGTAGTGTATTCTTCTTCACGTACCCAGACTTCCTCAGTCGTGGTGTACTCTTCTTGCCCGACCCAAACTTCTTCAGTCGTGGTGTACTCTTCTTCACCTACAACTTGTCGTTCTGTCCGGTAGCCATACTGGTCAAGCGTAGCGTAGCCGTAGTTTTGAGTTGAAATACTCTTAGACGAAACATCGCTATAGAGGCCCAGGCTGGATGCGCCCGACTCATTGGCCTCATCAAAGCGAACGGCAAACAGCGAGTTGTTGTCACTGGCAGTTTGAAAATCTTGCCCGGTGAAGTTTAAGAATAGATCACCCCAAGCGATACCGCTGGAGTGCCCACCTAGGGGCGTGCCACCCGTCACTGCAAAGACAAAGCTGTCCTCGGTTTCTTGGAAGGCAATGCCGCCAATTTCGTAATTTCGACCACCGTACCCATCATCTTGGGCATCGGCGGCGTAGTTCCACCCATTGTAGAATGTGCCTGCTTCTGCGGCTGGCACGACGCCAAGGGTCAGGCAGGTAATACCCAACGCTATGGCCGTGCCTTTTGGAAAAATAGACATGATGTTGTTAGTCCCTTGCATACTACCCGTGCGGGCAAAGACTGTGCTCCAGCATGTCTATTGTGTGTAAAACGATACCGAATCCACATCGATTAAACTACGGGACGTGATTTTGATCACTTGAACGTGTTCTTTAAAAAAACGCGCTCAAATTGAAGAAATACCGCAGATGTTTAGATAGAGTCTTGTCTACGTGGCCTGCTGAAGGCGTAGACACAGAAAAGCTATGGATGCATAGCATCTAATTTTTAGGTACTGATGCCTAGGTCCTACCCTCACTGTTGACCGTCCAGAGGCTGTTTGATACCAAGTGCCTGTGATTGTACTGAAGAAACTAGGTCACAATTTGTGACTGACATCTTTGCGGCTACACCGATAGAGTGACCACCGAAAAATTGCCGAGAACTAGACCTTAACTTACAAGCATCGGCAAGGTGCGCTGGACACCATAGTTCGGAAAAACGTCACTCAATTGGCTATTAGAAAGCCCCCAGTGAGGGGTGAGTAAACTAGCCACGACGTCACGAAAATCTGTAGTAACCGCCAGATCTCTTCCTGCGTAACGGTCCTCCGGCGCTAACCCCGGCCAGTTGCCGTAGACCTTTTGTCCCCTGACGGGGCCACCCAATACCCAGATCAGATTGCCGCGTCCGTGATCGGTCCCCTGATTGCCGTTTTCTTCAACGGTGCGACCAAACTCGGACATGACCACGATGGTCGTGTGCTCAAATGTCGGACCGAGTCCTTGCGCCAGCGTAGAGAGTCCCCCAGCCAGCTGAGGGAGCAGGCGATCAAAACTCTGAGCCTGGTCAACATGTGTATCCCAACCGCCCAACTCCATGAAGGCAATTTGAGTCTGGGTATCGCCTGTCATCAGCTGGGCGAGGTGGTGGGCACTGTTGCGAAAACCGGAAGCGGAGGCCAGTGGTGTGACTTCGCTTAGCGTTGTCAGCATGCGATCGCGCGCCACTCGTCCGGTTTGATAGGCCTGCTGCACCGGGTCAGAGCCTTGATAGAGTCCATCGAAAGCCGTCTGGATTGCAGAACGGTCTACCGGCAGGGGTTGGAATCCATCTTGGTTGACGGTCAGGCTAGCACTCATTTCTGGACCGACCAAGCTGCGCGGCATGGCCCGCCCCACCGAGACGGACTGGGTGGGCTCGGGCAGGGACAGCTGGGTGAGTAATCGATTCATCCAACCTGTCGTTGTGGACTTGTCCCCCGGGCTGCCGGTTTCCATATAGGCCTGGGCTTCGAAGTGCGATCGCGTCGGGTCGGGAGAGCCTGCTGCTTGAACAAACGCCAGCTGGCCGCGCTGCCAGAAGGGCTGTAAATCTTTAAGGGCTGGATGTAAGCCGTAAAAGCCGTCTAGATCGATGGCCCCATTGGGTGAACCGGGTGGGGCTATTGCTAGGGTTGGCCGCGCCGTGTAATAACCAGCTTCCTGATAGGGGATCAGCACGTTGAGCCCATCAATGCCGCCCCGCAGAAAGACAACGACCAATCGGTTTGGCGATGTGGCTAGGGCTGGGTTAGACACGGCCCAACCGTGCTGGCCCACCGCTACCAGACTTGCCGTACCAAAGAGCGCTAGCCGATTGAGGAACTGTCGTCTTCTCATGGTGTGTTCCTTAGCAACGCCATTATCGGTACATCATATCGGGACTGCCCAGCACCATGGCGGCCTGTAGCCTAGCAGGGCTAGTGCGGAGCGTCTGTCGTGTGGCAGGGCTAATCGATGGCCCGAGGCTGTCGAGCAGCGTCGCCATCGAAGGTCGGGGCTCCGGCTGACGGTTATAAAGGGTAATGGCGACGCTAACGCGCCGCAGCATGGCGTCAGGGCTGAGCCATCGATCCTGGGTGTTGCCGTAGCCGTCTGGGCTGGGGCACCGGAAAAGGCCCATACCCAGCCCTTCCATCTGGTAAGCGATGGGGGCAAGTTCATCGGCAGTCAGCGTTGCGGGGGAGATCGCCCGCATAACGGCCAGAATATATTCGTAGGGGGTTCTAAATTTTTGCCCCGCTGACTGCCAGAACGCATCACTTTCGAACAGTGTTTGGAGGACGCTGGCAATGTGTCCTTGAGTCGCAGTAAAGCGTTGGGCCAGGCGATTAACCAGCGACCCAGGCGGCTGATCGGCAACAAAATACTGAGCCAGCTTGTAGCTGATGTATTGAGCGGTGGCGGGATGGTTAGCCAGCAGGTCTAAAACCTGTTCTCCTTCGGCTTTGCCATTGGCAACGATTGTTCTGCCCAAAAAATGTTTGTTGTCAAGATCGTGCCGGTTATCGGCAAATCGGAAGCCGGTTTCGTCGGGGCTGTGCTTTCGGCGTTGCACCATGGTCCAGCCCGTGAAGATACGGGATAAGGCAACAACATCAGCTTCAGTGTAGCCACCGTCTACGCCCAGCGTATGCAGTTCAAGCAGTTCGCGGGCATAGTTTTCATTCAGTCCACTAAACTGACCTGTGGAGCCCGGACGACCTGGCGCAGCGTTACGCCAGTTGTCTAGATAAACCAGCATCGCCGGATGCTTGGCAGTGGCGTGCAGCAGGTCGCGGAACTGTCCCAATGCATGGGGACGAATGACGCTATGGTCGTAGTCTCCCAGCCAGGCTCGAATATTCTCTCGAGCGGAAAAGATATTGAAGTGGTTGAACCAAAAGTTCACCATTACCTCGTGTAGGGTTCGAGGACTGTAGATGGCGCGCAGCAGCCGAGCGTGCATTGCTTCTCGCACGAGCTGTCGCAGTCGCTGACGTTTCTCTTGTCTAGACGCATCAGTATTTGGCGCAGCATCCAGCGGTTCAACCAGATATTCGAACCGCTCAATAGGTGACATGCCCAGCGTTCGAAGCTCTGATAATGCAGCGGTCAGTGATGGTGGATCGCTCAGGCTAGACGGGGTGAGTTGTTCTTTAATGTAGTCATCGATACCCGTATCTTGTAGCTGCGCCACATCGCCTGGAGAGATCCCCAGGCTGAGGCGACGCAGAACATGAATCGAGGCGCTATCGGTCTCCAAGAGGCATAACTCAAGTGAGCGGCACCTCAAGTCTAGCGAGTGTTATTTGAAGGAAGTTTGAAGTTTGTGTAGGTGTTAAATCTGTCTACAGTAAACCCTGTTCTTCCAGATACTCGCGGGCGACCTCATCGGGCTCTTTACCGTTACCGGCAACTTCCCAGTTCAGGTTACTCATCGTCTCATCATCTAGCGTTGCCGTGACGCTGTTGAGCAGCTCGGCAATCTCAGGATTAGCGTCCAAAGTCTCTTGGCGGACGAAGGGCGCGATCGCATAGGGCGGCCAGAAGCTCTTGTCGTCTTCGAGTACCAGCAGATCCATCGCTGCAATCTGACCGTCGGTGCCGTAGCCTGTGGTCACATCTACGTCGCCTGTTTCTAGACCGCTGTATAGCAGGCCAGGATCAAGGGACTTAACTTCAGCAAAGTCTAGACCCCCGTAGACTTCCTTCATGGCGGGCAGGCCGTCACTACGGTCGGCAAACTCCAGGTCGGTGCCAAATACTAGGTCACTCGCATTGCCAGCTACATCGCTAACGCTGGTAATGCCCAGTTCGTTAGCGCGGTCTTTGGTCATGACAAACGCATAGGTGTTGTTAAACGAACCCGGTTCTAGCAAGGTCACGTTGAACTGCTCAGCATAGGCATCCTTGACGGTACCGTATACGTCCATTACGGACATATTGGGATCATAGGTCTGCTCTAGGTGAACCAGAAGTGCGGTACCGGTGTATTCGGGATACATGTCGATTTCGCCAGCTAGCAGCGCGGCATGGTTCTCACTGGTGCCGCCGACTGCGTTGTAGTCAGCGTCGTAGCCCGCATTGTCGAGTACCATTTCGAACATGTAGCCCAGTAAATACTGTTCTGTGAATTCTTTGGAGCCAATGCGGATTTTAGTGCCACCTTCGCTGGAACCACCACTGCAGGAGGACAGCGCGGCAGCGGCCAAGACGGTAGCTAGACCTAGAACAGTTCTACGATTAAACATGGATTACCTCAAGAATTAGTGAAATCTGAAAACAATAGGAAATGAGAAAAGGAGAGATCGTCACGAGGGGCTGGCCCTGAGTCGGGCCATGTCTACAGTGGCACGATAGTGATAAAAACTTCTCACCATCTCAACACCGGTAACGGCAGTAATGCCTGCCACGGCCGCAATCAATAGCCCTAACCCTAGCGAGGGTGTCTGTTGAAGCCGGGTGAGCCCGATGACCAGCCAAACGAGAGAGAGCGTTGCGGCCCCAAAGGTGAGCAGCGTCATCGGCCAGCGGTTACCGCTCTCACCCCGACGCGGCCACAGCGTCGCAACCAGCCCAAACAACAGGACGGGTAGTCCGGTTCCTCGGTACTCAGCGTGAAGCCCGGTCAAGACGACCGGGTCACCGCCTGCCACTGGCTGAACTTCCCAGGGCAGCAGTACCCCAAAAATGAGTGGCATCACTGCCACCGCACACAGCAGACCAATCAGCCCGCCTGAACGACGGGTATTGCCATCGACTTTGAGCCCTTCTGGGGTGACCCAAGTTTCAAGGCGACCAAAGGCCTCCTCAAAGTAAAAGGCCAGCATGGTTGCCGGGATTGCCCCCAGCAGCATGACATGATCTCGGTTGAGCTGGTGTCCCCGGAGGATCAAATCGCCCAGACCACCGGCACCAATGAAGCCGCCAAAGGTTGTGCTCGCGACGATGACCACCGCCGACGTGCGGATACCGGCCATGATGACTGCGATCGCAACTGGCAGTTCTACCCGCATCAGCACACCCACATCTCGCATGCCCATGCCCCGTGCCGCTTCCGTCATGCTGGGGTCTACCTGCTCAATGCCCACCAGCGTATTAATTAGCACTGGCAGCGTCCCTACAAAGGTGAGGGCTAACAGTGTTGGCGGGCGACCAATGCCCAGCAGCGGCAGGGATAGGGCCAACACCGCCAGAAACGGTAGCGTATTGCAGACCTTACCCACATTGAGCAGCACCTGTTTGAGCCAGAGTACGCGAGAGCCGATGATGCCGAATAGTACGCCCAACACCACCGCGATCGCCAACGCGATAAACGTCATTTGCAGATGCTGACTCAGCGCTACCGTGAAGTCTTGAGACCGCTCAATAAAGTAGGTCCACATCTCTTGCAAGAGTGCCATTCAATTTCACCTTCTGATGGGGGTTATCGCGTTGGTTCATCGCCCGATTGGGACTCAACATTTGAGCCCACATTCCAGCCTTGTTCAGGACGTGCCTAGGCCTGAGTTGCTCCGGGCAGCATCCGTTCAATCTTGCCAATGACAAAGTCAAAGAAGATAGCCAGCAGCGCCGTTCCCAACGCCCCGGCAACAACCTTGTCGTTGCGGCCTGCGGCAATCCCCTCAAAGATGAGTTTGCCGAGACTAGTCGAGCCGAAATACGAGGCCAAAATTGCCAGGCTAATCGTGGACACTGTCGCAATGCGAATGCCTGCAAAGATGACAGGTAGCGCCAGCGGTAGCTCCACCTGCATCAAAATGCTGCGCGGCGTCATCCCCATCCCCCGTGCCGCTTCGGTAATCGCTGGGTCAACCCCGTCTAGCCCCACTGCCGTATTCCGCACAATGGCCAGCAGCGAATACAGCGTCAGCGCCACAATCGACGGCGTAAAGCCAATTCCCACAATGGGAATCAGTAAACCAAACAGCGCCAGACTGGGAATGGTGTAGAGCATACCCGTAAATTTGATGATGGGGCTGTAAAGCCCTCGCACACGGGTGATCAAAATCCCCAGCGGCACGCTGATTAGCGTTGCCAGCAGCAGTGTGACGAAGGTAATCAGTAGGTGACCGCCGAGAAATTCAATCACCCGGTCCGGGCGGCCGACTCCCGGCACGTAATACAGTACGCCGTCTTTCAAACTGATGAAAAATTCGCCCAGATTCTGTAGGAAATCCATGTCAGTTCCCCCTATACAACCGGTGCAGGCTGGGTTTCGGCAATTAGCTTTTGGGCATCTTCGACGGTGACCATGCCCGTGAGTCGCCGTTGCCCGTCGGTGACGGGCAAATAGCGAATGCCGTAGCTGAGCATCGTAGAGAAGGCATCTTTCATGGTTGCCTCTTCTTCGGTGGTGGAAATAGGCTGGTGCAACATGGTCTTAGCTGGACTATTGAGGCGCGACTGGGCTTCTTCTAAGGTGACGTAGCCCGCCAGCTGGTCTAACTCGTCTGTGATGAACAGGCTATCAGTGCGATGCGATCGCATCTTTGCCACCAAGTCCCCACCGCTATCGTTCACGTTCCCCAGTGGCACCTGCGTTTGCATGGCCTCGCCAACCCGCACCAGCGTCAACCGCTTCAGCCCGCGGTCTGCCCCCACGAAGTCGGCAACAAATGCATTGGCAGGCTTTGCCAGAATATTTGCCGGCGTGTCGTACTGCTCTAACACCCCGCCCACCTGCAAGATACAGATCAGCGTCCCCATCTTCAGTGCTTCGTCAATGTCATGGGTGACAAACATAATGGTCTTTTTTAGCTGCTTTTGCAGTCGCAAAAACTCGTTTTGCAGCCGATCCCGCGTGATCGGATCAATGGCACCAAAGGGCTCATCCATCAGCATCACCGGGGGATCCGCTGCCAGCGCTCGCGCCACGCCGACCCGCTGTCGTTGACCACCCGACAGCTGTTTGGGATAGCGATCGCGAAACTGGGCTGGATCCAGCCCAACAATCTCAAGCAGCTCATCGGCCCGTCGATTAATTTTGGCTTTATCCCAACCCAGCATTTTGGGCACTACGGCAATGTTGTCTCGGATAGTGAAATGCGGAAACAGTCCAATCTGCTGGATGACGTATCCGATGCCGCGTCGCAGTTCTACCTGATTCTGCTTAAGAATGTTACGTCCACCGACAAGAATTTCTCCAGTTGTCGGCTCAATCAGTCGATTGACCATTTTCATGGTGGTGGTTTTACCACAGCCAGACGGCCCAATCACAACGCAGGTTTCGCCCTCTGGGACTGACAGGGTGAGGTGGTCTACCGATGGCACTGTGGCACCGGGATACACCTTCACCACATCGTTGAACTGAATCATCGGAATCACAGGGCGTTTCCTCTATAGCAACAGTAGAGTTGACAGCGGGATAATCTCCACAACGCACTCAACACTGCTGACGCTATAGCTAACGTCAATGAATTGCGCCATTCAACTCTGGTGAGCGCCCACAACAGAACGACAGCATTCTCTTCTTGAATTCTAAAGAGAATCTGTAAATACTGTATAAACTTCTCACAGGTAGCCTCGACACCGTAAAATGCCGCGACGTTTGAGCCCACTACATGCTGGATGTGCAGACTGGGTTAATAGCCTAACACTCAGAACCCAATGACACAGGGACACGTCTTACTTATATCGATTTTTTTCATAAAAAGAAATAGTGTAGACGACGTTTCATACATTTCCTTTTGCTGGCGTCGGTTGTCTAAGGGTAAGTGCGAAGAGTGCGATCGCAACCGTCAACCCCCCAGCGACAAAGAACGGCAGCGAATAGCCAAAGCTCACCAGCAGACCCGATATGGCCGGACCCACCGCATTAGAAATGCTCAAATAGGATGAGTTGGTGCCCAGTGCCTCGCCCTGTTGCTCATCCGTTGCCCGTAGCGACACCAGTGAATCCAGCAGCGGTGCCGGGAAGGCATTGACAATGCCAAAGAAAATCAAAATAACCCAAAAGGCCTCAATGGTAGGGAATGACGGGATCAAAATAAACAACAGTCCCCGCAAAAACAGCGCCACTACCAGCAGGTTTACGAGCGACGTCCGCTTTCGCAGTGGCTCCAGCAAAAAGACCTGTGCCAAAAATGCTAATACACCAAACACGACAAAGGTGATCGCCAGGTTCTTTGTGTCCTGCTCCAGCACCGACAGAAAGAAGGGCTGATAGGCAAAAGTGAAAATGGTGAAAGTGCCCCCTACCAGAAACGTCATCACAAAGACTCGCCCCAGTTTAGGGTCGCGAAACGAGTTCAGCAGCTTGTCAAACCCAAAGTCGCTAGCTGACAGTCGAAACTCGGTGCAGTCTGTCGGAGGCCGCGTTTCTGGCACAAACACCGTACACAGCCCCGCCGCCACCAGCGCAATCACCGCCGAAATGACAAAGCTCATGCCCAAACTCGTCACCCCTGGCAGGGTTGGCAACGTCTGCGCTAAGTAAGCCAGGGGTGGCCCCAGCACAAACCCCAGCCGGAACATGCCACCAAAAATGCCGAACGCCTGGGTGCGCTGGTCGGGTGTGGTGATGTCGCTAATAATCGCCTGGGCAATAGAGTTATTGCCCCCCGTTAGCCCGTCCAGCATGCGCGCCAGGTACAGCAGCCAGGCAAACGGCGTCAGCGCGGCTAGTACGTTGGCCCCCACCGTCCCCAGCAGGCTCAAAATCAGCAGCGGCTTTCGTCCTAGCCGATCCGACAGTCGCCCCAGGACCGGCGTGCCCAAAAACTGCGACGCGGCAAATCCCGTTGTGAGTAAGCTGGCCTGAAAGTCGCTCAGGCCGAACTCTTTAGCGTAGGGGTACAGCGTTGGAATGATGATGGTAAAGCTGATGGAGTTGATCAGCGCCACCAGGGCAACCACCCAAAACTTGAACGGCAGCCGTGAAGAAGAATCGGACATAGACCCTGAAAGAACTGCTGAGGCCCCTGACACCATAGCAGGGTTTGCCTTAGGCCCCATCTATCTGATGCATGGTCCTACTCGCTTCACAACTAAGGGTGTTACTGACAAAATTGTTTGGGAACGCTAGGTGCAATCCCTTAGATGCATTGCACTAGATTGGTTTACCTGGCTATGTGACTATCGCGTTGCTAGCAGCATTGCTAACAGAGGGCTGCGGCTGACTGTGTCCTGCACTGAGTTCCGCTATGTCGACAGTCTGCATCGTTCTCAATCGTGCCTGTCTCCATTGTTGGTGTGTATCTAGTCAGCGTTGTTCTCCGAAAGAGTGGCACGTTTAGGTCCGTACGCAACGTAGGGGCATGACGTGGAGCATCAGGTCCAAAGCCTTAGAAAAATCCTCGTAGAGCCATGAACCTATCTCTGTT
>CAWUKV010000094.1:0-20299 GCA_963923025.1 uncultured bacterium
CACCGCCCCCTAATCCTTTATCAAATTTTTGTTCTTCATAATTATCTCATGAAGAATATGATCACTATGATTGATCACCTATTCCATCTTATCAACCGCCACCACCAAAGCCGCCTGCGCCACCGTTTCCGCCTAAACCATCTCCTCCTCTTCCTCCATCTCCTCCGGCACCGTCAACATTTTCATTAAAGGGTTTACCTGATGGAACACCATCTGTACCAGAACCACCAAACCCATTTCCTCCAGCACCACCGGATGCACCAAAGCCTCCTACACCACCGGCACCGCCTTGCCCCAAACCACCATCGCCGCTGCCACATGATCTAACTCCAAATTTACCAATGCCCCCCTCACCACCAAACCCCCATCCTCCGCTGCCGCCATCGCCACCTTTGAAGCTTGCACCATTATTGAATCCGAAACCATTGCCGCCGTTCCCACCGAATGCAGTACCCCCACTCCCACCATTACCACCATCGCCTGTAAAAAAAACGTCTGTGACGGTATCGCCTATCTGTCTTATAACGCCAGAACCATTACCACCATTACCACCATCGCCACCAAACGCGTTACCGCCATTGCCGCCAACTCCAAAGCTTTGACCAACGCCATCGGTGTCAATCTGACCTTCTGAACCAAGGCTGCCTAATGTAGCATCGAAGATGGTTTCTATATCTTCCAACAGCGGACGACCACTAGGATCCTTATTAGTACCATCCGAACCTGCTGTGCCATTATCAGCACTAGCACCATAGGCACTTGTGCCAAGATCTATTTCAACAGGTGTATTACGAAGGCTGCCAATACCACCGGCTGACTTACCAGATACAGAAAAGTCGTCAGCAAAGCCACCTGATTTCCCTCCCTCTCCGCCGATTGCTTTATTGCCAACAAAAGTGACTCCATCAACAGCCACATTACCTTCGTAGATAAACAGGGCACCCCCCATACCCGCACCGCCACCAGTGATGGGACCACTGGCAGATATCCCTCGGCCATCAGCCAAAGTTAAATTTTGAAAAACAATATTCCCCTGCTGTATGAAAAATAATCGATCTGCCTGCAATCTTTCCTCGAAGGCTTCTTCATCCTGAGGATCTACCTGAAGATCAAAATTCAAATCTTTGTTTGTAATCGTTGCATCACCGCTACCGTCAAGATCTCCCGCAGCAGTAACACCGCCTCCATTAATGATTAGGGTATGCGTTTCATTTAGATCGGGTAGCCCTAGCTCGAATCCTAAAAATATATCGCTTCTAAGATTGATTACGCTATCAGTGTTGTCGTTAGATGCAAGCACTATGGCTTCCGATAGTTGCTCGAAGTTAAAGACTTCGTAAGTATTTCGTTCCATATCTGCCTCCACGACAATAACGACAACTTCACAAAAAGAAAACGTAGCAAACAGCAAACACCGATTTGTTCAAAGAACCTTATAACTATGCTTCTTTGATAGAACAGCTCAACGAGCTGACCAGTAAAACAGTTAAGCTAGTGACGATAGAACAGCTCAACGAGCTGACCAGTAAAACAGCTAAGCTAGTAACGTCAACAGTTTTGCCGTTCCGGACAGCCTTCAACCCCTACTCCGGTAGAGTATGGAAACCGGACTGAAAGTAAGCAATGCCGATAGGAGCAAAGAGTCTCTTTCTCTGAAGGGAGAGGCTCTTTGCGTGAGGGCCTAGGCGACTAGAAAATTCGGAATACTTCCGTGATTTCCCCTCGAATCGGCTTATTAAATACGGCCAAACCGTCTGAGACTGTTTAGTTTCGCGTTTCAGCTTCTTAGCATAAGTATGTTCAAATTACAGAGTTCAATGAAGTGTGAACACAAATAGATCTCATGGAAGCTTTCAGCCTCTGACTTTAGCGAAGATAGCGAACCAAATACTAATCAGTTCAAGACTTCCGATGTCATAACTACTCAACTTACAGAAAACCTGGCTATCCCAGGCCTTGTTTGATTATGGCTATCTGTTCAACATCTTACCCACAGCAATGAAACTCCCGTAAGGAAATCTCGATTCCCTAGGAATGCACAAAGCTATGACCGCTGGTTTACGTGAAGGTTATACAAAAACCATGGTGGTCACAACAGTAATCAAAAACTTTTTTCGGTCTATTTTGATACAGATTACTTGTAAATGAATGACGTTAGTCCTCAAATTCAGTTTCCAAAACCTTTTACATTGGCATAGGCATACATCAACACAAAAGTTATTGAATATTGTCAACTTTATTTTTTCTACGCAATAGAACCGTAGAGAAGGTATCTCTAATAATCTCTAATTTAAGTGAGACAGAAGCTGTGCTTTATGTTTTACTCATCTGGCTCGTACTCAAATAAACAACTTAGGTGAATGTTCTAAAACATGAGTGTACCGTTTTAATTATCTAAAGCAATACACTCATGATGCAGTTTATGCTTAAAACGCAAAGATATAGGCTTGTAGATTTGAATTTCTCATAGTTCAAATCTACACCGCTACAGCTACGGAATTGAGCCAGAATCGGGAAAGATTGTTAGAGCTAGGCTAAGTTAGCAGGAAACTACCGCTGCTCAGCTTGGTAGTAAACCTTTCCGCCCACATCTGCCACATAATGACAGCTCTGGAAAGACCGCCAGAATAGCGTCCAAATTGACTCGTCCGACTTGTGGTAATAGTCTCCCAAAATAGGTCGAATTGCTGCTGTTGCCTCTTTCAGGCGATAGTGTGGCATATTCGAGAAAATGTGGTGGGCCACATGAGTACCGATGTTGTGGTGAATATTGTTGACAAAGCCGTAGTCGTGGTCAATCGTTGAGAGTGCCCCTTTCAAGAAAAACCAATCTTCATCACGGTACCAGGGCAGCTCTGGCGTGGTGTGGTGCAGATAGGTCACCAAGTCGAGCCATACGACAAATACCAAGTAGGGCATCACATAGTACTTCACCAAAAAGACTAGCCCAAACTGCAGGCCCAGTCCGATGAGTAGCACCATCATCAGACTCCAGCAGAGGGTACTGGTGATGATGTCATTCTTTTCTGAGGGCTTAAAGAGGCCATTGCTGGGCAAGAAATGTGAGTCGTTGCGCCCTCGTGTACCGACAAACAAATACAGCGGATAGGCCAACAGCAACAGCTGAAACCGCATCAGCTTTACGGGCCAGTCCATGTTGTCGTACTCCGACTGACTGACCGGAAACCAGCTTTCGTCCGTATCCATATTGCCCGTGTTGGCATGGTGGTGGCGGTGGGTAATGCGCCAGCCGTGGTAAGGCACCAAAATGGGTGAGTGGGAGAGGTGACCAATTAGATTGTTCACCCACTTATACTTCGAGAACGAGCCGTGGCCACAGTCGTGGCCGACCACAAACAACGCCCAGAACATCGTCCCCTGGGCTAGCCAGAAAATTGGGAAGAATAGCCAGGAATCTAGATAGGCTGCTAGGGCATACAGAGCGGCAATAATACCTAAGTCCAGAAAAAAGTAGGCTAGCGATCGCAGCGTATTCGGCTGAAAGCATCGATCAGGAATGGCGTTTCTCAGGTCTTTGAGTGTGAATGGAAGCTCAGATGTACGGTTGGCAATAGTCGCCGCAGGTGCCGCAGACGCAGAATCGATTAGTTGCACAGACAGGTCTCAGTGGTGGGATTAATGGGCATTTACAAATCTTTACGTTACTACGAAATGGTCTAGACCTGCAGAAAAATAGGCAAAACCGCACACAGAAACTGCGTGCGGTGTAATGTTTGACTGCCAAAACAGTCACAATTTTTCAGAATAAACACGGTTGATGCGTTTTAGGACAAAGAGATCGACCGGTTTATTTAAAGCAGCATTACTTCGTCTGGTTATCCAGATGATCCAAGCGTGCAGACTGGATGTCGTCAACGGCCTTGGTCTGAGTGTCTAGATGCTCTAACCGACGTTCATGTAGCTTCGCGCCACCGGATACCTCTTGCAGCTTCTCATCAGAAACTTGCTCGTCAACTTGGGGGGTCTTATTTTGGTCTTCCATGTTTGTTTACCTCGTAAAATGTGGTGAATGGTTCTTGTGAGAAGAAGCTGTCGTTTGCTCTCTCAACTGTTCTTACTTTATCCGAGGTGCTCTGTTGCTAGCTGAGTCACCCATGAGAAACGACTGATACTCCGTTACGGGTTCGCTGAAGTACTCTCAAGGAAAACTCATTGAGATGCGCGGCTCCCGTCATCTCGCTCAAAGTTGTTTTGTGATGAAGACCAATGTTGGCGACATAACCTGAGCAGCCCCCTCTGGTCGGGGCTGCTTCTGTCCCAAATTTTCTACAGGACAAGTGAGCCCCCCAAACCGTAGGCATCAAACAGCCGATGACGACAAATACTCAACCCAGTCGCGGTCATCTTGCAGATCGTCAGACCCTGGCATCTGCCGAATACGCACCAACTCAGAAATTGCGGCAATGTCTTGATCGCGACCCACCCTGCCACGGCCATCACCTGCCCATGCTGTCCATAGAAGGCGAGAAAGCGCATGTCGTCCAGGCTACCGTACACAAGCAGATCGTCCCAGCCCTCGGCATGGCCCACATAGCGTAGCTTCATGTCGAACTGGCCCGTCCAGAAGAAGGAGACAGCTTTGAAAGGAATATTCTGTCCAGCATGTTGCAGGCGGCGATGCGTCCGTGCTGCATGGCTAAGATTCAATACATCAACCAAACTACCGATAGTCCGAACGAATGACTTACCCCCTGGCAGTTTCTGAGCTGTTTCGCTAACCTTGGCAAAATCGGTTTGACAAAATCAGGTACTACCTATGTTTCACAAACAGATGAATAACAAAGCAACTCGAAAAATACTGAAGCCGTTGCTGCTGGTGCTGGGCTTCGGTGGAGCAATGTCGTTTCCCCTTTCGGCAGGTCTAGCCAGCGATTACTGCTACATGCGGACTGCAGAAGGGCAATACATTGAACTCAACGACATCTGTGGTCAACCCGCCCAGCCCAACGCGCCTCGACGCATCGAATCGCCTGAGCCCGCCGCCGAACCCACAGAGGCAGAAACAACAACGACGGTAGAGATTATCCGCAGGTCAACGTCAACACAGCCGACGGAGTCGCCAGACGATGCAGCAGAAACACCAGCGGATGAACCCACAGAGGAAGCGGGTGATACGCCCTCAACTGAAGCCGACCCCACAGCTGAGGAGACCCCTACCAGCAGCGGTAGTGACAGCGAAGAGGCCACTAGTGAAAGCAGCGGCAACCCTGATGCCTTGAACACCGATGGCAGCCAAGACGATGAAATGTAGGCCCTTTAACGGTCTGTTTCTTGTTTGGGCACGGGTCGCTTTAGCACGAACCCGGCGGCCCCAGCGACGGCAAGCAAACCGGCAACACTCATGGGTTCAGGGACCGACTCCGTGTTGACCTGGGTGATGAATTTATCGAATACGAGTGTGTAATTACGCGCTCGCTCCTCGATGAGTCCGGGAAAAACGGCGTTGATAAAGGCCCGGTTATCGGTGGCTGGGTCGTGCCAGGTAGCGCCACCTGGGACTTTGGGGTTAGCCGTTTGGGTGTAGCCGTCTTTCTCACCGATATCCCAGTTGGTTGCTTCGGCGGCTAGCACTGGCATGATCATGTCAAAGGATTCTAGGTCGCTACAGCAGCCGGTACCTTTGGGGTAAGCCTCATTAAAGCCAGGATTGCTTTCAGCTGCAATGCCATTTTCGGCGGCAATGTCGAGTGCCAGATCACGATAATTAAACCAACTAGGGTTTTCGGTTGCGCCTCGACCTGCGTTGAAATACATTTTGTCGCCAACTATCAGACTGTCTAAGTTAGCCATGAGCAGCGTATTGTCGATGTCTGTTGAGCTGAGGCTACTTGCGTAAAACTCTGAACCTACTAGACCAATCTCTTCTGCCCCAAAAAATATGAATTTGACAGTATGGGTCGGATCGGGTTCGAGCCGCTGCGCTAGTTCAAGCAGTACGCCGACGCCTGAGGCATTGTCGTTAGTGCCCTCTAATTCAGATCTATCGATCGTGCTGCTGCTGGGGGCGTTATCGTAGTGAGCGCCGAGTAACATTTGCTGTCCTGAAGTCCCCATCTTCTCAACGACGATGTTATAGGACGTTAACGTTTCTCCTCCAAATTCGTAGGAGAACGGCTGTAGTTCAGGTGTATAGCCAAAGCTCGTCAGTTGCTGCACAAGGTAGTCTACGGTTTCGGCTTCCGCTTCGGTACCCACACTACGACCCTTCAGATTTTCAGAAAGGTAGTTGATGGCCTTTACTGCTGTCTCACCGTAACCAAAGGTTGCCGCTGTAGCGGGAAAGGCGACCAGTAAAGTTGACGAAAAGCCAAAAGATGCGATCGCAGCCGTACGAAAACCAATATTCACGATAGACAACCTCAGGGGTAGATGGTTTATGACTCTAAACAGGCATTATCAGAACAGATTAGCGGAACCACCCGAGAATGTTGTTTGTTTGAATACGTTAGAGGAATAATTTTGGCTAGGATAGCGACAAGCCATAGATTACTAGCCCTTGCACGACTCTAAAGATAGATCTCTCAAGGCCAAGGCATAGCAAGTTCCAATAGGTTCTAGCCAGGTCCGTTTATGCCTGGATCCATCCCTGCCTAACAGCATGGACTGATGCGGCTTGAGTCTTGTCAAAAACAACCAGCGGCACGTTTTGTTCGGCTATCGAGTTCTTAAAGTCAGCCAGTATTTGCTGCTGTTGTGCATTATCAGGAACAACAGCACGGATGTAAATAGCCCGGATACGTCCAGGATAGGCTTTGACCAGCTGAGTATAAATTTCAGCATCTTGCTGGCCACCGTCGCCAATAAGCATAAAGGGCAGGTTGGGAAAGCGCTCTAGGATAGGCTCAATCTGCTCGCGCTTGTGGCTTTCGTGTTCGAAAGCCAGCAGGTTATCTAAGGACAGTTCAATATCTCGCAGCAGCATGGGGCCCAGTGGAATGTTGTTGATCTCCATAAATTTGGCAAACCGGTCGTACATGTTCCAGGCACTGCTGGACACGTAGAAAATGGGGTTGCCCTCGTTGCCGCTGGCTCCCTGCTGTAGCGCCTGGTAAAACTCCGGCACTTCTTCGAACCGGCGGTACATGTTTCACACGTTTTTGAGCAACGAGGCGTCTTCTTCGCGCAGTTTAATGCCCTCATCTTGCAGGACGCGCCCTTTAAGGTAAATCTGTTGCGGCGTTCCGTACCCTCGGTAGGGCAAGATCATGATCGGATCTGCAACGCCCAGCTTAGACTCAGCCGCGTACTTTAGCGAATCCCAGACGCTGTTGATCTGGCGCGTTGCAGCGGAGAATGTATTGATCCAGCTGGACATAAAGAGGGGTCTAGGCTCAGGTATACGCCCTAAGACTGCCAAAGGTTTCGACCGCCTGCTTCCCTTGATAGATAGACGTTCGTATCATCGCAGGGAAGACCTGTTCCTGAGGGGGAGAGGTCTCTACTTTTTATGAATTGGATTTCTAGAGACTGGCAAAGCGATCGCACACCTCAACCAGGGCGCTGGTAATGCCTGGCTCTGTCGCCGAGTGGCCTGCCTCAGCCACAACGATGAGTTCTGCCTCGGGCCAGGCGCGGTGCAGCTCCCAGGCACTGGTCATGGGGCACACCACGTCGTAGCGGCCCTGGACGATGACCGCTGGCAGGTGGCGAATGGCCGCCACGTTTTGCAGCAGCTGGTCCGGCGGGTCAAAGAAGCCGCCGTTGACAAAGTAGTGACACTCGATGCGGGCAAAGGCATCGGCAAAGGCATCACCGCCAAACTTTTCGATCAGGTTGGTGTCGGTCACCAGTTTGCTGGTGCTGGCCTCCCAAATGGACCAGGCTTTGGCCGCCGTTTGGCGCACCTCGGCGTCTGGGCTCGTCAGGCGGCGGTAGTAGGCTCGGACTAGGTCTTCGCGTTCTTCTACGGGAATCGGAGCCAGATAATGCTCCCAGGCATCGGGGAAGAGGTAGCTGGCCCCCGCCTGGTAAAACCAGCGAATCTCTTTGGGGCGCAGCATGAAGATGCCGCGCAGGATGAGCCCGGTGCAGTAGGTGGGATGGGTTTGGGCATAGGCCAAAGCGAGGGTACTGCCCCAGCTACCACCGAAGACGGTCCAGTTAGGAATTTGGAGGTGCGATCGCAGCCGTTCGATATCGGCCACCAAATCCCAAGTTGTGTTCTCCGCTAGCTCGGCGTGGGGCGTACTCTGCCCGCAGCCGCGCTGGTCAAACAGCACAATGCGCCAGCGTGCCGGGTCAAAAAACTGGCGATACATCGGCACGGTGCCGCCGCCGGGTCCACCGTGGAGGAAGACCACCGGCTTACCATCGGGGTTGCCCGATTCTTCAAAATAGAGTTCGTGACGGTCCGACACGCGCAGTCGGCCCGTCCGGTAAGGGTCAAGGGGAGGGTAAAGCGACTGCATCAGGACGGCGCGAGGACAACGCCCGCCATTGTGCCAGAAGATGCCGCTAGCAGCGCGAGCTATTCGCTAGGCTTCCTGTAACGTACCGTTCTGAGACTGGGCGTTGGCCGCCTCTAGAGCCGCTTTCACCTTGACGGGCTTGAGCACGTTCGTGAAGTAAACCGACTTGACCTTAACGAACCATCGCCCCGTTGCCGGATCGCGATAGGCCTCAAACGGGTTTTGCTTGAGGGGTTTTTGGCAAACTCTCACCATCATTTTGTAAGTGTCAAATGCTACTGTCTATCTTCAGACATCTTAAAGGTCTGGACGCCACCTGGGTGTGATGACCCCCAAGCTGCAAGGTGATGCGGGTGGACAGCAAAATGTGATGATTGTCACAAAAAAACAGGGAAGGTTGATGCCTCCCCTGGTTTACACCGTTGATGGAGGCGACGCTACGCCTGACGACGCTTACGAGCCTTAGCACCTAGACCCGCAACAGCCAGCAGACCCAGCACAACGCCGGGCTCCGGGACCGTTGTGGGGTCGCCGATACCGTCGTCACCGCCGCTGCCGCTGCCACCGTTATCGACAATGGCTACTGCATCCGTCAGAACAATGCGGCCTTCACCGCCTTCAGGGTACTCAGCGGCTGAAATCACACCGTTCAGCCCGTCAGCACTGCTGATGTAGTTTGCCAACGCCTGCTGCCCTACAACCCCCAGGTTGGTGAAGGAAATATCCCCAAAGGGGTACTGGTCACCGCCGCCTGCAATGAAGTTTGGTAGGGCAATCGTCAGCGTCTCATCGCTGACAATCTGACCGTTCTCGATCAGCACTGTGCCGTCGTCGAGCGTGACATTGATAATGCGCTCACCGGGCGTGGCCACCACGACGTTGCCGTCCGCCCCGATGACCAAGTTGCCTTCGTCGTCTACCTCCAGTTCAATTGCGGTTTGGGTGGGGTTGTACTCCACCGAGAAACCAGCAATCTGAGCAAAGCGACCGGAGCCGCTAGCACCTTCACTGGTGGCTTCACCGTTCTCATCCAGCGACGTCCGCGAGTAGGCATTCTCCAGCACGTTCTTGAACACCTCTAAGCTGAGGTCTTCAATCACGCTGACAAAGTTGCTGAAGGGCAGAATATTGAACGTGTCTAGCTCAGTGATATCCCCTGCCGGAATCACGCTGTCGTTACGGATGCCGCCACCGTTTGCCAGCGCCACATCAACGTCATCAATGCCAAACTCGTCGGACAGCTCGTTGGCGGTGAACAGCAGCGCGTCGGCAATCAGGTTGCCTTCGTTAGTTTCCTTCGAGCGGATGTTCCCACGCACGGCATCGAGCCCCACTTCAGACTGGGCAATGACGTTGGAGGCCAGACTGTCCACGGACGCTTGAACAGGGTCTACCACGTTGGCTTGGGTAGCGCTGTCAACCTGGCCGGTTACGGCAACGGGGTCACTAACGCTGCCGGGGTCAACAACCGTTGCAACGCCATTCTCGAACTCAACCACTAGCTTACCGACGTAGCGGTACTGGCCGGTTGTGGTCACTACCGGCACGCTATTGCCGTCGGCGTCGGTCACGGTGATGGGGTAAGTATTCGCTGCCACATCGCCAGGAATCAGGTTGCTGTCGTCGCCGCTGTCGAGTAGTTCGTCACCGCCACCTGCGATCGCAACATCCACGCCCGTCAGCTGAGCAATCAGCGCCTGGTCTTCGTCCACACCTTGCAGGTGGCTGACAAAGATAATGTTCTCAACGCCACGTGCTGTCAGCTGGTCAATCTCGGCCTGGACTGCGGCCTGCACGTCTTGACTAACTACAACATTGCCAGGACTTGAAATTGTCGGTAGGTTGGGCGTTGTCGCACCCACGATGCCAATTTCCTCACCGCCTTTGGTGACGACAACGCTTTTGGCAATCCGACCCGCATCCACCAGCGCTTGCAGGGCAGGCTCACCCGAAAAGTCCAGGTTGGCACTGAGGAAAGGAATGTCGCTATCCACAGCCGGAATAAAGTCGGCCAGTGTATCGGGGCCAAAGTCAAAGTCGTGGTTGCCCAGAATAATGGCGTCGTAGTCGATGTTACTCAGGGTAATGGCATCGTAAAACACGCCGTCTGTGAGGCTGGCGTTAAACTCGGGACCGGGCAAGAAGTTGTCGCCGGAGGAGAGCACCAGCGTATTATCAGAACCGGCCGCATTCCGCAGCTCATCAACTTCACCGACAAACTGAGCCGCACCACCAAACCCGTCGTCGCCGGGCAACAGCTCCGATTCACCGTCGTTGTTGTGCAGAATAGTCAGCGTAAACGCCTGTGCCGTGCTGGCGTTGAGCAGCCCAATTAGGCTCAGGCTCCCCGCTAGCAGCAGCGGACGCTGAACGAAACGAAAGAATCCCATGAAACTCCAAATCTCCAGTTGCGAGGTCAGTCAAACACGTACAAGCCACACCGCAAGGGAAACGGGCGGCCCATCATCCTGATTCACCGTTATGGGAAACGTACTGACGTCACGTTAAGGGGACTTAAAGCGGGGTTATGGAAAGGTAAAGCCGACGTAATCGTCAGCTTAAATCGCGTTTTCTTCTCCGTAAATTTATTTATTTATTCACTACATGAAGCTGAACTTTACAAACTTCTACTTGAAAGACACAGCCTACCGATACCTCGTTTCTACAGGTCCGTCATAGCCCCTTGCATTAGACAGATGGGGCCACGACTGTACGAACACAGCTCGTCAGCCCTTGGCCAGAGAAATTGCGGTATTCTGTTAGGACGCTCCACAGCGCGGAGTCACCAACGCGATCAACTTGCGGGGTAAGCTGCCGATATGCCACTTTGGCCGGGACAATCCTATCCACTGGGTGCAAGCTGGGATGGCAAAGGAACCAATTTTGCCCTCTTCTCAGAAAATGCCGAAGCGGTTGACCTGTGCCTGTTCGACGAGCAGGGCAACGAAACCCGCGTTCGCCTCCTGGAGCAAACCCACAACGTTTGGCATGGGTACTTACCCGACATTCACCCCGGTCAGCGCTACGGATACCGGGTTCACGGTCCTTACGATCCTAAAACCGGCCATCGGTTTAACCCCCATAAGCTGCTGATTGACCCCTACGCCCTGGCCGTAGCAGGCGATATTCGTTTCGGGAATGACCTGTTTGCCTATGGAGACGATGCCTTTGCCGGTCGCGATCGCGACCTGGGCTTTTCCACCAGCAACAGTGCCGACTCGGTTCCCAAGAGCATCGTCGTCGATACCACCTTCGACTGGGACGGTGACCAGCTACTGCACACCCCCTGGCACCAAACCATCATCTACGAAGTCCACGTCAAGGGCTTTACCCAAACCCATCCTGACATTCCCTCAGAGCTACAGGGCACCTACGCTGGGCTGGCCCACCCCGCCGCCATTGACTACCTGCAGTCCCTTGGCGTCACCGCCGTAGAGCTGCTGCCCGTCCACCACTTCAATACCTACCCCGGCCATCTGATGCCCGTGGGCCTGCACAACTACTGGGGCTACGACTCGCTAAATTACTTTGCGCCCCACGCCAGTTACAGCCAAAGCGGCATTAATGGGGACCAGGTACGTGAGTTTAAGCGCATGGTCAAAGCCCTGCACCAAGCGGGTATCGAAGTCATTTTAGACGTGGTGTACAACCACACGGGCGAAGGCAACCACCTGGGGCCAACGCTGACGCTCAAGGGCGTCGACAACGTGGCCTACTACCGGCTGGTGCCCGAAACGCCCCGCTACTACATGGACTTTACCGGCACGGGCAACTCGCTCAACGTTTGCCACCCCCAGGTGCTGAAGCTGATTATGGACAGCCTGCGCTACTGGGTCACCGAAATGCACGTGGACGGCTTCCGGTTTGACCTGGCCTCGGCCCTGGCCCGCGAACTGTACGAGGTCAACCAGCTCTCGGCCTTTTTCAACATCATTCACCAAGATCCGGTGCTGTCGCGGGTGAAGCTGATTGCCGAACCCTGGGACATTGGCGAAGGCGGCTACCAGGTGGGCAACTTCCCGCTGCTGTGGTCCGAATGGAACGGCCAGTACCGCGATACCATGCGCGACTTTTGGCGCGACCACCCCTGCCGCCTGGGCGAGTTTGCCACCCGATTCACTGGCAGCTCGGACCTGTACCAGGACAATGGCCGCTTGCCCAATGCCAGCATCAACTTCATTACCGCCCACGACGGCTTTACCCTGCGCGATCTGGTCAGCTACAACGAAAAGCACAACATGGCCAATGGCGAGAATAACCGCGATGGCGAAAGCTACAACCGCTCGTGGAACTGCGGGGTAGAGGGGGAAACAGACAATGAAGGGATTTTGGCGTTGCGATCGCAGCAGCAGCGCAATTTTCTAACAACGCTGTTTCTCTCTAAGGGAGTGCCGATGCTGCTAGGCGGCGACGAATTTGGCCGCACCCAGCATGGCAACAACAATACTTACTGTCAGGACAACGAATTGTCCTGGTTCAACTGGGATCTGATTCAGCAGCCCCAAGGCCAGCAGTTGCTGACCTTGACCCAGCAGCTGATCCAGTTTCGGCAGCAGCATCCCGTCTTCTGTCGGCGACGGTGGTTCGAAGGCCGCATTGACGCCTGCGCGGTAGATATCGGCTGGTTTACCCCAGCGGGCAAAGAGCTGTCCCCAGCAGACTGGGACAGCGCCACAGCCAAAATCGTCACCATTTTCCTTAATGGCGATGAGCTAAATATTTCAGACGAGCACGGCAACCCCATTGCCGACGACAGCTTTCTACTCTGCTTCAACGCCACGGCAACCCCCAAAACCATCTCTGTTCCCGCTTTGCCGCTGGCTAACCTGGCCCGCTGTTCGGGCTGGCAGCTCGTTTTAGACACTAAACGACCTGAAGGGTTTGTGACCGACGCCATCATCTATGCTGCGGGGCAAGACATTCCCCTATCGGCCCGGTCTATCGTGCTGTTGAAATGTGTACCGAGCTTGGGAGATTGAGGTTGGGGCCTCCCCAGACATGCCTGTCCGCCCTCACCCTAAATCCCTCTCCCCAGGAAGAGGAACTTTGGTATGTCGGCATTTCTGTTCCGAAGTTGAGCAAACCAGAGATTATGAGAATAAGTGATAATGTCTAAGCCGAATGCTCGAAAGAGCGCAAAGACTAAAGCAAAACCCCCTTCACCGACTTATCAACGGATTTATCAGGTGGTTCGGCTGATCCCGGCGGGCAAGGTTGCTACCTATGGGCAGGTGGCAGAGCTAGCTGGTTTGTTTGGCAAGCCTCGTGTAGTGGGCTATGCACTATACCGGGTTGCCCCCGATGACGACGTGCCCTGGCAGCGGGTAATCAATGCGAAAGGAGAGATCTCGACCTCGGCTTTTCGAGATGGCAATGACGACCTACAGCGCATTCTGCTAAAGGAAGAAGGCATCGAATTTGAGAAAAATAAGGTCGACTTTGGCAAATACCGCTGGCAGCCGCCCCGCGAGCTGATCGACGAGCTGGCAGAACAGTTTGCCGCCCAGCAAGATGAGTCATAGATCCTGACGGATAGCCTCAGCAGTCTGGTATTGAGCAAGCGGGTAAATCCCCTGGTTCAAAAACGCTAGAATGTAGTCACGTTAATCCTAAGCATCAGGCAGCTATGGACAATTCGGCCAGACCGTTAACCGAATATTCGAAAGAGGTATGACATGGTTCAGACACCGACAAAGCCAGTCTCCCTAGAGGCATTTTTGAGTCTGCCAGAGACAAAGCCCTCTAGCGAATATATTGATGGTCACATTGTTCAGAAACCGATGCCACAGGGAAAGCACAGTAGACTCCAAGACAAGTTTGTCAAAGTAATCAATGGAACGGTTGAACCTCGAAAAATAGCCTGTGCCTTTCCCGAACTGCGCTGCACTTTTGACGGCGCGTCAGTCGTTCCAGACATTGCCGTGTTCACCTGGTCGAAAATTCCGACAGATAGCAATGGCGAAATTGCTAACGTGTTTCCGCTAGCGCCAGATTGGACCATTGAAATTCTCTCACCAGGACAGCGTCAAACACGAGTAACAAAGAACATTCTCCGCTGTCTAAAGAACGGGACAGAGATGGGGTGGCTGATGGACCCAGAGGAACGAGCGGTACTCGTGTACCGAGCAGGACGTGAGGTAGAGATTTTAGATGCGCCAACACAAGTCCTGCCGATGCCGTCGTTCATAACCACATGGACCTATCGAGTAGACGACTTATTTGGGCTACTAAAGCTCTGACCAACCCTTGCGGCAACGCCGCTGAGCCTTGGCTAACTAAACCGCGCCCAAGCTGAAACCTGTAGCTTTCCCTCCCGGAAAGACTCCAGTTCTGGACATGGCCCAGGTTTATTCCAAGCGAGTGGCGACAGATTTACAACCGTCCTAATCTGTGAATATACGGTCTGTGGTCAGACACCATGTAAGCGTGGACCAATAGCCAGTACACTGGTCCGTCATGTTCTACTCTGCCGCCTGAGCAACCGCATCATCATGAAAAGCCACACTACCGCACTCGCCTTGGGCCTGTTGGCTCTGCTAACCGCCACAGCTTGCACAACGACGTCCCCCTCTGTTGAGGACACCAGCGACACTGAAGGAACGGAAGCAGTCGTAGAAGAGGGCAATACGGCACAGCCCGAGACGGCTGTTACGCCGGATAACCCTGATGCTGTGGAGTCAGAAACCTCGGATGATGCCGTAGCCGCTCAGTCCAACACATCTGTCTCAGCGGGCGTTGCGCTGGCGAGTGATGGGGTCATTTTGGTGGTCAACGATACTGGCAGCACGCGCAGCCTGCCGTTTGGCACCGAGCTGTCCACGACAGTCGAGATTTTGACCAATATTTGGGGTGAGCCCTCGTCGATATCAGAAGACGTTTTGTGTGAACCGCGCAACCAGTCGTTTGACGCAGTCATGTGGGACAACGGCGTCATCATTGACGGCTTAGACGACGAGTTTGTCGGCTGGCGCACCCAAGACGACAACGCCACAACGATGAACGGCATTCGTGTGGGGACGTCTCTGACCGAGCTAAAGGGCAGCTACGGCGAGGTCAAGGTTTTTGAAGACTCTTTGGGCATTGGCTTCTCGACCAGTGAGGCAGATGCCGGTATTGAAGGGCAGCTTTCTTCAACTGCGGAAGATGCGGTTGTGACCTACCTAAGCGCTGGTGAGCAGTGTGTGTATCGTTGAGCTTAGACAAAGCCACGGCTTTAGAACAATAGACCACGTCCAGCTTAAAACCTGTCGTTACGAACCGCTCATAGCCTGAAATCTATGGCTTTTCCCTTGGAAAACGACCGTTCTGGACGTGGCAGCGGTGTATCCTCAGTACTAAACGCGGGGGCCGTGCCTGTCGGTCAGACGGCGGGCATGCTCTAGAGTTAAGCTATTTCTCCTTTAAATAGGCAACCACTGTTTCGTAGCCCTGGTCCTGAGCGATATCTAGCGGGGTCTCGTCTAAGGATGTCGCGGGTGTGGTGTCGATGCCTGCGGTCACGAGCTGTTGGGTGAGTAACAAGATTTCTGCTTCATCGGCGGTCATGTTGTCGGCTCTGTACTTCAGTAGGCTGTGTAGGGCATTGAAGTCAAAGGTGTTTTTCATGTTGACGTCGATGTTGTTTGCCAACAGAAACTCCGTGGCCGAGACGGGCATGAACAACACGGCAGAATGGAGCAGTGTAGAGTTGTGCTCACCACGACGGTGATTGATGTCGGCCCCTTGGTCTAACATCATCTGGCTAACGATGGGGTCTTCTTCCATGAGGGACCAGTAAATAAGGTTGTCTAGCACTTCGAGAGAGTAATCGTGCTTTTGCAGCAGGGCCTGGGCTTTGGCAGAGTTGCCGCCTTGAATGGCGAATTCTAGGGTGAGGTTGGGGAGAACTTTAGACAGGCCAACGGTGGTGAGTAGGGCAACTGCGGCGAGCCCAATCAGTACCGTCCAGCGGTGGCTGCGAATCCAGTCGAGTACGCGGTCGATGTGGCCGAGCCCAGAGAGGATGCTGCCCAATACAGCTAGCACGACGGTGATAATCACGACCTCGGTAAAGTCTGAGGGAATGTCTATGCTGGAACCGTAGGACTTGAGGGCGAGGTTCCAGCCGAAGAGGGCGTTGAGGCCACCGATGATAAAGATCGTGCCAGTGATGTACCAGGTGATCAGGCCGGAGAGCTGTAGGAAGGCTTGCATGGGTCAGCGGATGACGACTTCCTTATCTTTCCCAGGTGGGTGATGGGTATCAGGGAAGGTGGCTGAGCGCGTGTAGGATGAGATCGCACTGAATCTATATTCTTCAGTCGTCGAGCTACAGATGGTTACGGAGCGTCTGCTATAGGGCGACTGTCTTAGCTATCTGGCGACTGCGAGTTCCAGATCCGCTTGATGGAGTACTGGTCAAACTTATTATCGGCGCTGACGATGTCGTATGAGCGGTTCATTGCTTGGGCAATCAGCATGCGGTCGAACGGGTCGCGATGGTTGTCGTTAATGGGTAGCGCTACATAGGTTTCGGCTTTGATCAAGCAACAGCGGCACTTACATGTACTCCTTCAATTCTTCTAATGGTTTATCAAAATCATCGGACATGATGATTTTGCCTTCCAACGAACCAGCTTGACGATATTTTTCAGGCTCTTCGGTAGATGGTACGGAAAGGGTTGCTTGTTCTGCTTCTAACGCAGATAGGGTCACGGTAGCAGGTAGCAGATGGCTAGCCATGAGGTACTGGGCATAATGTAAAACCTCTTGCTTTAGGTTATCTGGCATTTTTGCCAGGGTTTGAGCTAATTCGAGTTCTACGCTCATAGCGAATCTCCTGGCGTGCTACTCGTTGTCGATGTACCCTTTAACGCCAGCAATGAATACTTTAGCAGCGGGGTGCTGAATGGTCTGTTCTAAGGCCTCTTCGCCTGCGGATTTGAGGGCTTTAACGACGCGGGTTTTGAAGGTGGGGTTTTGGTCGATGCGGGCTAGGGCGGCGTCTTTGATCAGGGTTTGGCCTTGGGTGGTGGTGGGGTTGTAAACTTCGGACAGTTCGTTGAGCAGGGACTTGATGTCGCGGGCGGCTTGGGCGAGGTCGGTGTTGATGTTGATTTGGGTGTGGATTTTGTCGCCGAGGACTTTATCTCCGGCGATGTTGTCCCCTTGGCCGTATTGGTGAATGTTGGTGCTCATGGTTTTGAGTGTCTCTGGAGTGGATAGGTAGTGAGACTGAAGGGTTGGAAGCGGATTAGTATATCGGTTGTAGATTATCTCAAGGTGTAGCAGTTAACCCGTTGCGAATTCTGTGATTAGCCGCCTTTCGGGTCGGTAAAAGGCAAGAACAATATCTTCTTTCGGAATGCCAGCCTGTACTAGCTCTGTTGCAATGCCGGGGTCAGTACCGTCCCACTCGATCCAAACTTTGTCGTCTTTTAGTCGAACGTGAATAGTGACGTTGTGAACCCTTCTGTCATTGCCCCAGCCGACGCTCATTAGCAGGTAGTTGTCGGTTTTAGCGTCTTCAATGAATAGCGTTTCTACAGCGTCGTAGCTAGAAGAGCGCTTCGCATGGGTACTGAGGCGTTTGCATATCGTTTTTCTATAGGCTGTCAGCTTATCCATTCCACGATCTCCTCTGTTTGAGCGTTGAAGATTAAAAGCTGAATGCTGTAATCGCTGATGATTGCTTGAATAACACTTGCCCTAAGCATATCTAAAACGAGCCTTTTAGCGCTGCAACCAAAATTTTAGCAAGGGGATGCTGAATGGTTTGCTCCAAAGCTTCTTCGCCTGCGGCTTTGAGAGCGTTGGTGACGCGCTGGCGTAAGGTAGGGGTTTGCTGGACGGTGTCGAGGGCGTCTTTGGTGAGCTTGGCTTTGCCGCGTTCGGTGTTGGTGTTGTAATCTTCGGCCAGTTCGGTCAGGAGTTGGCGGAGTTCGGTGGCGAGGGCGGTCAGGTCATCATTTGTGAACTGGTTTTCGATTTTGTCGCGCTGGACCTGGTCGCCTGCGTAGTTATCTCCGGTGCCTTGCTGGTTGATGGTGGTGGACTGGTCATTGGGCCTGTAGTACTGGGTGGGAAAGTTCAGGGTAACGTTGGGGCCAAACAGGTTTTTACGCTGGCGCGGATCTGTACCAAGGTTCTCTGTGCCAAAGTCTTCCGAATAGTATTCGGCATTACCTAGATTGGGCCGCTCAGGTCTGGCGAAGGTCTGGGAATCTACTACGTCGTCAATTAGGCCACGAACTTGAACCATTTTGCCGCTTTCCTGGCACTGAATCTCGAACTGGTTACGTTCAATAAACTGCTGCAAGCGGCGATGTTCAAATGGATAGGGCTTTGGACTGCCTTTGCAGACGGGGCAGTTGCAGGGAATGATGGCGTCTACTTTTAGGTGCTCTCCGTAGCCGTTGTTGATGTCTTCTAGGCGCTGGGCAATGACGGAGAGCCAGCGCTTACGGAAGGTACCCGAGACGCGAATGCGAATCTCGGCTTTGTAGTAGCGTTCGTCTTCGATGACTTCGGCGCGGTTGCGGCCATCGGTAAAGACGGCTCCGTGCTTCCAGACGAGCTGCTGCCGCTCGATGTAGGGGTGGCAGGCGACGATCAGGCGGGGAAAGATGCTTTTGGGCTTGAAGTCGTACTGGTAGCGGAAAATGAGGTTGTCGGTGCTGTCCCAGTCGTACTCTGGCGGGTCTTTGTCTAGTAGTTGGGGGGCAACATAGTGATCTTCGCGTCCAGGGATCTCGTAGCACAGCTCAAACTTTTTCATGAGCAGCAGCAGCTCATCCTTCATTTTGCGGTACTGGCGGGCCTTCCAAATTTCGCTTAGGTCAGCGTCGCTAAACTGACCGTAATTGCGCTCGACAGTTTTGTTATCGACCACTTTGTAGACGGCACTGGTGGCCCAGTCGGGCTTAAGGATGACGATTTTGTTGAGGAATTTGACGTCTTTGAAGTGAAGAAAGGTGCCCAGATCGTGGAGGTATTCGCTGAGTAGACTGATTTCCGTGGGGTTGGTAACGTCGTAGCGCTGGCAGATGATGCAAAACTCGTCAAAGCTGATGTAGTTGTCTCGCTGAGACCGATTTTCTAGTACAGAGCGAATCAGCAGCCACTTGCTGGGGAGGCGGTCTTTGACGTGTTTTAGCCGGGTGAGGCGGTGCTTCACCTCGGCAATAATCTCATCCAGGCCACGATTATCCTCCAGATTAGTGGCAAACTGGCCCTGCACCATGTCGGCAAAGTCGCTCCATACTTGACTGCTGATTTGGCAGATACGGTTGCCCTTTTCGTTTTTGATAATTAGGACGGGGCTGCCCTCGCTAAGGAGTTGTACCACCTCTAGCCAGTAGGGAAAGTTGGGATTTTCTTTGCGGTTATCAACCACCAGCAGGTATAGAGACCGCTTGGTTAAAAAGAACTGGTGGGTCGCGTGGTAAATTTCTTGTCCGCCAAAGTCCCAGATGTTGACGCGGAAGGCTTTCTCGTCTAGCTGGTCAAAGTCCCAGCGAATGACATCAATACCTTCTGTCGAAGGTTCAGCGGGCTTGAGCTCATACTTTGGATTTCGCAGCTTGTTGGCCAGAGAAGTCTTACCCGTCTCACCTTCCCCTACAATCAGTAACTTAGCTTCTTGCAATGGTTCTGCTTCATCATCGATTGAGATGCTGAAGTAAAAGTCAAGGATACTTTTAACATTAAAGACATTACCTAGTAGTTCTGGCGAAACTGGAAGATCATTCCCTTTTAAAAAGAGGCAACGAAGCGATTTTAGTTGTGTAATCGATTCAGGAACCTCTGTGATTTGGTTGCTCATGAGGCCGAGCCAAGAAAGCTGAGTTAGCCGAGCCAGATACTCTGGTATCTCGGTGATTTGGTTGCTG
>CAWUKV010000095.1:0-20210 GCA_963923025.1 uncultured bacterium
ACAGACAGGGTTAGCCCATGGCAAGAATAAAGCTTTGTAGCCTTAAGCCCATGCAATCTCAATCAAGCACCTATGCAAAAAAACAGGATTGTCTGCACTCAATGAATGCCACAACTTAAACCATCTACCGCATTGCCACAATTAGAACAGTTAAGGAAGTCAAGCGTCATTTTGCTTAAAGACAGAACTTTAGTGCCGCTAGATCATTTATATCTTCACAGTTTTAAACGTGGCAACGGGTTTTAACCAATTTCATCAACCTTTAGTCTGAACTTTAAGGAAATGGCCCTTGCGTAGTTGTTTAGAGCTTGTCTTAAAGCGATGTTCCGTTGCCGCTCCTACGAAAAAACCGTTCTCTGGTGAGAACGGTTAATACGGGATGAGGTTTAATTTCTTGCCTACTAAAGTACCGCCAAATGGCTGACTGCTAGGAGCTTTGAACGCATGTTAGAACGCTAAGGACTGTGTTGGACCACGCCTGATAGTGCCATTTCTTCAGCATCAATTCCTCCATGACTCAAAAGCCAGCCTAGCCTTTGTGTAACAGGCTACACAAAGGCTAGTAAAGAAGACGGCGGGTCAAATTTTGGACGAGAGGAATGCCTAGACCGGATGCTGCACGCCGCTATAACGAACCTTGTGCTCCTATGACCAATTAGTCCCTGCTTGGTCCCTGCTTAGTCCCTACATCGTGCGAACTTGAGCATTACCGTCGATGACTTCACCAATCAGCACCTCGGTGGCCACGCCGACGAACAGACCATTCTCTAGAACGCCCGGAATATTGTTGAGGGTCTTCTCTAACGCCGCTGGGTCGTCTATTGCGGTGAACTTAACATCCAAGATCATGTTGCCTTGATCGGTAATGATGGGGCCGTCCTTATTGATTCCCATTCTTAGTTCAGGGACGCCCCCAAGAGCTTTGACCGCCCGAGAAACTGGTGTGATCGCCATCGGAAGGACTTCGATGGGCAGGGCAAAAGTCGTACCCAGCTTATCGACGAGTTTAGAGCTATCGACCACCACCACAAAGCGTTCAGCGAGCGCATCAACGACCTTTTCACGGGTATGGGCTGCACCGCCGCCCTTGATTAAGTTCTGCTGGGGGTCCACCTCATCTGCGCCGTCGATAGCAATATCAATGCGGGGGGCTTCATCTAACGTAGTCAGGGGAATGCCGTGCTGCTTGGCCAGCACTGATGCCTGAAAAGAGGTGGGAATACCAACGACGTTCTTAATTTCGCCCGACTTCAGCCGCTCACCAATGAATTGGATAGCGAAGGCAGTGGTGGAGCCAGTGCCGAGCCCAACAATGCTGTCGGACTTGACCTGGGCGGCAGCGGCGCGTCCCACTTCCTGCTTCATCAACTTTATAGGGTCTGTACTCATGGGAAATAGCTCCTGTGTCACTGCTAGGTCTAGCATGCGGCAAAGCGGAACCGTTGGAAAGGGAGCCAGTTGTTCCAGAGAGGATGCGGCTAGACTGCGTCAGCGGTAGTTGCGGAGCCGGTGCCGGTGGGTGCCGTCAGCGGGTCTAAAAACGCTAGGGGGTCGCTCATGTTTTTGGCAAAGCCCAAGATACCGCGATCGCGATGCTCGTATAGCAGTTCTCCCCGAGGGTTGAACAGGAAGGTAGCCCCTCGCTGAGTCAGGTAAGCTGCGGTAGGAATGTAGGTGTCCCAATTACTGAGGACTTCTGTCATGTTGCGCAGGCGCAGGGTTGCCAGCTCTACTGGACGCTGGAAGCCGCTGCCGCCCGCAATGTTGAACGCTTTGCCCTGCAGTGGGGGGAGCGGGCCTGCTTTAACCGTTTCGTTGGGGGCAATCAGTTGGGGGGCTTGGCGATCGCCCCGATAGCCGCGAAACACCTCTGATAGGGTGCCAGGGCTGCCCAACCCTGCGCACATCAGCATCATATTGACCCAGCCCGCTGGCCCAGGGGATAGACCGGGCAGGTTGAGCTGAAGACCGGCGTACAGCCCCAGCTGCTGGTGCAGGCTGGCCTTGGCATCCAAAAATAAAGCATCTGCAGGAAACTGCGTGTAGTTGCAAAAGCGCTGACCTGAAGCCCGATTGCCAATGCCAATGGCCCGAACCGTCACATCAGCGGCCTGCAAACGGCCAACCTCGCGCCGTAACCACCAGGCATATTCAAACGTATCGAAGTCACCCAGCTGGGTTAGCAGCAGGACCAGCAAACGGCTGTGAGTTGCTGGCAAAATGGGTGCGGTCTCACCGTCGCTCACCCGTTCTCTTCGCACGTTTCGCAGGCTGTCGTAAACGGTCATTGCTACGAACGGGTATTTAATACAGGGTTGCTAATGAGGGCAGTCAAAAGCTGACTGGTTGGGCAACAGCTCAATCAGCAAATCAAACAGGGCGAACGAGGGGATTCGAACCCCCGAATGGTGGAACCACAATCCACTGCCTTAACCACTTGGCTACGCTCGCCGTAGAAGCGCTCATGATTATATCACTGAACTTTCGCCAGATGCCACGGAAGATTTTTGTTGGCAAGCTGTTTATTGAGATGGTCAAACCGTCTGCAACTGCGACTCATTCAACTCGGTTTAGCGCTGCTACCGGTAAATTCTGAAGGTCAATCTAATGTCCACCCACCGAGTTGAGATCCTCCTAGGGCGGCCCTCTTTCGCTAGGCGATGGTCTTTGCCCTCCGGTCTTCACGGGTAAAAAGATCTATACTGAGACGCTCCCATCGTGATTTTTTTACCAAAAGAGGTTCCAGTACTCCTGCTGACTCGTCCTGTGGGTCCAGCTGACAACATGGGATTACTAAAATATGGGTCTCTCGGCAGGCCGTATCTGCCCCGGTGGAGATGTCAGCAAAAGCGGATACTCAGGGGTTTCATCCCCTTTAAAGCAATTTTCGCTACATATAACCTTTACGGAAACCTTGAATAATTGGGTAAAACGTTTCGTTCCCAACGCCTTCCGGGTTTAAGTATATAGTCGTCGATTCCGTGTAATATTTGGAACCTAATACAGTGCCTACTGCTTACCTTCTAATTGCCCACGGTAGCCGCGACCCTCGTCCTCAGGCCGCACTCAATCGTTTGGCTCAGCTTGTCCGTGAGCGGCTTACGTCTGATTCAGATGACCGCCTGCTAAAGACTGAACGGGGGGCGGCGTTGGCGGCTACCTCGGAAGTTGTTTCTTTTGCAACGGCCAACCGTTCAAATGCTGCAGTGCTGCCTACCGCTCGTGCGCGCACGGCGACACTACCGCGACCACAGCGCACCGCGCTGAGTCCGGCAGCAATCGTCGGCACAGCAGTATTGGAGTGCAGTCCCTTATCGCTGAAGCAGCAAATCTATGAGTTTGCCCAGCGAGTCAAAGCTGCGGGTATTCGCCAACTCAAGCTGGTGCCAGTTTTTTTGATGGCGGGTGTGCATGTTATGGACGATATTCCCGCTGAAGTTTCTGCTGCTCAACAGCTGCTGGGTGGAGAGATCGAGCTTTCGCTGTGCGATCACCTGGGCAGTCGGCCAGCGCTTCGCGACCTACTGCAGCAGCGATTAGCTACGCTTCCGCAAACGGGGCAGCTGATGGTAGCTCACGGTAGCCGCAGGCGCAACGGCAACCGGACGATTGAATTCCTGGCTCGGCGGTTGGGCGTAGATGTGGCCTACTGGTCTGTCCCACCCGATATCGAATCTCAAGCGATCGCCCTGATGCAGCAGGGGGCTCAAACAGTTACCATCCTGCCCTATTTTCTATTCTCGGGCGGCATTACCGACGCGATCGCACACCGTACCGAAGAGCTGGCTGAACGCTTTCCCAAGGTGAAATTTCGGCTGTTGCCCCCGTTGGGAGCCTCCGCCGATTTGGCAGATATTGTGGTCAAGCTGGTAACAGGGGCGTAAAACCGTAGCAGCGGTAGCAAACTTAACCCTGTAAAGTTGTTTCAATTGCAATCAATTGAAAACGACGACGGGTTGACGCGTCTGAGCACCTATGGCAGCAACGGCAAATACAGTTCAGTATGGCAAGGTTTACCTGGTGGGGGCAGGACCCGGCGATCCAGGTTTGCTGACGCTAAAGGCGAAGGGGCTTCTGGAAGGTGCGGATGTCGTCATTTATGATGCCCTGGTTAGTCCGCCAATTTTAGAGATGATCAGCCCCTATGCTCAGCGTATTGACGCGGGCAAGCGACGTGGGCGACATTCTCTAGGCCAAACTGAAATCAACCAGCTTTTGCTAGAGCAGGCCCGTCAGCACGGTACCGTTGTGCGACTAAAGGGCGGTGACCCGTTTGTGTTTGGCCGGGGTGGGGAAGAAATGGCTGCCTTACTCGCTGCCGGGGTTGACGTTGAAGTTGTGCCCGGCATCACCGCAGGTATTGCGGCTCCGGCCTATGCCGGTATTCCCGTTACCCACCGGGACTACAACTCGACCGTGACGTTTGTCACCGGCCATGAAGCTGCCGGTAAGTATCGCCCAGCGGTAAATTGGGCAGCGCTGGCTCAAGGGTCGGAGACCATCGTGGTTTACATGGGTGTGCATAACCTGCCCAATATTGTGGCAGCGCTGACAGCGGCGGGCCAAGCCGACGACACCCCCATTGCCCTGGTGCGTTGGGGCACCCGACCTGAGCAAGAAACCCTCGTTGGGACGTTGGCGACGATCGTTCAGCAGGTGGAGCAGCAGCAGTTTCAGGCACCCGCGATCGCGGTAATTGGTCGCGTTGTCAGTTTACAGACCAACCTGATGTCGGGTTCTCCGGTCCAGACACCGCACTGGCCGCTGGGTTAAAATCCAAACGACCCATCGTTTTTTCCCGCTGCCATGGCTGACAGTGGCTTATCTCCTCCCGATGCAGATGGCCAAATGGATATAGAGGCCGACAACTCGACGGTGCTGGAGTTGCGAGTGACAGCGGTTCATTCGGCTTGTGCTGCCCGTATTGATCGATGGCTGGCTGAGCACGTGTCTGATTTATCTCGAAGCCGCATCCAAAAGCTTATCGAGCAGCGGGCCGTTTTTGTTAACGACGCACCCTGCACGAATAAGAAATCAGCGCTACAGTCGGGCGACCACATTCGAATTGAGCTGCCCGCACCCGTTCCTTTAGATATCGTCCCCGAACCTATTCCGCTGGACATCCTCTACGAAGACGACGCGCTAATCATCATCAACAAACCGGCAGGGCTAGTCGTACACCCAGCGCCGGGCCACCCCAGTGGGACATTGGTCAATGCGATGCTGTACCACTGTGGCGCTACGCTGACGGGGGTAGGGGGCGTAAGCCGTCCAGGAATTGTGCATCGCCTCGATAAAGATACGACTGGCGCAATGGTGGTGGCCAAGACCGAAGCTGCACTACACCACTTACAGGACCAAATTCGATCTAAAACGGCTCGACGCGAGTACCTGGGATTGGTTTACGGGGCACCTCAGGAACTCAGTGGCACGGTCAATCAGCCGATTGGGCGACACCTTAAAGATCGTAAAAAAATGGCGGTGGTTCCTATCGAAAAAGGTCGTCAGGCGGTCACGCATTGGTCTCTGAAGGCGCGATTGGGCAACTATTCGCTGCTGCACTACCAGCTGGAGACGGGACGCACCCACCAAATTCGGGTTCATAGCGCGTTTATGGGACACCCGATTGTGGGCGATGACGTCTACGGCTCAGGGCGATCGCTGGGGGTAAACCTATCTGGACAGGCACTGCACGCGGTACGACTAACGCTGACGCACCCTGTGTCTGGGCAAGAAATTGTCGCAGAAGCGCCTTTACCTGAGGACTTCAGCAAGCTACTCAATCGCCTGCGGCAGCGGCAGGCTTAGGTATTGCATTCGTCGAGTTGCTAGGGACAGTTCCTGACATGAAGTTCTTGACATGAAGTTCTTGACGCTGGAGCCCCTCGATGCAGTCGAATGCTTTAACCAACCCTTCGACTGCCATAGCTGCTCAGCCTGTCGCCAAAAAAATCGAAGCAGGCTATCGGCCTGCTTCGATTGTCGATTGTTCTGTAAACAAGGAAACCGCTATGACTCTGAACTTGAGGCCACAGGACCATTCACTTCGAAGTCAACCTTACGGTAAGGGACAGATGCACCAATGTTGATGTTCGCGGTGGCGATGCGAGGGGGCTGAACAGCCTGGTTTCTGAGACCCCGCGCCATGTCCATGTACAGCGCTGGGCTGCCCGCAGAAGGCTGCTGCTCTTGCGGTCTGAAGCGCTTGACTTCGCTCTGCCAAACAATCTGAGGGAAGCCCAGAATGGAGCGATAGTAATCGTTGTACCGAGGCGACTTGATGTTGGTCGGGCGTTCGCCTTCTTCGCGACCGGGTAGGACGCGTCGACGCTGGTAGGGGACGATATCGTACCCATAGTTGTCCATGTATTCTTCGCTGTCGAGCAGCTCGTCCACGAAGCCCTCAATTCCCTTAGTGCCGATTTTGATGGACCAGGCAATTTTCTCGCGCTCGTTGTATGGATCGCGCCCCAGTACCCGCTGAATGGTTTGCTCCACAAAACGATAGTTGTTGTTCATTTTGTAGAAGCTGTTCCGGTAGGTCTCGGATAGCAGCAGCCCACGCACAAAATCGCGCACGGTAATCTGACCGTTGCGGAGTTGAGACTCTAGAAAAGGCTCACGGTCAGACTTAAAGGCGTAGAAGAAAAACTGGCGATAGGCCGCCTCGATCAGCTCCTGCATCTCATCGGAATACGGGGTAATGGCCTCCGCCGAGTAGATTTTAGGCTGATCGTCACCCGGCACCTCGTAGCCCTCAACACGGGCATTTTGGCTGCTGGGCCGATAATTTAGCAAAGGAAGTGGCACTGCGCGAGTCTCCAGATTCTTATGAAATCTTACAAACTTGTAAACACAATCATACGGGAGTGCCGGGACGGGCTGAGGGGAGATGAGAAAAATATTACAGTCCTTAATATTGCTCGAAGTTAGGTTTGACAGGGCTTGAGCGGTTGTGCTGATGCCGGACCTGTGCCGTTTGCCAGTCTGCTGGGGTGTTGCAGTTGAGCAGCTGAGTTATGTCTATCGGCCAGGGTACAACCGGATTCCCATCTAGCCAAACCTGAAAAGAACGGGTGCCTTGTGCGATCGCCCCAGGCAATTCCTGCCGGAGTGACGCAACCTGATAAAAACCTAAGAGCGGTTCCCACCCCTTGTGACCCCGGGGCAGATAGGCCCAGGCCTCTGGCGGTAGCGTTGCCAGTTGCTGACGGCCAGTCTGGAGCATTTGCTCCGAGAGCCCCACCCAGTCACAGGCCAGCAGCAGCAGCCAGGGTTGTGATAGCGGTATTGTGCTCAGTGCTTGGCATAGCGCTGCCAGCGGCCCGCCGTGGGGCTGCTGCTCTTCATGGAGTTGGACACAATTGGGGAGGTGAGGCCGGTAACGGTCAGGCCAGGGTGTTAAAACGTGTACTGCTGGGGTAGTGGCCAGTGCCACAGTGCAAATCTGCGTAATTAAGGCTGTGTTGTGCTCGGTTAACAGCGCCTTGTCCTGGCCCATGCGAGTGCTGCGACCGCCTGCCAGCACTAGGGCGGCACAGGGACTGCTGGGTGGGACACCCCTCAACCGCTACCTCCGTCCGGTACTGCGAGGTGTGGGGCGTTGCCGGTCTGCCCACTGTTGGCCTTTAAAGAAGTAGATGACGGCCATTAGCCCGGTCAGTGCCGTATAGACCAGCCGAATCAGCCAACCTACCAGGTTGAACAGGGTGTTAAACGTGCCCGTGTCCAGGCCGCTAGCTTCTGATAGCTGCGCCTGAAGCGCTGCCATGTCTTCACTCGATAGTGTTGCAATATTGTCGAACTCGATGGGCGGCTGAGGATTTTCTGCGGTGTAGCGATAGTAGGCCCAGCCGCCATCACTGCCGGTCTGCTGACGTAGAAAGTTGGTCGTGACCTCTTGAGCCTGAGTTGGCGAGATACCGGAGCTGAGGCTGACCCGCTGAACCCAGAGCGTTTGTCGTGTGACGTAGCCCGCTGCAATCACTAGCGGCGCTGCCAATACCAGTAGGACCAGCTTGCCGGCTAGGGGCCAGGCGGCTGGTAGATAAAGGGTGAGTGCCCCTAGGCAGACCGCCAACAGGGCCACCAAAATTACGCTGCTAACTTCGACCAGCTCTAAACTGGCAAACAGACCACCGATCACCGGCAGTGAGTATAAGTAGCTCTCTACCGCCCAGGTGGCAATCACCTTCAGGCCGATGGTGGCCAAACACAGGGTCAACCCAATCAAAAAGTAGAGGACAATTCGGAACGTTTTGGGGTGCGATCGCATGGACTCAGATACAGGGGACTGGCAGTGCGGTGTACCGATGGTGGGCCGCTGCGGCGGGCTTATGCTGGGCAACGGTGGGTGAGCAACGGTGGTAGATAGCCCCTTAGCAATGCTTCATATAGCCTGCGCCAATCCTCTACGGAATTTACAAAAAAGTCAAAAAAATTACCGCAAACCTGCCTTAAAACCGTGTTCGCCTGTCACGGCTACAAGTGACCGGTGCAAAACGTAAGGGTCTATCAGTTGAGAAGTCAACGGTGTTGCAGTACATTTGAACTTATGAATGACTTGTTTGAGTTCGTGACCGCCACATCAATGGAGAAGCTGGTGTATGACTGTGGAACAAACCACGCAGCTAATCGCCCTGATATTGAATTCAGCACTGATGGTGCTATTGTCCGGGCTGCTTTGGGGGGCAGCCTGGTACCGTCAGCAGTCCCTCTTGACTCAGCTCCAACAGACGCAGCGATCGCAGCAACTCTTATTTGTTAACGCTAAGCCCAACCGTGAAACTCAGCTACAGCACCTGCGACGGCAGCGGCAGCGACTTCGGCGTCAGTTTCAGCTGGCCTACCGCAGCATGATCGCGCTGCACTATACCCTGGCTGTTTTGCTGCTGAGTGTGTTGCTGCTAGGTCTACGCACGTTGGTCTTTGCAAATGTGCTGATTTCGGCCGCGCTGCTGCTGTTTGTCCTGGGGGCAGTCGGTTTGCTAGTCAGCGTTCTTTTGCTGCTAGCCGACGTGCATCAAACGCCCGTTTTGGGACCTTCCCTATTGGCTTGGTTCCGTCAGGCAATCCTCCAATGGACTCGGCATAGCGGGGCGCATCTCGGGGTGTCACCGTCGCCATCGCCGTCCATTGCCCGATTTCAGGTGCCTGATGCACCACCCTTGCCGCTACCCAAAACGGGGACAGGCGATTAGTCCCTTGGGTGATCCGAAGGGAGGCTGTACGGATACGGATATAGACATCAAACGCCCCGGATCTCGATGGCCTGCGATCGGGCTACCAAGATGCGAGGCGTTCTGGTTTTGCCAGCTGGCTGCTACGCTAGCCGAGTTCAGCCAGGGCACGCTGGCCTAGCTTAAACCGTTGAAGAATGCGGTCTGCCATCTGTGGTGGGGTCAGCCCCAGGGCAGCCTTGGCCTGGTCGGGTTTGGCGTGGTCAACCAAAACGTCGGGCACGCCCAGGCGCAGCAGCTGGTTGGGGATGCCGTGGTCAGACAGCAGCTCTGCGATCGCGCTGCCAAAGCCGCCCATCAGGCAGCCTTCTTCTAGGGTTACCACGTTGCCAATCTGCTCGGCTAGCGGCACAATCAGCTCGCTGTCTAAGGGCTTCACAAAGCGGGCGTTAACCACAGTGGCGCTGATGCCGTGTTCGCTGAGAATTTCAGCGGTTTGCAGGGCCGGGTAAACCATGGTGCCGTAGCCCAGCAGTAGGACATCGTCGCCCTGACGCAGAATCTCACCCTTGCCAATGGGTACGGGCTCCCAGCCTTCTTCCATGAGTGGGACACCGTAGCCGCTACCGCGGGGATAGCGCACGGCGATGGGGCCACTGGTGTGGTTGATGCCGGTGACAATCATCCGCTGTAGCTCGGCTTCATCTTTCGGAGCCATCACCACCATGTTAGGGATGGACCGCAGGTAGGAGATGTCGTAGAGCCCTTGGTGGGTTGGGCCGTCTGCGCCGACAATCCCCGCCCGGTCTAGGCAGAAGAAGACCGGCAGATTCTGGATACAGACATCATGCACAATCTGGTCGTAGGCCCGCTGCAAGAAGGTGGAGTAGATGGCTGCGACCGGTCGCATGCCCTCACAGGCCATGCCTGCAGCCAGCGTCACCGCATGCTGTTCGGCGATGCCCACGTCAATATACTGCTGTGGTAGCTTGGCCTGGAGCTTGTCGAGTCCGGTCCCCGTCGCCATGGCGGCCGTAATGCCGACAATCTTGGGGTCATTCTCGGCCAGCTTAATCAGCGTCTCGGCAAAGACCTTGGCGTATTTGGGGGGCGTCGGCTTTTTCGGTGGGAAGCCTTTGCCTGTACTTAGGTCAAACGGAGACTGGGCATGGTAGCCGACCTGATCTTTCTCAGCAATTTCGTAGCCCTTGCCCTTCACCGTCACCGCATGAACCAGGACGGGACCTGGAATTTGGTGCGCTTCCTTAAAGGTGTGGAGTAATTCGGCTAAGTTGTGGCCGTCCACCGGTCCCATGTAGGTAAAGCCCAATTCTTCAAAGACGGCACCGACTTTAGGCACGGCCAGTCGCTTCATCCCTTCTTTCACTCGGCTAAACTCCGGTGAGAGCGACTCACCCAAGAACGGGAGCTGCTTGACCTGTTCCTCGATATTGTCAGACAGGAACTGCATCGGCGGGCTGAGCCGGATTTTGTTGAGGTAGCGCGGAATGGCCCCCACATTGGGAGAAATCGACATTTCGTTGTCGTTGAGCACCACCAGTAGGTTGGTGTTTGGCAAATGACCGGCATGGTTGATTGCCTCTAGGGCCATGCCCCCGGTCAGGGCACCGTCGCCAATGATGGCAGCTACTTTGTAGTTATCACCCTGCTGGTCGCGGGCAATCGCCATGCCGAGGGCAGCGGAAATACTGGTCGACGCATGACCTGCCCCAAAGTGGTCAAACGGGCTTTCACAGCGCTTGAGGTAGCCCGCTACGCCGTCCTTCTGACGCAGGCTGTGGAATTCGTCGTAGCGGCCCGTAATCAGCTTATGGGGATAGGCCTGGTGACCCACATCCCAAACCACCTTATCCCGGTCCAGGTCTAAGGTCTGGTAAAGTCCCAGGGTTAGCTCTACAACGCCCAGACCAGGTCCGAGGTGACCACCGCTTGTGGCCACGGTTTCGAGGTGTTTCTCTCGAATCTGATGGGCAATTTGCTCAAGCTGGGCAACAGACAGGCCATGCAACTGGTTCGGGTGAGTGATATCACTCAGATGCATATGAATACCCTCGTGTTATCGGTGTATCGGTAGACGGTGTGTCGGCAGATGGTGAAGCGCAACAAACTACAGTGCACTGTGGCGCATGACTGGGTGACGGTGCAGGACGTAGTATTCCGTGCCCCAACGCGTCGCCTTTTGTGTGACTATTCAAACCTGTGACCGTTCACAGGGATCATGCACAATTTGAGCAAAGGCGCGACCGAGCGTGGCTGACCCTGCTGCCTCTAAATCGTCAGTTACTTCTTAACTTTAGATTAGATAGGGACCACCCGTGGGAACTCTGGCGGGTTTATACCCTCTTATCCAGCCGGATTTAGGGAATTCTCCACTGGCCAAGTTGCCCAGGGAGTCCGATAGTGAGTTCGCTGGCTGAGACTCAACCCAATTCAAAAAAATCAGTGGCAGTCGTGCAGAACCTTTCTGCGTCCATCCCTTAAGATCATTAATATTCTTTGTGATGCTTAAGTAACTGCAACATTTGTTACCGTCTATACCTGCTTTTTCGATTCACCCTACCCTTCCTGCTGATTATGTCTAGTGCGACCACACCTAATCTCTCCCGCCGTCTGTGGCGTCGTGCCCGTCTGCTTCTGGCTTTACCGTTTTCGGCGGTTACCTTGGGGGCTGTTTCCGTTCAGCCCAGTGTCGCCGCCGATGATGCTTTTTTTGCCTGTACGGCAGATTTGCTAGATGCGGGTATCGCCCGAGAGGCTGCGACGGCTGCCTGTGCCGCATCGCGTTACCCCGGCGATCTGGGGAGCTGTGCGGTAGACGTGGCTGACGCAACCGGTATTGCCGCCGCAGATGCCCTGAGCGTTTGTGAGCGGTCCCGACGGCCAGATGAGGTGGCTAACTGCACCTTGAACATTCACGACAGCTTATTGGATAGTCCCTCGCTATCGGCGCATACCTTCTGTGGTCGGAGCCTGCTGCCTGAACGCTACAGTGTCTGTGTGGTGGACCTAGTCGAAGCGGCTGAGCTATCGGTAGATGACTCGCTGACGCGCTGCATCCGGGCGGGCTATCGCCCTTGGGAAATTGGACCCCGCCTATAATGGGGTGACCACCATTGGGTGGTGCTAATTAAGGGGCAGCATTACGACTATCTGTTGTCAGCCGGTAGAAGTCAGGAGACAGAAGTTTCCTGGCTTCTCATCACGTTGATATGCTGACTAATCATTGTGTCCACCTACTTAGAAACCCTTGTCACCAGGAAGATGCCTGCCACCAGGCCAATCATGGGTGGTAGCCAGGCGGCAACTACGGGGCTGACGGTGCCAACTTTACCCATAGCATCGGTGACGAAACCCAGCAGGTAGTAGCCAAAGATAATCACAATGCTAACGCCGAAGCTGGTGGCGCGGCTGGTGCGCTGAGGGCGAATACCCAGCGCTGATCCGACGATGCCGAATACCACGCAAACAATGGGGATGGCGTATTTCTGCTGAATGCGCAGCTCCCACGTGCGAATTTTGCGCTCATCACCGCTCTGGCGAATGGTTCTGAGGTACTCAGTGGCCTCGGCGATATTCATCTCGGTGTCGCTCTTATTCCGTGAGGCTAGATCGAGCGGTGCCCGGGGAAGCTGAAGCTCCTGTTGTTCAAATTTGACAATCTGTCCGAAGGACCCGTCTGGGGAAACGGCATAGATGGTGCCGTTGGAGAACTGCCAAAGGTTGTCGGTAAAGTTCCAGGTGGCTGAGTCGGCGCTGACAATCTGAGCTAGCCCTTCCTGAGAAAAGTCCAGAATCGTCAGATTCAACATCTCTTCGCCGTTAAAGCGGCGGGCATAGAACAGCCGACCGAGTTCTTCCCCTTCACCATCGCTGGTGGGCTGAAACTCCTGGTACATGATGTTGCGCTCTTGAAACGGGGGACGCTCGGCATTGAGCGCCGTTTCGAGCATGATGGCAGCCTGGTAGTTGGCGGCAGGGGTAATCACCTCGTTGAAGACGAAAGTTAGCCCGGTCACAAAAATACTCAGCACAACGGCGGGGGCAATGATGCGCCGTACACTGATGCCGCAGGCCCGCAGCGCAATCAGCTCGCTATCTCCTGAGAAGCGACTAAAGGTCATCATCGTAGCCAGCAGCGTTGACATCGGGAACGCCAACACGATGAATTCGGGCATACGCAATAGAAAAATTTGCGCGGCTAGTGAAACCTGTAGCCCCGATTCGGTAACGCGCCGGATCAGCTCAAACAGTGCGCCAATGGACACCCCAATCGACGAAAAGGCTCCGACGCCGAACAGGAAGGGCAACGTCAGTTCCCGAGCAATGTAGCGGTCCATGATCGAGATGGAGAACCCGCGATTACCGGTAAGGGGGACGGGTTTAGTTGCTTGAGCGTCCATAGACGAAAGGTAAGGGGCGGAGGGAGGAGGGGCAAAAATACTCGCTGCGTGGCCGCCAACGGGCACATCAGGCGTCTTGAACTGTACAGGGGCCCGGTAAAGCGGCTAACCCAACTATCGCTTAAAGCTTTCACCCAGGTAGTGCTGTCGGACTAGCGGATTGTCGTAGAGGGCTTCAGCATCACCGTAGGCCAAAATCTGACCGTCGCTCATGATGTAGGCCCGGTCAATAATGCTGAGCGTTTCGCGGACGTTGTGATCGGTGATCAGGATGCCCATGTTGCGATCGCGCAATTCTCCAATAATTTGCTGAATTTCGGCCACGGCAATTGGGTCAACACCTGCAAAGGGCTCATCCAAAAATAAGAAGGACGGACCATCCACGCCGGAGGCCAGTGCCCGCGCCAGTTCGGTGCGCCGTCGTTCGCCGCCAGAAACCTGAATGCCCAGCGTATTGGCAACTTTCTCCAGGCGAAACTCCTTGAGCAGCGAAGCCAGCCGCTGGGACTGCTCGTCGCGGGGAATGTTGGTTTGCTGCATGACCAGACGAAGATTGTCACGGACGGTGAGGTGTCGAAAAATGCTGGGTTCTTGGGCCAAATAGCCAATCCCCAGCCGAGCCCGCTCGTGCATGGGCAAATGGGTAATGTCAATATCGTTGAGGCAGACCCGGCCCGCGTCGGGACGTTCTAGACCGGTTGCCATGTAGAAGGTGGTGGTTTTGCCTGCACCGTTGGGCCCCAGCAAACCCACCACTTCCCCCTGGGCAACAGAAAAACTCACGCCCTTGACGATGGAGCGCTTGCCGTAGCTTTTCTCGACGCTTTCGACAACCAGTTTCAACGGTGATGACTGGGAAGTTGATTGGGCCGGAACTGAAGCGGTTTTTGGGCGCAAAGACGGCAATCCCGGCGGCTCAAATTTTACCAGAGGGCGCTGCATGGACGTTCTAGATCTTCGAATTAAGATGGCGGGAGGAGGGCAGATCGGGGTATGGCCCAAATCGTCGGGTGACCCCATAATGCCCAGTCGGGGAAAGGGATGGCTGGGAAAGGGGTGGGATAGCTATTTGGCTACTCAGGGGATTCGACGGGCAGGTTAGGAAGCTCGGTGGGGACAGGGTTGCTGGTGGGCAGGGCAGGCAAGGCCTGGGGCTGGTTGGTCTGGGGAGAGATTTCAGCCTCCGGCAGAATGTAGGTCGATTCCACCTGGCGGTTGGCGCCAGGGGTGGCGACAAAGCGCTCTTCGTCGATCAAGTAGGTGGCAGTTTCTGCCCGCAGCGTGTTGCCCTCTTGCTGAATGAAGACGTTACCCGTCAGTACAATACGCTGCTCTCGGCTGTAGTACTGGGCCTGGGCTGCCGTGGCTGAAATTTCTCGGGCTGGGTAGTCAATGCGGACGTTGCCGCGAGCGGTCACGATGCCGGTGCCGGAGTTGGCCTCCTGGACATCGGCCCGCAGCGTAATCGCGTTGCCCGACTGGGCCTGACCGGGGCGCACCGACAACGGAGATAGGATGCCCGCAAACAGAATGAGACTCAAAATGGAGGTACTCACGTCCTTCCGTCTGAGGATCTGCCTCAGCTGCATCAACCGCATCGCCATACTCGTCATCGCTTCTCGCTGTCCCGCTTCTTGTGGGTCGATGCGGTGTGACCCCACATCAACGCTGACCTTATCCAGCCTAGCTTGTGGCAGCAAAATTATCGGTATTTTAGGGTCGGTTCGTGGACTGGTTAAGCGCGATCGCGGTTCCCACAAATACAACTGACATAGGACTGACGCAACGTAAACGAGGTTAAACCGGTGGGAACGAAGCGGTCGCGATCGCGCTCTACACAATCAAACCTGGTCGGACAGTCGGCGAATATTTGGGACCGATAGCCTATCCCCTAGCCTATCCTCAGCGTCCGGGTGAGCTTTAAGCTGTGCAGCGACCTCTGCCACAGCTTCCGGACCGGACTGCTGGAGTGCCGTCAGCCAGTCCGCTGTTTGGTCGATCAGGTCGGTAACGTCGATTTGTTCATAGGTTGGCTCAAACGGCAGCAGCCGACTGCTGCCCTCTCCCAGCAAAATAGCTGCGCCTCGCCAGTTGTGATTTTGCAGGTGATACAGCCCGACTGCAATCTGCAAAATGCCCTGATAGAACGGTTTTTCTACCGTTGATGCGGCCATCCAAAGGGCCTCTAGCGTGTCATGACAATCGTAGTAGTCGCCGCGATTAAATTGCTCAACGCCCGACCATAGCGCATTGGGCAAGCCGTCGCCCGATGCGCTGTCCAAGGGTGAGCTGTCGGAGGAGGCGTTGTCAGGTGCGGGCATGGCCAAACCAAAGCTGAAAACAAAATGAAATAGAAAAAGTTGTTGGAATTTTTGAAGATGCGGGAACAGTGCAGGTTGTACGGCCTGCGCCTGCGATCGCTCTGGACTGTGCTTCGTTCAGCCTAGAGGCAGACCAAATTCGCTTCTGGCGCAAATTTATAAACAAACCTTAACAGAGGTGATATTCTCCCACTGTGGATGTGTTGTTTGGAGTGTCATATATGATAGCCGCCCCCTTTCGTATTCAAACGTCCCCCGGCACCGGCTGGCAGCCGCTAGAGTTGCCAACTACGCCACTGTTCGGTACCGATGGCATTCGTAGCCAGGCCGGGGAGCTGCTGACGGCCCCTCTGGCGTTGCAGGTTGGCTTTTGTGCCGCGCAGGTGCTGGGCCACGACGGTCCTCTGGTGATCGGTCAAGACTCTAGAAATTCCAGCAGCATGATCGCCTCCGCTCTGTCGGCGGGGCTGACTGCGGCTGGGGTAGACGTGTGGGATATGGGCTTGTGCCCCACTGCTGCGGTTGCCCATCTGGCAGGATTATCAGAAACCAGCGGCGGCATCATGATCTCGGCCAGCCATAATCCGCCAGCGGACAACGGCATCAAGTTTTTTGGACCCGATGGCACCAAGTTGGCCAAGGCTCAGCAGCAGCAAATTGAAGCCAGCCTGCGGGCCGGGCAGTTTACGGGGGGCGCAGCTGACAACCAGTGGGGACGCACCTACTTTCGGCCGGAGCTTGTTAATCGCTATATCAGCTTCTTACACCAGCCATTCCAGCCTCATCCGGACCTCAGCGGCATGAAAATTGTGCTGGACCTAGCTTGGGGCGCAGCTACACGGGTCGCCAAGACGGTATTTGAGGCCACGGGGGCTGAGGTTGTCATCATCAATGGCTTGCCCGACGGCGACCTGATCAACGTAGACTGTGGGTCTACTTATCTGGGCTGCCTGAAGGCGGCGGTTAGCCAACACCAGGCCGACATTGGCTTTGCCTTTGATGGCGATGCTGACCGGGTTATGGCCGTTGACAGCCACGGGCGTGTCGTAGATGGCGACTATATTTTGTATTTCTGGGGTCAGACCCTAAAGCAGCAGGGGCAGCTGCCGGATGACACCATTGTGTCGACGGTGATGGCCAATCTGGGCTTTGAGCGTGCCTGGGAAAAGCTGGGCGGGCAGCTGATCCGCACAAAAGTTGGTGACCAGCACGTCCACGCCGAGATGGTGCAGCGTGGTGCCATGCTTGGCGGCGAGCAGTCAGGGCATATTCTCTGTCACCACTACAGTTTGACCGGTGACGGCATTCTGACGGCGCTGCACCTAGCAGACCTGATTAAGCGGGCAGAATGCTGTTTACCTGACCTGATCGATCAAAGCTTTGAGCCCTATCCCCAGCGGCTGCAAAATATCCGGGTTGAGGACCGCGAGCGGCGGCGCAATTGGCAGGCGTGTGATGCCGTTCAGCAGGCCATTGACCAGGCTGAAGCAGCTATGGGCAACCAGGGCCGGGTGTTAGTGAGGGCGTCGGGGACCGAGCCCGTCATTCGAGTCATGGTTGAAGCGGCCAGCGCCGATCTCGTCGATCAGTGGACTGCATCTCTATCTAATGTGGTGGCCTTGCACCTAGCTGCGTAGCCACCGGTTGGGCAGCATCCTCTGGCGGCCTCCTACTCATCAGGGGCGCTCGGCTCAAGTTCAGAGCTGAGCGTTTCTGTCGGTTAGCCGATAGTCAGTGTGGGGCAGCTCGATATAATGAAGGACACCTATTGCTGACTTTGACGACCGCCATGACGACTGAGGTAAATTGCGAAGTAGATTGCGTAAACGGCTGCGTGCTGGGGGACGAGTGCCCCAACCAAGAATTTCAAGCCGAAGCCTCTAAGTTCATCGAGGAGACCTCCCTCGACAAAATGCTGGAGATGGCGGAGGAGGCAGTGCGCAAAAAGCGTATGGCCCAAGCCGCCGAAGGACCTAAGTGGGTATTTCCTGAAGACGGCATCAAGCCGTCATAGTCGTTTTATCGTTATTGCGATCGCGAGCTGCCTGCTTAGGCGAGGGCGCTACTGCTCTGTTGCAGTCAGTTTTTCGACGCCGAGGCGCGCTGCTTCGGCGACCTGGTAGTGACTGTCCTTAGCTAAGTACCGCAGGGCCGATAGGCTTTTATCGCTGGGTAGATTGGTTAGGGCTTCAGCCAACCGTTGCCTCACCAGCCAGTCGTCTGACTGGGCAAAGCGGAGAATGTCATCGATGGCGCTCATGTCACCGATTTCACCAAGGGCCGCGATCGCCGCCTGCTGGATCACCACTTCCTGACTGTTTAATGCGTTAATCAGTGCATCGTGGGCGCGAACGTCTTTCAGATTACCCAGTGCCACCGCCGTACTAAATCGCACGAGCCAGTCAGTATCTTCATAAAATGTGCGCAGCAGCGGTTCAAATGCCCGCGTATCTTCTAAATATCCCAGCGCACCTGCTGCATCGGCACGAATGCCATAGTCGTTGTCTGTTTCCAAGATTTTGACCAGCAGCGGCAGGGATTCTTCAGTGGGCTTGACGCCCAAGGCGAAAATCGCCATTGACCGCACTTGCTGGTTCGGATCGTCCAAGACCAGCTTAATCAGCGGGACAGCTTGGGCCGGTGGGACATCTCGCAGCGCTGCTAAGGCCAGCTTCTTTTCTTTCAACCCGCCGGTTTTGAGGTCATGGTCAAGCTGATTCAGGTCCGGCTGCGTCATGGGTTGTGAATATTGTTTAAACAAAGATTGTTTTAATTATAGGGTTCGGCACTCCTGCAAGGCCCGTCTGGTTAGAGCGTTGCCCCCTTAGATCGCGTCAATCTTAGAGGGGGCGGCCCCAGACTCGGATTCAACCGAAATGAATACCGTTCGGAATACCGTCATGATGGTTTGAATAACGAGGTAGCAAACATCACTCTTTGAGGGGATTCTGATGCCAGCACTCAGTAAGCGAGCCCAACGCCGCAATCGTCATCGCTATCGTCCCAAGCCCAACAGTCGGCCACAAACTCATCGCTCTGGCGGTACTCGCTGATCCCCGTTGATCGATTGAGGTTGGATGGGGCAGCTTGTAGAAATTTAGGGCGCTGACTTAGCTATGACCTGGCAGCACGGGGTCTACAGCGGCCAGATGTTGCGCTCTGACCCAGTCAGATTTTCCATTTTTGTTAACGGAAAACCGATGGCAGGCTTGTTATACCGATTGGGAGAACTCCTGAGAGGTAATCCCAATGGCTACCACCGCCGTTTTAGAATTCATGCAGAAGACCGGCACCGATGCCACCCTCAAGCAGCAGCTTGAGGACTTACTCGGAACCGGCGATGGCGACATTAGCAGTGCAGAAGCCCTGGATGCTGGGGAATCGGCTGCGCTAACCAGTCGTGCTCCGCGCGTTACCGAATTTGCTACCGGACAGGGCTTCAGCTTCACATCCGAAGAACTCGTCACGGTTGTAAACACGTTTCAGCAGCTCCAGGCGGGCGACATTTCTGCCGAAGCCTTTGCTAAAAAAGTGGGGCTTGCCCCCGGCAAAACCCTGAAAGGCGGCACCAAGAATAGTTTTCAACGGGTCACCAACTACCTTTGCAAAACTTACCTGGGGATCGAGCGCAGCTAGGCGCTCAATCAACTTACAAAACAGGGCGGGACAGCTGTTGATATAGCCGTCCCGCCCTGTCTACGTTATGGAGTGTATGACCAATGCCTAGCTGGCTGCCAGATAGCCCTGGAAGTTGGCCTTACGGCGGCGCAGATGCTTGAGTGCCTGTTGTTCTAACTGGCGAACGCGTTCGCGGCTAATGCCCATGCGCTGACCGACCTTAGCCAGGGACAGCTGGGTGCCGTCATCTAGACCAAAGCGGAGGTTAATTACCTCTTTCTGCTGAGGGGTTAGCTCAGAAAGCATGTTGCGAATATCCTGACGCAGCGACTCGCGAACGGTGAAGTCCTCAGGCGAATCACCATCGTCTTCTAGCAGCTCCTGGAGTTCGGTGTCCTGATTGTCACCAATGCGAACATCCAGCGAGATCGGCTGTCGGGCAATGGTGAGGTACTCGCGAATCTGCTCGGGTTCTAGCTCTAGCTCTGCCGCAATTTCGCCCACCTGGGCACTGCGGCCTAACTTCTGAGACAGCTCGCGCTGGACCCGCTTGATTTTGTTGAGCTTTTCTGTGATGTGGATGGGCAGGCGAATCGTGCGCGACTGCTGGGCAATGGCGCGGGTAATGGCCTGACGAATCCACCAGTAGGCGTAGGTGGAGAACTTATAGC